>DASXTX010000016.1:0-19434 GCA_036505195.1 Actinomycetota bacterium
GTACCTGCACGCCGACCTCGCGTTCCTGTATAAGCGCCGATCGCGCAAGGAGGCGCACAAGATCGAGGAGATGGCGGTCGTCGGTGAGGTGAAGGGCCGCCCGTGCATCCTCGTGGACGACATGATCGACACGGCGAGCACCGTCGCCAAGGGGGCCACCGCGCTCGCCCAGCAGGGGGCCGGCCCGATCTACGCGGCCGCCACCCACCCGGTGCTCTCGGGCAAGGCCGTGCAGAACCTCGAGGAGGCACCGATCACCGAGGTCGTCGTGACGAACACGATGCCGATCCCGGACGAGAAGCGGTTCGGCAAGCTGAAGGTCCTCTCGATCGCGCCGCTGATCGCCGACGCGCTCCGAGCCGTGTTCGAGGAGAGCAGCGTCTCCGAGATCTTCCACGGCGAGAACCAGTAGCTACCCGCCGAGTTCGGACCACCCTCCGCGGCAGTCCTCATACGTCGCCGCGTCCTGTGTCCCGTAGCGGAAGTTACCCCCGCCGTTCTCATCGATGTTCACGGCGATGCAATAGGTCTGACCGAGATCCGGCGTGATCGAGACGAGGACCAGGTCCCACCCCGACCAGCCGGTCAGTTCCGAACCACCCGCGGGCGCGACGCCGCGGATACTGACCTCGTTCGGGACGGGTTTCCCGACGCCCGATGCATTCCAAGGCACGTCCGGGACCGAACTGACGGCCTCGACCAGGGTGAAGGTCTCGAACGAGTCGCCGTGATGCCCGGCCCACCGCTGGACCGCATCGCGAGCGCCGCGGAGGAGGTTCCAGACGGCGTCGATCTCGGCCGTCGGACCAGCGGGTTCGCCGGTCTCGCCGACGAACTCGCGTCCGAGCTCGTGCCCTTCGGCGTCGTAGCCGACGAGGTCGCCCTCGAGCTGCACCTCAGACGGCACGATGACGAGAGCGACCTGGGGAACCCGGAGCGACTCGTCCGGCACCGGGTACAGCGCGCCTTCGATCGGATCGCCGTTGGCCGGCTCGAAGACGACGCGAGTCACGGCGTCGGACGCGAGCGCCGTGATGTCGCTCGGTTGGCCGCCTCCCGAGCCCCATCCGTCGAGCCGGAAGTCGGTCATCAATGGCTTCAGGCAGCAACCGCCCCCGCCGGCGCCCTCGAACCCGAATCCGAGCCCGACGCCATCCGTCGTCGGCTCGAGGTACAGGGTCCACGGCCCGCCGTCCGGATCGTCCCCGCTGCCGATCACCACGCGCGGCCCGGCGGGGAGGATCGGGTTGCCCAAGGTGTTGCCGTCCACGTCGTAGCCCACGATCGTTGCGCGGTCGTCGGCACCGGGGGCGATGCCCCACACGACGCGATCATCGAAGCCCATGCTGGGCGGAAGGCTCACGGTCGTGACCGGAAGAGCGTCACCCGTAGAAGCCCGAAGCTCGGCTCGAGCGACGTCGGGGGAGATGACGCCGTAGACGAGTGTCCCGTCCGGCGTCAGGTTGATCGTGCTCGAGACGGGCTCGTCGGTGCTTCCGGAGTGAGGAGCGAACGCGCCGCCGAGGCAGCAATCGCCTTCGTCTCCGCTCGAGGAGACGCCGACGAGGAGGCTCTTGTTGAGCTCGACGTACGCGACGATCGTTGCGAACTGTGAGCCGATCTGCCCGGTACCGAGGACGACGCGGGGCGTTCCCTGTCCCTGGAACGCGGCCATCCGCGACATCTGCGGTTGTTCCGTTGGGGGGAACGCCAAGCTCGCGAAGGCCTGCTCCATCTTGCGGATGTCGGCCTCGCTCGCGTCGGCCCCGTGGCCGGCGTTCGCCCAGTAGATGAGACCCGACGGGGCGGTCCACGTTGCGATCCTCGGTCGAGGTCCGCCGACGCAGACGGGGTCTTGGTTGGACGGGAGTGGGATCAGGTCGACCGGCCAGGGGCCACTCGGCTCGTTGGAGATCGCGGCTTCGTCGGCCGTCATGACCCCGATCGTCAGCAAGACGCCGTCGCGTGGCAGGGCATCCGGGTCCACCATGCACCGCGGGGAGTGCGGAAGATCGGGGTCGAAGTTCGCGAGCTGCAGGATGGGCCCCGAAGGGACGGCGAACGGTTGCGCAACACCGAGCGGCACGAGCGGGGAGGTGTCGAGCAGGTACCAATCGTGTGGGTACGCGATCGAGGCGAAGGGCAGCGCGGCGCTCGAGTAGCCGGGGGGCGCCTCGGGGAGGACCGGGGGGGTTGCGGGCTGCGGGGTCGACGGGTCCTTCCGCAGGACGGTCTGGAGAGCGGCCACCGAGCCGACGATCACGGCCGTTACGACCACCAACGTCGTGATGACGGTGCCGACCTGACGCCGACGCGCCCGCCGCAGGACGCGTGGGCTCGGCGCGGTCGTCGGCGCAGCGTCCCCGGCCTTACTCTCCAGCAGCTCTCGTAGGTCACGCTCGAGGTCGTTCACGCGGTCTCGCTTTCGATCCGGGCCCGGAGCGTCTGCATCGCTCGGGCGACGAGTGACTTGGCAGCCGAGGGGGAGCAGCCGAGCGCATCCGCCGTCTCCCGTTCGGAGAGGTCCTCGTAGAAACGGAGGACGACGGCGGCCCGTTGCCGAGGCGCCAGGGCGAGCACCGCCCGCCAGAGCTCCTCGCGAGCGTCGACGTCGGGGTCCGTGGTCGAGGCTTCCGCCCGGCCCTCGCGTTCGAGGTACGCGCGCTCGAGCCGCCGACGACGGAGCTGGGAGGTGTGGAGGTTCACGATCGTGCGGCGCAGGTAGGCCTCGAACGCATCGGGAACCCGAAGATGCCGGAACCGGCCCACCACCCGCACGAACGCCTCTTGCACCAGGTCCTCGGCGAGCACCCGGTCACCGGTCAGCAGGTAGGCGAGCCTGCCCGCGGCCGGAGCGTGCCGCTCGTACAGGTCGGCGAGCACGCCGCCAGCGGGTGCGTGAGCCTGTTGCCCGTCCTCGGTCACAATGGCGTCCACACTAGGGAAGACGCAGGAGGGGTCCACGAGGTATCGGCAAAGCGCGCCGGAAGGAGCCGGGACCAGCAGCACCCCTCGGCAGGGTCGAGCGGGCTCTAGGGCGAGTACTGCTCCTCGATCTCGGTCACGACCCGGTTCTCGACCGTGATCCACCACTGGCTCTGCCCGCGGTAGATCAGTTCCCCGTCCGTCACGTCTCCCTGCTCCTCGATCGCCTGCCCGAAGAGCGCGAGGTCGCCGTCGAAGAACGTCTCGCAACAGTGGTTCCAGTCGAGCAGGCGCAGCCTCACGTCGGGCGCAAGCGGCAGGGTTCGGAGTTTCGGGTTGTCGTTGACGACGAAGTGGTCGTTCGGCACCGAACCCGTGCCGCCTCCCGCCTGGTACGCGGCGTTGGCCTCCTCGCCGGAGAGGAAGTACGCGAGGTCGAACTCGATCGTGCGCGCGTCGACGTCGACGGAGCGCACGTACCCGAAGTGGCGGCCGTCCTCGAGCAGGGCTTCGCCTGGCGATCCGGGCTCACCGGACTCGGGTCCCACGCTGCCGTCGGCGACGACGCGGCCCTGCTCGTCGAGGGCCTCGAAGGCCATGACGAGGTCTGGGTCCATCGTGACGACGAACGCGTTCAGGTCGGGATCGATCTCTTCCGGCACGTCGAGGATGGCGACGTCGTTCTGCTCGAACGCCGCATCGGTCCCGACGAGCCTGACGGCGTCGGCGGGGATCGCGCCGAAGACGACGCGCTTGGCCTGCTCGCCGCTCCCGAACACGTGCGTGGTCAGGTGGATGGCCTCCATCGCGTCGTGGTACCCGCCCGAGCCTGTGCCGAAGGTCTCGGCGTCGAGGGAGAGGCTCAGCCCGTCGCTCTGCCGGGTCGCGATCAGCTCCCAGTCCTCGCCGCCGGCCGTTCCCGTCGCGAGGACCACGGAGGTCGGTCCCGCGGTCGTCGGAGCGAACGTCATCGAGTCGAACGCCGCGAACAGCGCCTCGCGTTCGTCCCCGCTCGCCTCCGGCGCGAGACCGACCCGAGCCTCGAAGGTTCGACCCGACGCAGTCCATCCGGCGCGGAGGAACTCCCATCCCGGGTAGCAGGCCGATTCGGACGCGTCGACGTTCAGCCGCTCGAGTTCGACCGGCCACGCATTACTCGCCGGGCCGCTGAGTGCGAGTGGCTCCTCCTGGATCGTCATGAGAAGGGAAGCGGCTTCGCCGTCACCAGCCCGGCCCGGGCAGCCGAACGTCTCTCCGGGATCGGTCGGCGCCAGCGCGAGCATGATTCGCGGGAGCGGGACCTCCGCCATCGAAGCGGATCCGTTGAGCCCCGCCTTGTCCGGGTCGATCAGGCTCCATGCCTGCGGGTAGGTGATCGTGATCCCGTTGAGCGTGCCGGTCGTCACCGGCCCCTCGCCGGCCGGCCGGCTGTTCCTGACCGGGAGGAGCATCGAGCCCGCCACGACCGCGGCGACGATCGCGAGCGCCGAGAGCCCGACAAGCCCTCCGAACACCGCCTGCCGGCGACGGACGGACCGCCGGAGCCCTTCGGGCGCCGAGATCGGCGTCGGGACGCTTCGCGCGTCCTCGTGGAGCACCTCTCGCAGGTCGCGTTCGAGATCGTTCACGTGTCCTCACTCCTCGGGATCCGTTCGCGGAGCGTCTCCATCGCCCGGGCGACCATCGACCGGACGGCCGCAGCGGAGCAGCCGAGCGCCTCGCCCGCCTGCTGTTCGGACAGGTCGGCGTAGTAGCGGAGCACCACGGCGGCCCGCTGACGCGCCGGCAGGGCCGAGAGCGCCGTTCGGAGCTCGTCGCGCCGGCCGTGGTTCGGCTCGTCGACCGACGCCGTACCCCGAGCCTGGCCTCGCAGGTACGCCGCCTCGACCGTGCGGCGGCGGAAGTGCGACGTGCAGGCGTTCACGACCGCGCGGCGCAGGTACGCCTCGAACGCCTCGGGTTGCCGAAGGTGCCGGAAGCGGCCCACCGAGCGCAGGAAGGCGTCCTGCGCGATGTCCTGGGCCAGGTCGGCGTCGCCCGTGATCAGGGCGGCGACCCGGACGGCGCCCGGCATGAGCCGCACGTAGAGGTCCTCGAGATCGGTCCGATCCGCCACGACGGTGCGGACGATACCCGTGCCCTGGCTCATCGCTCCTCAGACGCGCCAGGGCCTGCTCTCATAGCGGTGTCGGGCAAACGTTCGGCGCTGGACACGCCTCGAACCAACGATCCGAGGTTCCCGGGCGAAGAGCCGGTCAGGCTGCCGTCCCGTCCTCCTTAGCTGCCGTCCCCGGGACCCCACCCGTCGGTGCAAGAGGCGGGCGATCGTGCATCCTGGGTTCCGTAGCGGAACGAGAGACCCCAGCCGTCGAGTTCGATCGCGACGCAATACGTCTCGCCCGTGGTCGCGGCAGAGGCGATCACCAGCCGGTCGGTCTGGACAGCACGCAGACTGACCTCGCCCGGGACCGCGGCCTGCGCGTCGTTCCAGGCGACCTTCGGGATCGCCGCCCGGGCGCGCCCTACGTCGAGGCCTTCGAAGGTGAGCGGGCCCGTGGGCTCGGCGGCGAGGTCCTCCAGGGCGAAGCGTGCTGTGCGCAGGATCGTCCATGCCTCGTCGATCTCCGGCGTGGGTCCCTTGTGCACAACCGGACCCGGGAAGTCGATGAACTGCTCGGCCAGCTCCTTACCGTCTGCGCCGTAGGCGACGAGCGTGCCGTTCTGCTGTGGGTACGGCTGATCGAGAGAGATGAAGACGATCGCGAACTGCGGGATGCCGAGCGACGAGTCCTGGATCGGGTACAGATCGCCTTCAGCGACGAACCCGCCGACCGAGCGGAAGACCACGCGAGCGACGTCCCGGGAGACCCATCGTGCTTCGACCCACAGGTCTTGGTTGCCTCCGCCGACGGTCGCATCGCCCACGACGCCGTGCAAGGGTTCCAAGCCGCCGCACCCGATGCTGCCCCCGACGTTGTCGCCCATGAACCCGACCCCCGTCCCCGTATTGCAGTAGTTGATGAAGAGGTGCCATCGACCTCCGGTTGGATCGGTTCCCTTGGCGATCGTGACCCTGGGAGCGACTGGGTAGGAGGGGGTGATCGCGTTGCCCTGCTGGTCGTAGAGGACACTGAAGACGTCGTCCTGCGTCGGGCGGTCGGCGAAGCCCAGCAACGCCTGCTGGCCGGTCAGTCCGAGGCTTCTCGGCAACGACACCAGGGTGGCCTGATCGACGCGGCCTTCCAACGTTCGAACCTCAGCTTCCGCGACATCGGCCGCGACGGAGCCGAGGACCATCGCGCCCCAGCGGTAGAGGCTGTTGCCCAGATTCTCGTCCATGTTGGGGACGTGATCTGCGATCTGGACGCTTCCGCGGAGCCGGCTCTCGGCGGAGCCCGCCACTCCGAGCCAGACCGATCCGCCACCGCAACAATCGTCCTCATATGCGTACAAGAGGGCCGGGCCCACGGGCGACTCGACAGTGTCCAGCACGAGAGCCGGAGACCCCTCGAGCTCTGCGGTGAGCGGATCGACCGACGCGTCCAGGCTGGCGAAGGCGGCCGCGAGACGGTCGAGATCTCCCCGGGTTGCGTTCACGCCGATCGCTGCCTCGGCCACGAAGTCCTGGGACCCCTCCCGCCACTGGGCCTGCATCGTTCGAGCGCACGCGCTCGCGGTGCCCGACTCGAGCTCGACTGGCCAGGCGCTGGGCGCGCCGGTCCACTCGACGGTGGCGCCTCCCACCCGCAGGACCACGCCCTCCGGAGGCAAGGTGCCGGTCCCATCGGTCACGCAGTCGTTGGCCTTCAACCCCGGATCGAAGTTCGAAAGCTGCAGGATCGGCCCACCGCTGTCGGCGGTGCCGAGGTCAAGCAGGTGCCACGTCTCCGGATAGCTGATGGTTGCGTGGGTCAAGGTGGTGGTCCGCGTGTCGACGTGTTCGTCGGCGGGCCTGGGCTTCGTCACCATGCGGTCGAGCGCCGCGATCCCGGCGATCGAGCCGGCCACGAGCGCCACGATGGCGCCGACAGCGACAGCGACCGTCCGGAGCTGCCGCATCCGCGCCCGCCGAACGAGCGCAGCCGGGGGTTCGATCGGGAAGGACTCTTCCCCAGCCTTGGTCTCGAAGAGCTCGCGGAGGTCCTGATCGAGATCGTTCATCGAAGCTCACTTCCGATCTGGGCCCGGAGCGCCTCCGTGGCTCGAGCGATCAACGACTTCGCGGCGGCCGTCGAACACCCGAGCACATCCGCCGCGTCGCGTTCCGATAGATCCTCGTAGTAACGCAGGACGATCGCGGCCCGCTGCCGCGGAGGCAGGGCCAGGACCGCCCGCCACAGATCCTCGCGATCGTCGAGGTCTGCCGGTCCCGTCTGCGAAGGGGCACGGCCTTCGCGCTCGAGGTAGGCGCGTTCGACACGTCGATGGCGGAGCTGTGACGTGTGGAGGTTCACGATCGTTCGGCGCAAGTACGTCCAGAAGGCGCCTGGCACCCGGAGGTGATGGAACCTTCCTACAACTCGCACGAAGGCGTCCTGGACGAGGTCCTCGGCAAGCATGCGGTCTCCCGTAAGGAGGAAGGCGAAGCGCCCGGCGGCCTGCGCGTGCCGTTGGTAGAGCTCGGCCAGATCCCCCATGGGGTTCCGCACCGCGCCCTCCTTGGATGTCACGAGCGCTCCCACGCCTTAAGAGACGCGCGGGCCACACGAAAGGTAGCGGGCATCGGTTCTGCGCGTTGGTACGATGGCCCGCCGAACCCGACACCTTGTGAGGACCCGACCATGGCCGAAGTCAAGCTCGTCGCCGAACCCAGGGAAGGCACCGGCAAGGGCGTCGCCCGCAAGCTGCGGGCCGCCGGCCGCGTGCCCGGGGTGCTGTACGGGCACGGGATGGAGTCGACCGCGCTGTCGGTGGACGCGAGGGACCTGTTCCACGTCCTGCACACCGGGGCCGGGACGAACGTCCTCGTCGACCTGGTCGTCGACGGGACCGAGCACCTGATCATCCCGCGCGACGTGCAGCGCGATCACATCCACGGGCGCTTCATCCACGTCGACTTCCTCGCCGTTCGCCGTGACGAGAAGCTCCACCTGTCGATCCCGGTCCGCATCGTCGGCGAGTCCGTCGGCGTGAAGGCGGGCGGGGTCGTCGAGCACCACCTGTGGGAGCTCGAGGTCGAGTCCCTCCCCGGCGACGTGCCCGAGGCGATCGACGCCGACATCACGTCCCTCGAGATCGGGATGTCGCTCCGCGTGAGCGACCTCGTCGCACCCAAGGGGGCGACGATCCTGACCAACCCCGAGGAGTCGGTGGTCGCCGTGCAGCAGCCGCAGATGGCCGTCGAGATCGAGGAGGAGGAGGCGCTCGCCGCAGCTGAGGCGCTCGAGGCCGCCGAGGGCGAGGGCGCCGAGGGCGAGGCCGCGGAAGGCGAAGGCGGCGGCGAAGGGGCCGAAGGCTCCGACGAGCGGTCCGAGGGCTAGACGCCCTCGCCGCCATGACCTGGCTCGTCGCGGGGCTCGGCAACCCCGGCGAGCCCTACGCGAAGACCCGTCACAACCTCGGCTACCGGGTCGTGGACGAGCTCGCCTCGCGCGAGGGCGAACGGTTCCGCAAGGCCCGCTTCGTCGGCGCCGACGTCGCCGAGATCCGCGTGGGGGGCGAGCGCGTCGTGCTCGCGAAGTCCCGCGCGTTCATGAACGAGAGCGGTCCGGCGATCGCCTCGCTCGCGCGCAAGCGCGACGTCGAACCCGACCACGTGATCGCGGTGCACGACGAGATCGATCTGCCCTTCGGGGCGCTCCGAGTGAAGTCCGGCGGCTCGACGGCCGGCCACAACGGCCTGCGCTCGCTGCAGCGGGCGCTCCGAACGCCCGACTTCTTCCGTGTGCGCCTCGGCGTCGGCCGTCCGACGGGTCGCACGCAGGCGGCGGACTGGGTGCTCGACACGTTCGCCAAGCGCGAGGAGCCCGACGTGGCGATCCTCGTCGACGAAGCGGCCGACGCGGTCCGCTTCCTGATCGCCGACGGCTTGCTCCCGACGCAGGACCGCTACAATCGCTCCGCCCCGCGCGAACCGTAGCGGGGCTCGAGGACGATCGCGTGGCAAGGCCTCGTTCGCCGAACGAGGCCTGTTCGTGCTGTCCGGTGACGATGCCAAGGACGAGCCAAGGGACGAAATGCAGGGAGGTCAGCTGAGCCTGGAGCAGGCGCTCGACGCGCTGATCGGTTCGGAGGCGTTCGAACGCCTCCTGCTCGATCGCGCCCGCCCGCTCGTCGCCCGCGCGGAGGCGGGTGAGGACGCGCTCGTGGCCGCGCTCGCCCGGGCGCTCGGCGCGCCGGTTCTGCTCGTCGCGCCCGGCCCGCGGGAGGCGGAACGACTCGCCCGCGGGGCGCGAGCGTGGCTCGGGGACGACGGGGCGGCGCTCCTGCCCTCGTGGGAGGCGCTCCCGTACGAGGGGATCAGCCCCTCGCCGGAGGTCTCGGGGCGCCGTGCCGACGCCGTGCGCCGGCTGCGGGCGGCCAAGGGCGCGTTCGTCCTGGTCGCCTCCGCGCTCGCCGCGATGCAGGGCCTCGTCCCCACCCTCGGCGAGGTCCCGCCGGTCGAGCTGGTCAAGGGGATCGAGCTCCCGCCGGACGATCTCGCCGAGCGGCTGGTCGCGCTCGGGTACGCGCGCACGGACGTGGTCGAGCACCGCGGCGAGTTCGCGGTCCGCGGCGGGGTGCTGGACGTGTTCCCCGGGACCTCGCGCCGCCCGGTGCGCCTCGAGTACTGGGGCGACGAGATCGAGTCGCTCCGCGAGTTCGTCCCGTCGTCCCAGCTGTCGACCGGGCCCGTCGTCCGCGTCGAGGTGTCGCCCGTGCGCGAGCTCGTACCCGACGACACGCTGGCCGAACGCGCGCGAACGCGAGCGCCCCGCTACCTCGACCGGTTCCGCGACGGGCTCGAGCGGATCGCGGAGGGCCTGCACGCCGAGGGGCTCGAGTCGCTCGCCCCCCTGCTGTTCGACCGGATGCCGGTCCCCGCCGAGCTGCTGCCGGAGGGCTCGTGGGTCGTGGTCTCCGAGGCCCGCCGTACGTTCGACCGGGCGCGCCGGGCGTTCGAGGACGCCGAGGCGCTCGCCGAGGCCTCGAACTGGCCGGGGCCGCGCGCGGTCCACGACCTGGGGGAGGCGCTCGAGGGCCCGGTCCGGCTGGAGCTCACCGGGTTCACGGAGGGCATCGACACGGGTCTGCAGGCGTGGGGCTCGGCGCAAGGCAACCCCGCCGAGCTCGCGCGGCGAGCCGCGGAGCTCGCCGATCGCGGGTACCGCGTGCTCCTCACGGCGCGCGGCCACGGCTCGCTGGAACGCGTCCGCGAGTTCGTCGCGCTGCCGCAGGCCGAGCCGGTCGAGGCCGAGCTGCAGGCCGGCTTCGTCTTCCCGGCCGGGAGGCTCGCGGTGGCGACCGAGGAGGACCTGTTCGGTTCGCGCCGCCACACGCGCGAGGCCCCGCGGTTCGCGACGCGCCGCATCGACGCGATCGCCGAGGAGCTCGAGGTCGGCGACTTCGCGGTGCACCGTGTGCACGGCGTCGCCCGCTACGTGGGCGTCCAGCGGCGGGAGATCGGCGGCTCCGAACGCGACTACATGGTGCTCGAGTACGCCTCGGGCGACCGGCTCTCGGTCCCGACCGACCAGGTGGGGATGGTGGCGAAGTACCTCGGCGGCGAGACGCCTCGCCTGTCGCGACTGGGGACGAGCGACTGGGCGCGGACGACCGGGCGCGTGAAGCGCGCCGTGAAGGACATGGCCGGCGAGCTCGTGCGGCTGTACTCGGTCCGACTCTCGATCGAACGCCCCCCGTACGGCCCCGACACGCCGTGGCAGATGGAGCTCGAGGACGCGTTCCCGCACGAGGAGACCGGCGACCAGGTCACGGCGATCGAGGAGGTCAAGGCCGACCTGTTGCGACCGCGCCCGATGGACCGGTTGATCTGCGGCGACGTGGGGTTCGGCAAGACCGAGATCGCGGTGCGGGCCGCGTTCAAGGTCGTGATGGAGGGCAAGCAGGTGGCGGTGCTCGTGCCGACGACCCTGCTCGCCGAGCAGCACCTGATCACGTTCGGCGAGCGCTACGCGCCCTTCCCGGTCAAGGTCGCGATGCTCTCGCGCTTCGTCTCGAAGGCGGACCAGGAGCGCACCGTCGAGGACCTGCGCCGGGGAGCGGTCGACGTCGTGATCGGGACCCATCGGCTGCTGTCGGCCGACATCGGCTTCAAGGACCTCGGGCTCGTGGTGGTCGACGAGGAGCAGCGGTTCGGCGTGGCGCACAAGGAACGTCTGAAGAAGCTCCGCGCGCAGGTCGACGTCCTCACGATGACGGCGACCCCGATCCCTCGGACGCTCGAGATGGCTCTGGCCGGCATCCGCGACATGTCGACCGTCGACACGCCGCCCGAGGACCGGCAGCCGGTGCTCACCTACGTCGGCCAGTACGACGAGGGGCTCGCGCTCGGCGCCGTCCGGCGCGAGCTGCTCCGCGAGGGTCAGGTCTTCTGGGTCCACAACCGCGTCGCGACGATGGAACGCCAGGCCGCGTGGTTGCAGGAGCAGGTCCCCGACGCGCGGATCGTGGTCGCGCACGGTCAGATGGACGAGGACATGCTCGAGCGGCGGATGATCCGGTTCTGGGACCGAGAGGCCGACATCCTGATGTCGACCGTCATCATCGAGTCCGGGCTGGACGTCCCGAACGCGAACACGCTCGTCGTGGACGCGGCGAACCGGCTCGGGCTCGCGCAGATGTACCAGCTGCGCGGGCGCGTGGGGCGCAGCCACGAGCGTGCGTTCGCGTACTTCTTCTTCCCGCCGCAGCGCGAGCTGACGGAGGAGGCGCACGAGCGGCTCACGACGATCGCGCGGCACCAGGCGCTGGGCAGCGGGTTCCAGATCGCGCTGCGCGACCTGGAGATCCGGGGAGCGGGCAACGTCCTCGGCGCCGAACAGCACGGCCACATCGCGGCGGTGGGGTTCGACACGTACGCTCGGCTGCTCCAGGAGTCGGTCGCGGAAATGAGGGGCGAGCCGCTGCCGGAGGAGAAGGAGATCCGGATCGACCTCCCGGTGAAGGCGTTCGTGCCGCCGGGCTGGCTCGAGCAGGAGGCCTTGCGGCTCGACCTGTACCGGCGGATCTCCTCGGCCGGCGGCCACGGCCTGCTCGAGCGCGTCCGCACGGAGACCATGGACCGGTTCGGCCAGCTCCCAGAGGAGGTCGAGACGCTGTTCTCTGTTGCGTCGCTCCGCATAACGTGCGCGAGGCTCGGGGTTGGCGAGGTCTCCACCTACCGGCAGCAGGTCCGCGTCAAGCCGCTCGACCTGCCCGAGCCGCTCGAACACGACCTGCCCGAACGCGTCCCCGGGGCCCGGTACCTGCGCACGACCCGGACCCTGAACCTCGACATCGGCCGCGTCCCGGGCTCGGAGCTCCCGTCGCTGGTGGAGCGCGGCCTGGTCCGGGCCATGGGCGAAGACGAGGTCGTTGCTACGATGACCCCGTGATCCCCCTCCCACGTCCCGTTCGCGTGCTCGCGATCCTGTGCGTCGTCCTGCTGTTCACGGCCTGCGCGAACGATCCGTCGTCGGCGGCCACCGTGGGTGAGGACGGCGAGATCTCGATCGACCAGCTGCACGCGGACGTCGCGCTGTTCGGTTTCCTGACGGGCCTGTCCGAGGCGCCGTGCGGGACGCCGGTCGGGAACGAGACCCAGGAGGCGGCCTGTGCGCGGTTCGCGCTCGCGAACGACATCCGCGAAGAGCTCGCGAAGGCCTACGCGGCCGAGAACGACCTGAAGGTCGATGCCGCCGACGTGACGGACGCCCTCACCCAGCTGGAGCAGGGCCTCGGGGGAGCCGACGCGCTCGCGGCGCAGCTGTCCGACGCCGGCGTCACGCGGGCGGAGGTCCAGGCGTTCGCCGCGCGCCTGCTCCTCGTGAACGCGGTGCAGCAGGCGGTGGTCAAGGAGCGGTTGGACGAGGCGGCGCTCCGCGATGCCTACCAGGCGAACCTGGCGCAGTTCACGACGCTCGAGGTGGGGCACATCCTCGTCGCCGACCGGGCCGATGCCGAGCGGATCGCGGCCGAGGTCACACCTGCGACCTTCGCGAAGACGGCGCAGCGAGAGTCCACCGATCAGCAGTCGGCGGTGCAGGGCGGGAGCCTGGGCACGTTCTCCGAAGCGCAGTTCCAGTCGCAGTTCGATCCGGACTTCGTCGCGGCCACCCTGGCGCTGAAGCCGGGCGAGATCTCGGGACCCGTCCAGACGCAGTTCGGCTGGCACGTGATCCATCTCGTGCGACGCGACGTGGCTCCGTTCGAGGACGTCCGTGATCGGCTCGTGGCGAACCAGGCCGGGACGGTCTTCAACGACTGGTTCACCGAACAGCTCGGGACGACCAGCGTCGAGGTGAACCCGCGGTTCGGGCGCTTCGATCAGGACACCGGCGAGGTGCTGCCGATCCGGAGCACCGCCCAGGAGCCGGCGGGCGGCTCGGGCTCCACCGGGTCCACCGGCTCCACCAGCTCGAACGCCGGCTCGTGACCGAGCGCGACGACCTCCTGTCGTACGTTCCGAGCGGACCGGTGCCCTCGTCGCAGGCGGGAGCTCGGCTGCTGGATCTCGTGCGCGTGATGGCGAGGCTCCGGGCGCCGGACGGCTGTCCGTGGGACCGGGAGCAGACCCACGCCTCCCTCGCCCGCCACCTGCTGGAGGAGACCCACGAGGTCCTCGACGCGATCGACGCCGACGACCCCGAGCGCCTGCGCGAGGAGCTCGGCGACGTCCTGCTGCAGGTCGCGTTCCACGCGCAGCTGTCGGCCGACGAGGGGGCATGGGACGTCGACGACGTCGCCCGGGGGATCGTCGAGAAGCTGATCCGGCGCCACCCGCACGTGTTCGGCGACGTCGAGGTGGCGGGCGCCGACGAGGTGCTCGTGAACTGGGAGCGGATCAAGGCGGAGGAGAAGGGCGAGAAGCCGCTCGAGGACGACATCCCCGCGTCCCTGCCCGCCCTCGCGCGCGCCTCGAAGGTGCAGCGCCGGGCCGCGGGCTGGGGGTTCGAGTGGCGTTCGGCCGGCTCGGCGATCGAGGCGCTGAAGGAAGAGGTCGGCGAGCTCGAGTCGCACACGGATGCGGACAACGCCGAGGAGGAGATCGGCGACGTGTTGTTCGCGACGGTCGCCGTCGCGCGGAGGCTCGGCGTCGACCCGGAGAGCGCGCTCCGGCGGACGATCCGGGGTTTCGCCGAACGCTACGAACGGTTCAACGGGTTGCTCGAGGAGCGCGGTCTCAGACTCGACGACCTGTCCGAGGACGAGGTCCGCGCGCTGTTCCGCCGCGCGCGTCCGTGACGACGTCGGTCGCGGTGGGGGATCGAGACGCCGACCGAGGCGTCAGCGCGTGTAGACCGCGAGATCCCAGACGACGCGACGGTGCTCGTGCCGCGTCCGCCGGAACCCCGCCGCGCGGATGCGCTCGTCGATGCGATCGAGGTCGTGGATGAACGTTCGGAACCCCGCGTACTTGGACGGGCGCAGCCGGTAGCCCACGTTCTCCAGCGCGCTCCACAGCCGGTTCAACAGGCCCGTGGCCCCCTTCGAGACCGGCGCCGTCATCGCGAACACGCTGCCCGCCGCGCCGAGGGTGTGGTCGAGCAGGTTGTCGGCGTCGGGGTAGCAGCACACGACCCGGTTGATCACGACGATGTCCGCGGCGGGGAGGTCGAGCTGGGCGCCGTCGCCGACCTCGAACCGCATCCGATCGCCCACCCCGCGAGACGCCGCCAGCCTGCGGGCCTCGCCGATCGCCTTCGGGGACAGGTCGAACCCGGTCCCGCTCGCCGCGCCCCGGGCGACGACCTCGATCGCCAGGTCGCCGATGCCGCACCCGACGTCGAGGATCGAGCGGTCCGCCACCCCCGCCTCCGTGATCGCGTCGAGCAGGGAGGCCGTGACCTTGGCGGCGGTCGGCCTCGTGGTTGCCTGCGACGTCCAGTGGTCGACCCAGTCGTCGAAGCAGCAGCGTTCGGGCTCGGGCTCATCCATCTCGTCCATAGGGACGCCACCGTACCCGACCAGCCAAATCACGGGTAGCACCGGCACCCGGCCGTAGGATATGGACCCCCATGTCCCTGATCGAAGCCGTCCTGGCGCGCGAGGTGCTGGATTCGCGCGGGAACCCGACCATCGAGGTCGACGCGATCCTGGTCGACGGCGCGTTCGGACGGGCCGCGGTGCCGAGCGGCGCCTCGACCGGCGAGCACGAGGCGCTCGAGCTCCGGGACGGGGACACCAAGCGGTTCGGCGGCAAGGGCGTGCTCAGGGCCGTCGCGAACGTGAACGAGGTGATCGCGCCCGCGCTCGACGGTCTCGACGCGTACGACCAGCGCGAGATCGACCGGACGCTCCTCGAGCTCGACGGCACCGCGGACAAGTCGAACCTCGGTGCGAACGCCGTCCTCGGGGTCTCGCTCGCGTTGGCGCATGCCGCGGGGGACTCGCTCGGCCTCCCGCTCTACCGGGCGCTCGGAGGACCGAACGCCCACGTGCTCCCGCTGCCACTCATGAATGTGATCAACGGTGGCGCCCACGCCGACAACGAGCTCGAGTTGCAGGAGTTCATGCTCGCGCCGGTCGGCGCCGCGTCGTTCTCCGAGGCCGTCCGCTGGTGCTCCGAGATCTACCAGGCGCTCAAGGCCGACCTGCGCTCGAAAGGCCTCTCGACCGGGGTGGGGGACGAGGGTGGATTCGCGCCCGAGCTCGGCACCGCGGCCGAGGCGCTCGATCTGCTCGTCGCGGCGATCGGCGCCACCGGACTCGAACCCGGCGACGAGGTCGCCCTCGCGATGGACCCCGCGTGCTCCGAGATCTACCGCGGCGGTTCGTACCACCTCGAGGGCGCCGATCGGAGCGCCGACGACATGGTCCGGTTCTGGAGCGGTCTGCTCGACGCGTTCCCGATCGTGTCGATCGAGGACGGTCTCGCACAGGACGACTGGGAGGGGTGGGCGGACCTGACGGCCGAGCTGGGTGCTCGATGCCAGCTGGTGGGCGACGACATCTTCGTGACCAACCCCGACCGGCTCGCGCGCGGGATCCGCGAACGCGTGGCCACCGCGATCCTCGTCAAGCCGAACCAGATCGGCACGCTCACCGAGACGCTCGACACGATCGAGCTCGCCGTTCGCAACGGCTACGGGCAGGTCGTGAGCCACCGTTCGGGCGAGACCGAGGACACGACGATCGCCGACATCGCCGTGGCGACCAACGCCGGGCAGATCAAGACCGGTGCGCCCACGCGCGGCGAGCGGACCGCCAAGTACAACCGGTTGCTGCGTATCGAGGAGGAGCTCGGCGAGCAAGCGCGCTACCTGGGCGGCGCGGCGATCCAGCGGAGCGCGATGTGAACCCATCGTTCGGATGCGACCCGGCATGAGCGCGACGACGCCGCGGAGCCGGCCATCGCCACGCCCTCGGCTCGAGCGCGACCGGCCGAGGCTCACGGGCCGCGCGGCCGCCCTGCTCGTCGCGGTAGCGATCCTGGTCGTGATGGCGATCGTGCCGATCGGGCGGTACCTCGACCAGCGCTCGGCCATCGCCGACATCGAGGGTCGAGCCGCCGAACTCGAGGCCGAGAACGCCGACCTGCGCGTCGAGATCTCGCGACTCCACGACCCCGCGGAGCTCGAGAGGCTCGCCCGGTCGTGCCTGGGGATGGTGGGGCCGGGCGAGGTCGCGTTCGTCATGCCCGGTCGGACCGCTGACCGATTCGCCTGCTGATCGCGAGCGAGGTCGGTCGTCCGTAGACAACCGACGTGGTTTCGGCGTATCCCTTGCCGGATGTGACGAACTTGTGAACAGGTCTCTGCCTCCGAGCCCTAGCCCGAGCCAGCGGCTAATGCCCGTTGGAGGTGGTGATCATGATCGGATCGCTCGCGGCCTACGGATATGGAGGGGGAGGCTCCGGCGGGACCTCTTGGGTGGTCGTGGTCGTCGTGGCGGCGGTCGTGATCGCCGCCGGCTCGTGGCTGTTCGTTCGGATGCGGCGTCGTGCAGCCGATCGAACGCACCCGAGTCCTCGTTCACCCCAGCCGAGGTGACGGCGTGCGCCTTTCCCTGTCGAGGTTGACGGCGCCGCTGGCGTTCTTCGCCCTTCTCGCCAGCGCGTGCAGCTCGTCGAGTGGAGGCGGCTCGTCCTCACCGACCTCCTCCCCGCGGCCTGCGTCCACTCTCGCGCCGGTCCATGGGACCTATGCACCGTCGATCGATCCGGGGAACTTCGTCCAGACGATCGACAATCCCTACTGGCCGCTCGAGCCGGGAACGACCTACACGTATGACGGCGTCCGCGGAACCACGCCGCAGACCGACGTCGAGGTCGTGACTCACCAGACGAAGGTGATCCTCGGCATCACGTCCACGGTCGTTCGGGACACGGTCTCCGAGCACGGTGCTCCGGTGGAACGGACGTTCGATTGGTACGCCCAGGACGAGGACGGCAACGTCTGGTACATGGGCGAGGACTCCCTCGAGCTGAAGGGCGGTCGTTTCGTCAAGGCCAGCGACTCATGGAAATCGGGGGTCGACGGCGCGCAGCCGGGCATCATCATGCCGGCCAACCCACAACCGGGCGAAGCCTATCGGCAGGAGTACTACCCGCCGGGCGAGGCGCTCGACGAGGCTCGTGTCCTTAACCTGAACGGAAGCGCCCGGGTGCCCTACGGTGGCTTCAACGGGTTGCTCGTGACCTCCGAGCGAAGCCCGCTCGAACCGCAGACCGAACAGAAGTACTACGCCCGCGGGCTCGGGGAGATCGAGGAGCGCGTCGTCCGAGGGCATCACGAGGTGTTTCGCCTAGTCAGCGTGACGCCCTGATCGCAGGCTCATCCGTCGGGCAGCGGCTCTGTAGGGGTCGTGGCTCGGGTAGGCGCCTCCGCGCGATCTACTGGTACAGGGTCGGTAGGGTTCGGGCGTGAACGAGCCGTCGCTCGAAGCCGTCGTGCTCCACCTTGCGGAGGACGGGATCCGGCATCTGCACCCCACGGGTCGGCAGACCGTGGCTGCGCGGTGGGACCCGGACCTGGATCCGCACGAGGCCATCGTCGATACCGTGGCCGAGCTCGGGCTCAAGCCGTTCATGGTCCATTCGACCTCGTGGAGGGTCGAGCGCAAGCTGATCGTGCTGACCTTCCTCGTCGCCGTCGAGCGACCCGAGCGCATCCCGGACGCCTACGAGATCGAGCTCGTCGCGCGAACGGAACTAGCGCGTGGATTCGCGACCGGCCCGCCCGTGCACGTCCATCTCTCTCAGGTCGTCGAGCACGGGCTTCGGCACCTCGCCTGGTTGGTGCGCGAGGACGGGGCGATCCACCATGCGCTCGGGGATTGGTCGCGCGCGTTGAGCGAGTACGAACCAGAGCCGTTCCGCGCGTTCGGCCGCGAACCCGGGTCCTAACGCGCCACGGTCTTCCGTTCCCAAGCCGCGTCCTGCGCTCGACGAACGGCCCTACGCCGACGCTCTCATCAGCCGAACGTGAACGCGAACGCCTCCGCACCGCGATCGAGGAACTCGATCGTGAACAGACGATCGGCGATCGGCCCTCGTTGCCGAACGAGCTGATACATCCGCGGCTCGGTGAGCAGCCCTGCTCCGCCGCCGTCGACGTCACTTCCTGAGGCATCACGCAACGGCTCCCTGTCGATCGACACTTGGAACGCGACCGGTGTCGAGCCATCCATCGGCCCCATCACCAGATGGACGTCGCGCGCGTGGAACCGGAACGAGATCCCACCCTTCGGATGATGCAGGACCACGCTCTCCGGGTTGGCCGTCCAACTGCCGGAGAGCGCCCAATGATTCAACGGCAGTGCGTCGGGGGCCGCGTATGTATGCGGACGCCCCGGCGCCATCTCGTCGGGTGATGCGAAGTTCTGTGTTCGCCCGTAGCCGAGGTACGTCTCGGTTGACCGCAGGTTGACCCAGTCCGCTTCGACCTCTGGGCCGAGCGGGTCCACGGCAACGAGCGCGTCGTCGACCTGACCCGTGCCGGCGTCGGCGAGAAGCTGCTGGATCACGGTCTCCGATCGCTCGTAGTCCCCCTCACCGAACCAGTGATGCCGGATCCGCCCGGTCGCATCGATGAAGTACAGGGCCGGCCAATAGTGGTTCGCGAACGCGTCCCAGATCGCGTACCCGTTGTCGACGGCGACCGGATACTCGACCGCCATCGCCGCAAGCGCCTGACGGACGTTGTCCAGGTCGCTCTCGAAGGAGAACTCGGGCGTGTGCGCGCCGATGACGACGAGCCCGAGGTCCGGGTACTTCTCGGCCCACGCGCGAACGTACGGGAGCGTCCTGAGCCAGTTGATGCACGTGTAGGTGCAGAAGTCGACGACGACGACCTTCCCCTGAAGGGCCTCAGGGTCAAGGGGAGGTGAGTTCAGCCAAGCGGTCGCGCCGGCCAGCGACGGGAAGCG
>DASXTX010000017.1:0-10253 GCA_036505195.1 Actinomycetota bacterium
GGCGAGGTCCTGACCCGGACCCAGCTGATCGAGCACGTCTGGGACTTCGCGTACGAAGGTGACTCCAACGTCGTCGACGTCTACATCCGCTACCTGCGGAACAAGGTCGATCGTCCGTTCGGACGCGATCAGATCGAGACCGTCCGCGGTGCCGGCTACCGGCTCCGCGCGGAGCCGGGCTGATGCGCCTGCGGACGCGGGTGACGCTCGTCTCGGCAGCTCTGATGGCCGTCGTCCTGGCGGCGACCGGCGTCTTCGTCTACCTGCGGCTGCAGGCCGAGCTGCGGCGAACCGTCGACGAGACCCTGCGGTCGAGGGCGGACGCCGAGCTCCTGGTCGTGGAGGAGACGGGTTCGCTCCCGCTCGCCCAGCCGGACGACGCGTTCGCGCAGCTGATCGGTCCCGACGGCTCGGCGGTCGAGTCCTCGAGCAGCATCGCGGGCGCCTCCGCACTCGTGCCCGGCGACATCCGCGGTCCGACCTTCTCCGAACGGGAGGCGGTGAGGATCGAGGGCGAGGTCGTGCCCGCGAGGATCCTCGCCGTCCCGGTTCCGGGCGGGGGCGTGCTCGTGGTGGGGGCGTCGCTCGACGACCAGCGGACGACGCTCGGCCGGCTCGCGGCGTCGCTCGCGATCGGCGGGCCGCTGGCGCTGATCCTGGCCATCGGCGTGACGTGGCTGCTGGTCGGGTGGACACTGCGGCCGGTCGACTCGATGCGCGCGGAGGCGGCCGCGATCTCGGCCGGCGATCCCGGGCGCCGGCTGCCGGTCCCGGGCACCGGCGACGAGCTCGCGCGCCTGGCCAAGACGCTGAACTCGATGCTGGACCGGCTCGAGGAGGCGATCGAACGCGAGCGACGCTTCGTCGACGACGCGAGCCACGAGCTCCGGACGCCGCTGTCCAACCTGAAGGCGGAGCTCGATCTCGCCCTCCGCCGTTCGCGAACGTCGGACGAGCTGGAGCGCGCGCTCCGCAGCGCGTCGGAGGAGGCCGATCGATTGGCGCGGCTCGCCGACGACCTGCTCGTGCTCGCGCGCTCGGACCGGGGTCGTCTGCCGATCCGGCGCGAGCCGGTCGACGTCGCGGAGATGGTGGGAGGCACCGTCGACTCGTTCGCCGCGCGCGCCTCCGAACGCGGCGTCGGCATCGACGTTCACGTCCCCGGCGAGCTCCGGGCCGATCTGGACGAGCTGCGGATGCGTCAGGCCCTCGGGAACCTGCTCGACAACGGCCTGCGGTACGTCCCGGCCGGTGGCCGCGTGAGCGTCGCCGCCGAGCGGCACGACGGGTCCCTGCGGCTCGAGGTGCGGGACGACGGTCCCGGCTTCCCGGCCGAGTTCCTCCCCGTCGCGTTCGAGGCGTTCGCGCGCCCGGACGCGTCGAGATCCCGGCCCGAGGGCGGTACCGGTCTCGGGCTCGCGATCGTGGCCGCGGTCGCGCAGGCGCACGGCGGGACCGCCGAGGCCGCGAACCTTCCCGCCGGCGGCGCCGTGGTGGTCCTGTCGATCCCTACGTGACGGCGCTCTCCTCCGTCTCCTCATGCTTCTCTCATCGGTCGCGCGGCACCTTGGGAGCGATGCTGCGAAAGGAGTGATCCGATGAACGCACGACGCGCACGAACGACGATCGTCCTCGCGGGCCTCGCGCTGGTGGCGGGCGCGTGTGGGGGAACACAGCCGTCCTCGAACCCGACATCGCCGTCGCCGCAGCCCGTCGCCTCGAGCCCCCCTCCGGTCTCGAGCCCCCCTTCTGTCCCGAGCCCGTCGGCGGAGGCCGTAGCGAATCCCGCGCCGATCGTGAAGGGCCAGCCGTATCGGCCCGACCTGCCGCCCCCCGAGGACTTCGTCGCGGTGATCGACAACCCGTACATGCCGTTCATGCCCGGGACCAGGACGGTGTTCGAGGGCGTGTCGGACGGGGAGCGTGAGCGCAACGTGGTGTCGGTCACCGATCGCAAGAAGGTGATCCTCGGCGTGACGACCACGGTGGTGCACGACCAGGTCTTCTCGGCGAACGGCGACCTGGCCGAGGACACGTTCGACTGGTACGCCCAGGATCGGTTCGGGAACGTGTGGTACTTCGGCGAGGACACGGCCGAGTACGCCAACGGCGAGGTCTCCTCGACGAAGGGATCGTGGGAGGCCGGCGTCGGCGGTGCCCAGCCCGGCGTCGTCATGCTCGCGCAGCCGACCGTCGGCGAGAGTTACCACCAGGAGTTCTTCAAGGGCGAGGCGGAAGACGTCGGAATGGTCGTCGCGATCGATGGGAGTGTCAGCGTCCCGTACGGGTCGTTCGATCATGTCGTCGTGACCGAGGACACGACGCCGCTCGAGCCCCAGATCCTCGAGCACAAGTTCTTCGCCCCCGGGATCGGCGTGGTGCTCGAACGCGTGCTCCGCGGCGGTCAGGAGGTGTCCCGGCTGGTCTCGTACACGCCGCCGTCGTAGCGCTCAGAAGTCGAAGCGGCCCGCGAAGTGCTCGCCGACCTCGGGCCGGACGAGCTCGTACAACGCGACGCGGTGTCCGCCCGGGGTTCGGAACGAGCAGCATGGCCCGTGCGGGATCTCGAACGTGCTCTCTCGCTCCCACCCGCGATCGGTGAGGTCCTCGAGTGCCGTCGCGAGGCTGCCCACGCGGAAGACGAGGATCGGGCGTTCGCCCTCCACGTGGTCGGTGAGGAGCACGAGCGGCGGCCCCCCGGTCAGCTCGACCGCCGCGACCTTGGTGCCCATCGCGTCGATCGCGAAGATCGCCCGGCCGCCGAGCACCTCGGTGAAGTACCTCAGGTCGCGCGGAACGTCGGTCGACGGCGTGTAGAGGAAGTCGAGCCGTTCGAAGGGTGGCGCGGGCGCGTCACCCACGCGTGGTCGCGGCCGGGGGCACGGTTCCGAGGATAGCCTGTGGGCCGTTCGGACCGGGGGTGTGTCGATGGACCGTGGAGAGGCGATCGCGCGGCTGCGTTCGGCACGGGTCGGGCGGCTCGCGACCGTCACGGCCGACGCGCGTCCGCACGTCGTGCCGTTCGTCTTCGCGCTCGTCGAACACGACCGGGACGTCCTCGCGTACTGGGCCGTCGATCGCAAACCCAAGCGCACCGAGCGGCTGCAACGGCTCAGGAACCTGGAGAGCAACCCCGCCGCCGAGTTCGTCGTGGACGGCTACGACGAGGACTGGCGCGCGTTGTGGTGGGTGCGAGCCTCGGGGACCGGGCGCGTGGTCGACGACGCCTCGTCCGAACACGCCGCCGCGCTCGACGCGCTCGCGTCCAAGTACCAGCAGTACGCGAGCGAACTCCCGCCGGGTCCGGTCGTCGCGATCGACATCGAACGGATCTCGGGGTGGCGGGCTGGGCCCGAACCGTGGCTCGGAGTGCGCTCGTGAGGCCTACGTGGAGCCGGTGGGGGGGATCGGGGTCGGCTGGCTCTCGGACTGGGCTGGGTTGAGGTTCGGGGCCGCGCCGACCCACGGCTGGATGTCGCCGCAGGCGATCTGGGTCAAGGGGTCGTCCAGCACGAGCTGCCAGTCCGTGTAGAGCCCAACGTACGTCGCCCCGATGGCCCACGAGCCGTCCTCCTTCGTGAGCTCGTAGGTCCCCAGGAAGCGAGCGCCGGGCAGCGTGCTGGTCGGGTCGCCCAGCCCGACGAGGTACACCAGGTGGTAGGACGTGTCCGCGCCCTTGCCGCACATGGAGACGCCGAGGATCTGCATCTGCGGGCCGCCGAACTCGTCCGAGTACTCGTCGTCGACGGCCTCGACGAAGAAGCCGAGGGTCCGCCGGTAGCCGGCGGGCCCGTTCACGAAGAGGTGACCCTGATGGTCGCCGACGACGTAGCCCCTGAGCGTGCCCCGGTCCTCGCACTGGGGAAACACGTCGCGTTCGAGATCCGCGCAGTCCATCGACACGTGGCGGCTGAGGTCGAAGACGGCGTCGGCGTCGGACACGATCAGGGCGTTGGCCAGGAACGCCGCCTGCTCGCAGAAGGCGGGGTCGCCGACGGGGCACCCGTCCGGGGTGAAGGTGGGCGCGGTCGAGATCGGTCCGGTGGTCGCGACCGGCGCCGGCGCCGACGAGACCCCGGTGGCCGCCCCCGGCCGTTCGATCTCGGGCTGGTACCCGCACGCCGCGAGGCAGACCGCGAGGGCCACGAGCGGGAACAGGAACGGCCGACGCATCGCTGGAAGATACGGCTTCCGCTCGGCGCGAGGCTCTGCTCACTCAGGGCGCGAGCGCCCGATCAGGCTCGGACCGGCCCCCAGCCGTCGTACGGATCGACCCGGCCCTCGGCGAGGTTCCAGTAGTCGCGCTCGGCGACCACACGGCCGTCGGCCCCGAACCGCAGCAGCGCGACCCCCGCGATCGTCTCGACCGTGCCGTCGCGACCGGTGCTGACCGCCCAGTACTCCACGGCGGCGCCGTCGCGGCCCGACAGCGCGGGTTCGGCGAATCGGCACTCGGCCTGGGCCTCCTCATCGAACGCCCACCGCGCGTAGCCGGCCGGGTCGTCGAGCTCTCGGAACGGCTGAGAACGGAACGAGGCACCGTCGGCGTACAGCGATCCCACGAGCTCGGGGTCGTGCGTTCGCCAGGCGCGGGCCCAGGCATCTGCCCAGCTCCGGGCGGCGTGGAGGGCGTCCATCAGCCCTCAGTCTCCGCGACGATCGTCTTCAGCGTCGACCAGGCGTTCATCGCGGGCGGGAAGCCGGCGATCGCGGCCGTCTGGATGATCACCTCCTGCAGCTCCTCGGGCGTGAGCCCGGCCTTCAGCGACGAGCGCAGGTGCACCGGGAGCTGCGAGGACCGGCCGGTCGCGACGAGCGCCGCAACCGAGGCGATCTGGCGGTCACGGAGCGAGAGCCCGGGTCGGGAGTAGACGTCGCCGTACGCCACCTCGACGATCAGCCGCCCGAGGTCGCCGAGCGACTCGACGGTGGCAAGGGCTCGTTCTCCGTGCACCTCGCTGAGCTTGTCTCGGCCGCGCTCCAGCCGGCCCCGGTCGGTCATGGCTCGCCCTCCTTCGTTCGGGATCGTTCGATCCGGCCGACGCTACCGTCACGCGGCCCCGGGCGCTCGAGGGAAGGTCGCGGCGCCGCGTGGTCAGCCGGCGGTGACCGGTCCGGGTGGGTTCGGCGTGCGGCCGAGCAGCCTGCGGATCAGGGCGAGCGCGGTCGCCCGCTCGCCGGGCTTGAGCCCGATCCAGAGCAGGACCACGCCGTACGAGAGCGTGCCGGCCGAGATCGAGAGCGTCAGGTCGATCAGCCACTTCGGTCCCGCGAGGACCGCGTGCACCGTCCACATGACGACGGCGCCCGCCAGCGCGGGCGGGATCAACCGCAGGAACCATCGGTCGAACGGCCAGATGTCGACGAACCGCTTGACCAGCAGGAGCCGGGCGAACGCGGACAGGGTCAGGGTGACGGCCTCGGCGACCGCGGCCCCCCGCATGCCGTACCTGGGCGCGAGCAGGACCGCGATCCCCACCGCGACGACGAACGAGGCGACGTAGACCAGCAGGTCCCAGCCGGTACGACCGACCATGATCAGGATGAACCCGACGGTGCCGACGATGACCGGCACGATCAGGCCGATGATCAGGATCTCGAGCGCGGAGGCGCCGACGACGAACCGCGGGCCGTACACGCGCATGATCGTCCCCGGCAGGATCGCGAGCGCGAGCAGGATCGGCAGCGTCGTCGCGAGGCCCCACCTCGTCACGTTCTTGTACAGCGCATCGAGCTTGTCCTTCTCGCCGCGGTAGTGCAGGTCGGCGACGAACGGGCTGAACACGAGCGACAGCGACGTGAGGAACAGCAGCAGCGACTGCCCGGTCCGCACGGTGGCGCCGTAGACCCCGACCTGCGCGGAGCCCCGGTACGCGGCCAGCACGAACGTGTCGATCCAGAACAGCAGCTGGGCGAACAGCGTCGCCGGGGCGCGGAGCATCCCGAACTTCATCAGCGCCGCGGTGCGTTCCTCGGGGATGCCGGCGCCCTCGGTCCGGGCATCGAAACCCCGGGTCTCGCGTTCCCATGCCCACCACGCGAAGCCGCACGCGATCGCCCAGGACGCCGCGTACGCGAACGCGGTCACGCCGGCGGTCTTGGCGACGAACCAGCCCACGACCGCGATGGCGATCCACCCGAGCGGCTGGCCGATCCAGAAGATGTACAGGGTGTGCCGCATGATCTTGAGGCCGCGCGTCGCGCCCAGGTAGACCCAGGTGAGCGCTGCGAACGGGATCGCGACGCCGGCAGCAACGAACGCCACGACGCCTTGGTCGTGGAGCCTCGTGGAGACGAACGCGGTCGAGAGCCGATCCGCGAGCAGGATGACCGCCACGCCGACCAGGACCGAGATGACGCCCGCGATGATCGCGCTCGTCCGTACGAGGGGGCGCGTCCGCCCGGACTCGCCGCGGCCGACGAGGATCGCCACGAGACGGACGTTCGCGACGTCCATGCCGAACCGCGTGGCGGTGCTCGCGATGAACGCGAACTGCGTGGTGAGGGTCACCACCCCGAAGAGCGCGGGGCCCAGGCCGCGCGTCATGATCACCTGGGTGGCGAACGTCGTGAGCACGCCGGCCGCCAGGCCGATCACGTTCTGTCCGGCGCCGCCGAGGATGTCCCGCTGGTCGCCGAAGCGTCCCCGGGGCAGGACGGCATCGATCGCCGCCTGGAACCTACCGCGGGCGCGCGGGGTGGTGCGGAGCGCGGCGTCGGTCGAGACGGGCAGACCCTCGACCTCGGCCTCCGCGATCGCGTCGAGCTCGGCGTCGGAGCGCGGGTCCCTCGCCGACCGGGGCGCGATCTCTTGGTGCTCCTCGTGGTCGGTCATGCGTCCCCTGTCTCGACGGCAAAACCCGGACCGCACGCGGAGGAAGGAGTGGTGCGGCGCCGGGCGATGGTGATCGCGAGGAGTCTAGAGGGACGCGGCCAGCCGGAGCGCCTGCGACACGGCATCCTTGGCGTCGGCGGCCCGGACGATCGCGTCGACCGGTTCGCCGTCCTTGCCGAGCTCCCAGGTCCCGATGCCCACGACCGGCTTGCCCATCTTCAGGGCGAGGGCGATCTCCGAGAGCGTCCCGAACTCCCCGTGCACCGCGATCACGACGTCGGCGGTTCGCACGACGATCGCGTTGCGCGCCTCCCCTATCCCGGTCGCGACCGCGATCGTCAGATACGGGTTGGCGTCCAGCCGCGAGTCGCTCGGCAGGATCCCCACCGAACGCCCGCCCGCGTCGGCGCAGCCACCGGCGGCAGCCTCCATGACGCCGCCCATGCCGCCGCAGACGAGGACACCTCCCGCCTCGGCGACCCCTCGCCCCACGGCCTCGCCGATCGCGAGCTCGGCCGGCGTCCCCGCCGACGGTCCCACCACTGCGATGTAGACCTCTCGCGTCATCTCCACGTCCTCGCCGTCAACCCAGCATCGCCTCCAGCAGCGACACGGCGCCCGCCTTGTCCAGCGGCTCGTTCCCGTTCCCGCACTTGGGCGACTGCACGCACGAGGGGCACCCGTGCGCACACGGACACCTCGACACGGTCTCGAGCGTCGCCTCCAGCCATCGCCGGGCGGAGGAGAACCCCCGTTCGGCGATGCCGGCACCACCCTCGTACCCGTCGTACACGAAGATCGCACACGACCCGGTGTCGGGATGGTACGCGGTCGATACGCCGCCGACGTCCCATCGGTCGCACGTGGCGACCAACGGGAGCAGTCCGATCGCTGCGTGTTCGGCCGCGTGGGCCGCCCCCGGGATCGACGATGGTCGGAGCTCGGCTCGATCCAGCATCGCCTGCGGGATGCCCCACCAGACGGCACGCGTCTCGAGCGGCACGGGCGGGAGGTCGAGCGGCACGATCTCGAGCACCTCGCCGGTGGCGACGTGCTTGCGGGCGAACGCCACGACCTGGTTCGTGACCCGCACCGTCCCGTAACACGTCTCGGTGTCGGCGGAGAGCCGTCGCCGCTCCTGCTCGATCACGACCTCGATGTCGGTGGTGTCGCGCGACTGCGTGTAGTAGTCGGGGTCCGAGCGGGTCACGATCGCGACGTTCGCGTCCAGATCCAGTACTCGTACCTCGAACTGCTCCCCTTGATGCAGGTACACGGCGCCCGGATGGACCTGCCAGTACGCGCGCGAGCCGTCGACCGTGCCGAGCAGCTCCCCGGTCTCCTCGATCACGATCTGGAACCGGCGCCCACCGGTGCTGCGGATGTCCACCTTCCGGTGGGGCGCCTCGTGACCCGCGTGGTGCAGGAGGGGGCCGCGGCGCCGGAGCTCGCCGGTCGCCTCGAGACCCAGTACGGTCTCCGAGGCCTCCGGCCAGTAGGTCGCGACCTCCTCATCGGACAGGGGCTGCTCGCGGGCCGCGCACAGCAGGTGGGGGATGAGGACGTACGGGTTGGTCGGATCGATCACCGCCGCCTCCGGCGGCTTGTCGAACAGGTCCTCGGGGTGCGTCACCAGGTACTGATCGAGCGGCTCGTCCTGCGCCACGAGCACCGCGAGCGAGCCGTCCGAACGCCGGCCGGCGCGGCCCGCCTGCTGCCACAGAGATGCTCGCGTCCCCGGGTACCCGACCAGGAGCGCGGCATCCAGCGAGCCGATGTCGATCCCGAGCTCGAGCGCGTTCGTCGACGCCACGGCGATCAGCTCGTCGTTCGCGAGCTGCCGCTCCAGCTCCCGGCGGTCCTCGGCCAGGTAGCCCGCCCGGTAGGCCTTCACGCGCGAGCGCAGCTCGGCGTCCAGCTCGCGACGTGCGAACTCGGCCAGCAGCTCCGCCGCCCGCCGGGATCTCGCGAACCCGATCGACTTCACCCCTTCCTCGGCGAGCCGGGCCATCAGGAACGAGGTGTCCGTGAGCGCGCTCCGCCTGGCGCCCGACTCCTCGTCCACGATCGGCGGGTTCCACAGCGCGAAGGTCTTGCCCCCGCTGGGTGAGCGGTCGTCCACGATGGCCTCGAACGGTTCCCCGACGAGCCGTTCGGCAAGCTCGACCGGGTTCCCGACGGTCGCGGAGGCGAGGACGAACCCCGGGTCCCCCCCGTAGTGCCTGACGAGGCGCCGGAGCCGCCGCAGCACGTGCGCGACGTGCGATCCGAACACGCCGCGGAAGACGTGCGACTCGTCGACGACCACGACGGACAGGCGGAGGAAGAAGTCGGCCCATCGCGGATGATCGGGCAGGATCCCCGCGTGGAGCATGTCCGGGTTGGTCATCACGAGATTCGCGTTCTTGCGGATCAGCGGGCGGTCGGATCTCGGCGTGTCGCCGTCGTACACGCCGGCCCGCAGCTGCGGCAGCTTGAGCTCGCGGACCTGACGGAGCTGGTCGCGCGCGAGCGCCTTGGTGGGGAACAGGTAGAGCGCGGTGCTCTTCGGGTCCGGCACGGCCTCGGTCGCGAACGCGAGGTTGTAGACGAGGGTCTTGCCCGAAGCGGTCCCCGTCGCGACGATCACGTTGCGACCCGAACGCACGAGGTCGAACGCCTCGCGCTGGTGCTCGAACAGACCGGTCACCCCGACCAGCGCGAGCCGTTGCCGGATCAGCTGGGGGACGTCTTCCGGGAACGGACCGGGCTCGTTCGCTCGCGCCGGCAGGTCCCGCACGTGGACGAGCTCGTCGTCGGCGTTCAGGGAGGCGAGGAACGTGTGCGGGTCCACCCGGCGATGGTAGCCGCGGCCGTCGAGACCGCCCGGGCTACTCGCCGGGGATCTCGCGGCGGTTCAGGTCCCGGTAGGACGTCTTGAAGCCGTCGCGGATCAGCGGCCGGATCAGGCCTCGCTGGCGTGTGAAGATCACGAGCCCGAGCACGATGTAGACGCCGCCGACCACGATCCGTTCGAGCCCGGCGATCGATTCGGGCGCGAGCCCCCCGATGATGAACTGGGCCCAGAACAGGGCGAACAGCAGCCAGGCCTCGCGCACGCTGATCGAGAGCGTGACGAGCACGGCGACCGCGAAGAACGACTGCGCTGCCGTGAGGAACAGCTCCTCTCGCTGGTGCGCGTCGACCGGCAACCCGTGCAGCCCGCCGGCCGCGATCGCGAACACGATCGGCAGGGTGCCGACCAGCAGGGTCCACTGGTTCACCTTCGAGGACACGAGGGTGCCCAGACCGGCGTTGGTGTTCAGACGCCAGGCGTAGAGCCCGGCGATCAGCAGCTCGGGCGCCTCGGACGCGAGCGGGGCCAACCACTGGACCAGGAGGAACTCGCTGATGCCGAACTCCTGCCCGGTCGCGACGA
>DASXTX010000018.1:0-6403 GCA_036505195.1 Actinomycetota bacterium
TGCTTCCTCGCGCCATCTCGCCTCCGTGTCCGTCGAACCAGCGATCCGTAGGCGAGAGGCGAGTCGGTCCGCAGGCGAGGCCCGTTCGATCGCTCGTCGAGGATCCCCGGGCGGCGCCCGAGATCCATAGCCTACTATCCGGAGGCGAACGTGCGCTCGGAGGGTTCGCGTGCGCGCCCACCGCGCCGAAAGCGCGAGCTCGCACCGCTTCGATCCATGGAGGGGGACGTGCAGGACCGCCCGCGGGTCTGGCTTCTCGGCATGCTGCTCGCTCTGCCGCTCCTGGGGCTCGTCCTGCTCCTCGCCGTTCCGAGCGTCGACGTCATGTGGGAGCACCATCCGTCGCACTTCCTGCTCGTCCTCGCGGTCGCGCTGATCAACGTGGCGCTCGCCCTCGTCGCGAGCGACGCCGCGCATCGGCGCGCGGACGCGCGTCTGTTCCTGGTCTCGCTCGCGCTGATCACGAGCTCGGGGTTCCTCGCATTGCACGCGCTCGCGACGCCGGGCGTCCTGCTCGACCACCCGAACTCCGGGTTCGTCATCGCGACCCCGATCGGTCTGGTCCTGGCCTCCGGGTTCGCGGCCGCGTCGGCCGTCGAGCTCGGCAACGCGGATGCGGCGAGGATCCTGCGACGCCGAACGCTGATCCGCGGCGGTCTCGCGCTCCTGCTGATCGCCTGGGCCGTCGCGTCGGTCGCGGGCGTGTCGTTCCTCGACCGTCCCCTCGAGGAGGAGGCTCCCCTCGCGTTCCCGCTGCTCGCACCGATCGGGATCGCGCTGTACGCGTTCGCCGCGTGGCGCTACCTGCGGATCTTCCGGACGCGGCGACGGATGCTGCCGCTGGCGGTCGCGGTCGCCTTCCTCCTGCTCGCCGAGGCCCTGATCGCCGTCGCGTTCGCGCGGAGCTGGCACGCGTCGTGGTGGGAGTGGCACGTCCTGATGGCCGTCGCCTTCGCGATCGTGATCATCTCGGTCCGCACCGAGTACCGGCGCGAGGGTTCGGTCACCGCCGCGTTCGGCGGCCTGTACCTCGAGCAGACGCTCGAACGCATCGACCGGCGCTCGTCCGGCGCGATCGCGCAGCTGATGCCCGCGGTCCGCTCTCGGGAGTCGCTCGCCCCCGCTCTCGAACTGCTCCGGCGCGACGGGTTCGGATCCGAGGAGGTCGTGCTCCTCGAACGTGCCGCGCGCGAGATGGTCCGGGTCGATGAGCTGTTCCGCCCGTACGTCGGGCCCGCGCTCGCGGACCGGCTGGAGCTCGAACCGTCGATGGCCGAGCTCGGGGGACGCGAGGCCGACGTCACGGTGCTGTTCGCCGACCTCGCCGGCTTCACGAGCTTCGCCGACGGACGATCGCCGATGGACATCGTCGAGATGCTGAACGCGTACTGGGCGACGGCCGTTCCGATCATCACGGAGCGCGAGGGCGGTCTGATCGAACGCTTCGCCGGCGACGCGATCCTCGTCGTGTTCAACGCGCTGGAAGATCAACCCGATCACGCGGTTCGCGCCGTGCGCGCGGCGCGTTCGATGCAGCGGGCCATCGCCGAGACCTCCAACGACCACCCCGACTGGCCGAGGTTCCGGATCGGCATCAACTCCGGCTCGGCGGCGCTCGGCAACGTCGGCGCCGGCGGGCATCGGAGCTTCACGGCGATCGGCGACACCACGAACGTCGCGGCTCGGCTGCAGGCCGCGGCTCCTGCCGGAGGCATCCTGATCGGGCAGGCGACGTTCGACGCCGTCCGGGACGAGGTGGCGGCCGAACCGTTCGGCGATCTCGACCTGAAGGGCAAGCGCACACCGGTGCCAACGTACGAGGTGCGCGTCGAGCGAACCGCGTCGGCCTAGATAAGGGCATGGTCCCGGCGGTGGAGCGGGTACGCGGACGTCTGGCGTCGCTCGTGGGAGGATGAGGTCGTGGCGGTTCCATCGACGATGCTGGCCCTCGGGACCAAGGCACCGGACTTCGAGCTGCCCGACGTCGTGAGCGCCCGGACGGTCAGCATCCGGGACTTCGACCGCAAACAGGCGCTGCTCGTGATGTTCATCTGTCGCCACTGCCCGTACGTGCGGCACGTCCGCGGCGAGCTCGCGCGGTTGGGGCGCGACTTCGCCGACTCCGAGCTCGCGATCGTGGCGATCAGCTCGAACGATCCCACCGAGTACCCCGAGGACGCCCCCGAGAGCCTGGCGGAGGAGGCTCGGGAAGCCGGGTACGCCTTCCCCTACCTGTTCGACGAGACCCAGGAGGTCGCGAAGGCGTACACGGCGGCCTGCACGCCCGACTTCTTCCTGTTCGACGCGGACCGCGCGCTCGTGTACCGGGGCCAGCTGGACGACAGCCGGCCGAGCAACGGCCTGCCCGTCACCGGCGAGGACCTTCGAGCGGCGATCGAGGCGGTCTTGTCTGGCGTGCCCGTGTCCGATGACCAGCGCGCCAGCATCGGCTGCAGCATCAAGTGGCGAGCGGGCAACGAGCCCGCGTACGGTTAGGAACGACCCACCGCCCGCTCTCGAGTTCAGACCGACCGCAGGGCGTCCGTCGGTGACAGGCGCGCGGCGCGGACCGCCGGATACATCCCCGCGATGGCGCCGATCGAGACCGCGGCCCCGATGCCGGCCAGGACGCCGGCCGCCGGCACGACGACGGCCCAGTCGCGCGCGCTCGCGTAGGCCGATGTCACGAGCGCGCCGAGGAGCGCGCCCGTCAGCCCGCCGATCGCGGACAGGAGCAGCGACTCGATCAGGAACTGCGCCCACACGTGTCGCTTGGTCGCGCCGAGGGCGCGGCGAAGGCCGATCTCCGACCGGCGCTCGAGCACGCCGATCACCATGACGTTCGCGATCCCGACCCCCCCGACGACGAGTGCGACCGCACCCAGACCGAGCTGGAGCGAGGTGAACGCGTCGATCGCCGCGGACCTGGCCTCCAGCGCGTCACTCGGACGGGAGACCGAGACCTCCTCGGCGTTCTGCGGGTTCGCCGTCGCGGCAAGGACGCTCTGGACCGCCTCCACGTCCTCCGGGTTCGCCCGCACGTAGATTGTGCTCGCGTTCTCGGAGGCGTCGAAGAGGCGCTCCGCAGTCGGACGACCGATCAGGACGCTCCGGTCCAGGTCGGGCGAGAGCGGCAGCGGGTCGAGCACCCCGACGACCGTGAACCACCGTCCGCCCAACCAGACCTGCACGCCGATCCGGGTGATACCGAGTCGTTCGGCGGCCACGCTGCCGAGCACGACGGCGGGGTACCGCGCCGTGGCCGCGTTCAGGAACGTGCCCCTGTCCACAGTGCCGCCGAGGGTCTCGAGCAGATCCGGATCGGAGGCGACCACGGACAGGCCGTTGGTCTCCGCCTCCGGGATCAGGTCGGAGCGGTAGACGTTCGCGTCCACGTCGGTGATCGCGCTGGCTGCCCGGACGGGTCCGATCCTTCGCACCATCTCCTCCGCCTCCTCGGGAAGGGTGGAGGCCTCCCCGAAGACCGAGCTGCCGGCGCTCACCGTGAGCAGGTTCGTCCCGAGTCGATCGAGCGTGGCGAGCAGATCGGCACGAGAGCTGTCGGAGATCCCGAGGACCGCGACCATCGACGCGATGCCGATCGCGATCCCGAGCGCCGAGAGCGACGCCCGAAGCCTCCTCGTCCGAAGCCCAACGGCCCCCACGCGGAACAGGTCGGTCGTCGACAACGTCGAGGTGGCCGCGCTCATCGAGCCGAGTCCTCGACGATCGCCCCGTCCAGCATCTCGACCGTTCGACGCATGGCACCCGCCACCTCGGGATCGTGCGTGATGACCACGACCGTCGTGCCGTCGCCGTTCAGCTCCCGGAGCAGACCGATGACCTCGGCACCGCTCCTCGAGTCGAGGTTGCCGGTCGGCTCGTCGGCGAGCACCAGCGCTGGCCGCGCGAGGATCGCGCGGGCGATCGCGACACGCTGGCGCTCGCCGCCCGAGAGCTGAGAGGGGTGGTGGTCCAACCGGTTCGCCAGCCCGACGCGACCGAGGGTGGCTCCCGCCCTGGCCCGGCGCTCTGCGGACGGCACCCCCGCGTACAGGAGCCCGTTCGCCACGTTCTCGAGCGCGGTCATCCCGTCCAGCAGGAAAAACTGCTGGAACACGAAGCCGATCGAGCGTGAGCGGAGCGCCGCGAGCTCGGCGTCAGACGCCGTGGCGACCTCCACCCCGGCGATGCGCACCTCCCCCCGGCTGGGCCGGTCGAGCGTGCCGACGATGTGGAGCAACGTCGACTTGCCCGAACCGCTCGGGCCGATCACCGCGAGCAGCTCGCCCGGCTCGACCTGGAGGGAGGCGCCGGCGAGCGCCGTGATCCCGCCCTCGTACTCCTTCCAGGCGTCTCGCACATCCACGACGAGGCTTCCCGGCCGACCTCCGTCGAGCGAAACGTCGGGCGTCGCCAACGCACGCGGGTTCACGAGGCCGTCACCACCTCGAGCCCGTCGGCGACGTCCTCGCCGTCGACCTCGACGAACCCGTCGGCGAAGGTGCCGGTGTCCACTCCGATCAGATGGGTTCGTCCGGGGCCGTCCACGACCTCGAGGGCGTACCCGCCCTCGGCGAGCGCGAGCAGCCCCTCGATCGGGACGGCGAGCACGTTCTCGGCTCGGGAGGTCTCGACATCCACGTCAACCGGCGCCTGGTCGAGATCGGTCTTCACGTCCCGCACCAGCCTCACTGAGACCTGCACGGTCGGTTCGGCCTCCCGGTCTTCGGGATCGACCTCGGCCACCTTCGACACCTCCGTCACGCGCCCTCCGACGCGCTCCCCGCCCGGGAGCTCGACCTGGACGTGATCGCCCTCGGCGACCAGGTCCTGATCGGACGCATCGAGATCGAGGGTCACGACGCGTTCGGGCGACGTGGTGGTCGCCACCTGCGCGGCCCCCCCGATCACGGACCCGGTCTCGACGCTGTGGGCGCCCATGCGGCGGGCGCCCGGCTCGAACACAATGTCGCCGAGCTCCACGACGCCCGTGCGATCCATGCCGAGATCCTGCTGCCAGTCGCGGACCGCCTCGGCGGTGTCGGCGTCGTATTGGCCCGTCACCTCGAGGTCTCCACCGTCGTCGAACCCCAGCGAGAGGAGGTTCCGCTGGAGCTGTCTGACGTCCCGTCCCTCGACGCTCGAGGAAAGGCTTCGGTACGCGGGCACGTCGCCGAGCATCAGCACCACGGGTCGCTCGTCGACCTCGTACATGACGTCGCCCCGATGCAGGACCGCGCCCTCGTCGGCGATCCACGTCAGCGTCCCCGTCCTGGCGCTCATCAGCGCGCGCTCGTCGTCGAAGCCGAGCGAGCCGTCGAACGTCTCGGTCTCGACGAGGTCCCGGCGCTCCACCGTTGCGGTGGCGGTGTCGTTGTCGCGGCCCTCGCCCGACCCGGCCCCCGGGTCGCGCGTGACGACGAACCATCCGATGGCCGCGGTCCCGACCAGCAGCGCCACCGCGGCTCCCATCCATCGCCTACTCATTCGGGGCCTCCCCGATGTTGATGCCCGCGTCCCCGAGGAAGTGGCGACACGCGTCGTCCGCCTCCTCGAACTCGGGGTCGTTCGGGTCGAAGTCACCGCCCTGCTGGATGACGCCGCCGCCCGAGAACTCGGGATCGGGCATGTCGATCCCGTGGTCGCGCATGCACTGCGCATACGCGAGCAGTGCGTCCTCCATCGCGGCCTGCTCCTCGGCGGAAGGCCCCTCCCCGCCGCCCGGGCCCGCGCCCTCCGGGAGCAGGTGCTCGCACGCCTGCATCGCGGCGTCGAGCTCGGCGCGACCGAAGTCGCCCGGATCCCCGGCAGAGATCTCGATGCCACCGTTCCCGTCGATCTGTGGGTCCGGGAAGTCCTCGAGCCCGTGCTCGCGCATGCACTCGGCGAATGCCTGCAGCGCCTCCTCGGGATCGACCGAGGGGCTCGCGCTCGCGGCGGAACCCGTCTCCCCGTCCCCGAGCGAGGCCACACCGTCGTCGTCCGAACCCTGCCCGCACGCCGCCAGCAGGCCGGCAAGGACCACCGGCACCACGAACCATCTGATCGCTCGAACCATCGCCGACCTCCGCATCCGTGAACGGAGGCCAGTCAATCCCCCAGGTGTGAGCCCTCCGTGAGGGGGGTCTGAGAGTTGGTTGAGAGCTCGAGGCGGACCACGGCACCACCGCCCGGCGCGTTCTCCGCCGTGGCGTGCCCGCCGTGTGCCTCGGCGACCTGGCGGACGATCGCGAGCCCGAGGCCGCTCCCCGGCAAGCCGCGCGCCGACGTGGCTCGATAGAACCGATCGAACACGCGGGGCAGGTCTTCTTCGGCGAAGCCGGGTCCGTGGTCCCGGACGGAGACGGTCGCGCCTCGGACGGTCACCTCGATCTCCGCGTCTGGCGGGCCCCACGTGGCC
>DASXTX010000019.1:0-41330 GCA_036505195.1 Actinomycetota bacterium
CGCGCGGCCGTCACGGTGATCGCCCGCGACCGTCGCGAGCCGCCGACGTTCGTGATCGGCCGCGACACCCGCGCATCGGGCCCGGTCCTCGAGGACGCGCTCGTGGACGGCATCGTCGCCGGTGGGGGCAACGCGATCCGCGCCGGCGTCGTTCCCACGCCGGCAGTGGCGTACCTCACGACCGAGCTCGGCGTCGAGTCCGGCGTGGTGATCTCCGCCTCGCACAACCCACCCGAGGACAACGGGATCAAGTTCTTCGGGTTCCGCGGGTTCAAGCTGTCGGATCGCCTCGAGGACGAGATCGAGGCGGAGATCGCGGCCGGGGGTGACGAGAGCGTCCAGGCCGGGCGCGAGCTCCCGATGCCGTCCGGCGGCTCGAGCTACCTCGATCACGTGGTGGCCGCCGCCCAGGCCCGCCTCGATGGTAGGCGCGTGGTCGTCGACTGCGCGAACGGCGCGGCCTCCGCGTTCGCGCCCGCCGCGCTCGAACGCCTGGGCGCCGAGGTGATCGCGATCCACGCCGAGCCGGACGGCTCGAACATCAACGTCGATTGCGGCGCGCTCTACCCCGAGGTGGTCGCGGAAGCGGTGGTGGCGCTCGGCGCCCACGCCGGGGTCGCGCACGACGGTGACGCAGACCGCGCGATGTTCGCCGACGCCGCAGGGAACGTGATCGACGGCGACCAGGTGCTCGCGGCCTGCGCGATCTCGATGCAGGAGGACGGAACGCTCACCGGCGGCACGGTCGTCGCGACGGTGATGTCGAACCTCGGGTTCCACCGGGCGATGCACGACCACGGCATCGACGTGATCTCGGCGCCGGTCGGCGATCGGTACGTGCTCGAACGGATGCTGGAGCACGAGGTGGCGCTCGGCGGCGAGCAGTCGGGGCACGTGATCTTCCGCGATCAGGCCACGACGGGGGACGGATTGATCACGGCGGTGCGCTTCCTGTCGCTCGCGACCCGCCGGGGTATCCCCGTTGGCGAGCTCGCGGCCGCGATGCGCCGCTTCCCCCAGGTGCTCGTGAACGTCGAGGTCGCGCACAAGGAGCGGCTCGACGACGCCCGGGAGGTCTGGGACGCCGTCCGCGCGAACGAGGAGGCCCTCGATGGCTCCGGGCGGGTGCTCGTCCGGGCCTCGGGCACCGAGCCGCTCGTCCGCGTGATGGTCGAGGCCGAGAGCGAGGAACTCGCCCGCAGGCACGCGGATTCGGTCGCCGAGCGCATCGCGTCCGCCCTCACCTGACCCCGGCCGGACGGCTCCGAGCCCCGCGACGCCCATCTGAGCGGGCTGTTACCCTCGAACCTCATGTGCGGCATCGTGGGCTACGTGGGCCCCGACCAGGCGCTCCCCGTCGTCCTCGAGGGTCTGCGGCGACTCGAGTACCGCGGGTACGACTCGGCGGGTGTCGCGATGATCGACGGCGACCTCTCGGTCGTGAAGCGAGCGGGCAAGCTGTCGGAGCTCGACGCGGCGCTCGAGGTCGTGGGTGCCGTCCCCGGCTCGATCGGGATCGGACACACGCGGTGGGCGACGCACGGCGCACCGACCGACCGGAACGCGCATCCCCACCTGGACTGCGGGGGGCGTGTCGCGGTGATCCACAACGGGATCATCGAGAACTTCACCGACCTGCGTACCGGTCTCCAGAAGCGCGGCCACGTCCTGGACTCCGACACCGACACCGAGGTCGTCGCCCACCTGATCGAGGAGAAGGAGGGTTCGCTCGCGGATCGCGTTCGGGCCGCCGTCGGCGAGCTCGACGGGGCGTACGCGCTCGTCGTCCTCGCGCTCGATGAACCCGACGTCATCGTCGGCGTCCGGGTCTCGTCGCCGCTGATCGTCGGGCTCGGCGACGGGGAGAACGTCCTCGCGTCCGACATCCCCGCGGTGCTCCAGAAGACGAGGACCGTCCTGCCGATCGACGAGAACCAGGTGGTCGAGGTGCGGGCCGGCGACGTTCGCGTCACGGATCTGAACGGCAACGAGGTCGAGGTCGAGCCTTTCGAGGTGACGTGGGACGTAGCCCGCGCGCAGAAGGGTGGGTTCGACGACTTCATGCTGAAGGAGATCCACGAGCAGCCCGCGGCGATCCGGGACACGCTGGTCGGCCGGGTCAGCGAGCAGGGTCTGCTCGCGCTGGACGAGCTCCACACCGACACGGACGTCCTGCGCGAGGTCGACAAGGTGTTCGTCGTCGCCTGCGGCACCGCGTTCCATTCGGGGCTGGTCGCCAAGTATGCGATCGAGCACTGGACGCGCCTACCGGTCGAGATCGACATCGCCTCGGAGTTCCGCTACCGGGATCCGGTGCTCGGGCCGAACACGCTCACGCTCGCCGTGAGCCAGTCGGGGGAGACGATCGACACGCTCGAGGCGGCGCGGCACGCGTCGCGCCAGGGCTCCAAGGTGATCGCGGTGACGAACACGATCGGCTCATCGCTCGCGCGCGAGGCCGACGCGGTGATGTACACGCACGCGGGTCCCGAGATCTGCGTCGCGGCGACGAAGACCTTCGCAACGCAGATGGCGGCGCTGCATCTGGTCGCCCTGTACCTCGCGCAGATCCGGGGCGCGATGTTCCCGGTCGAGGTCGGCGACATCGTGAACCGCATGCGCGAGCTCCCGGCTCAGGTCAGGCGGACACTCTCGCTGTCGCAGCAGATCCGAGGGATCGCCGAGGAGATCCGCGACGCCCGCGACGTGCTCTTCATCGGCCGTCACACCGGCTACCCGGCCGCGCTGGAAGGCGCGCTGAAGCTGAAAGAGCTCTCCTACGTCCACGCCGAGGGCTACCCGGCGGGGGAGCTGAAGCACGGCCCGATCGCGCTGGTCGAGGACGGGGTGCCCGTTGTCGCGGTCGCGACGGATTGCCACGTCTACCCTAAGGTCCTGTCGAACATCCAGGAGGTCCGCGCGCGCGGCGCCGAGGTCATCGCGGTGGCGAGCGAGGGCGACGAGGAGATCGCGAACCACGCGAAGCATGTCCTGTTCGTCCCGAGGGTCGCCGAGCTGTTCGCGCCCGTCGTCGTCACGCCGCCGCTCCAGCTGCTTGCCTACCACGTCGCGAAGCTCCGAGGTTGCGATGTCGACCAGCCGCGCAACCTCGCCAAGAGCGTCACGGTCGAGTAGCCGAGCTACCGGTCCGCCGGTCTGTCGTGCGCAACCATTCGACGACCCTTCGGATGCCTTCGGGGAACGGAGTACCTGCCCGCCAGCCGGCGGCGGCGAGTTTCGAACCGTCCAGGGCGTACCGTCGATCGTGGCCGGGACGACTCCGGTGGAAGTCGACCCACTCAACCTCGAGGGGGACGCCCATCGTCGCGGCCACGTGCTCGGCTACCTCGAGATTCGTGAGCTCTTCCCGCCCAACCAGGTTCCATCGGTCGGGCCGATCGACATCCGGGTAGCGTGCCGGCGAGGACCGCTCCGCGATGAACACGAGTGCGGATGCGACGTCCCCGGCGTACAGCCAGTACCTCGAACCGGCCTTCCATCCATCGGCGGTCCGTTCACCGTGCACCGGCACGGGTTTGCCGGCCCGGAGCTGACGAACGCAGATCGGGATGAATTTCTCCGGGTGCTGCCGTTCCCCGTAGACATTCATCGTATTCGTGATCACCACCGGCAACCCATACGTCCGCCAATAGCTCGTGGCGAGTTGTTCCTGAGCCGACTTGCTCGCCGCATACGGGTTCGACGGAACATGCACGTCCCACTCCCTGAACTCCGTGCCCTGTGGAGCCGGCCCGAAGACCTCGTCGGTCGAGAACTGCACGAACAGCGCCGGTCGATGCTGCCGGGCGAACTCCAGCATGTGCAAGGCAACGTTGACATTGTTCTGCACGAAGGGCACCGGGTCGTCGATCGAGTGCGGGACGTGGGAAGCCGACGCCAGGTTGAACATCGCATCCACAGCACCGATGCGGCCGGCCGTCGCGGGCGGGATCGGAGCTCGGAGATCATGCCAAAGCACTCGGACCCGCTGGGGGTCGAACCGCGACAACTCCACCACCTTGGAGATGTCGCCCGCATAGCTCAAGCTGTCCAGGACAACGATCTCCCAATCGGTCTCGGCGAGCAGGTGGTCGACGACGTGATGGCCGATGAACCCCGACCCGCCGGTCAAGAGCACCTTCATGACCCCCACCGACCCTGAAGGCGCGAGATCGCCCATCGAGCCCCACCCCGGCATGGCGGAGCCTTCGCCCGGGCCCGATACTCATTCGCCCTGTTTCGAAGTTGGGTCGGGTCGTCAGACACGCGTTACAGCCCCTGTCGCCGATGCCGAAAACGAGCCATACACGTACTACAACGGGCGCGGTCGCGCACATCCGCGCTCTCGGGTGCTCAAGGAGCGATCGATCGAAAGGGAAGGTGCGTCGCGGCCGTCGGATCGCGTTCCCAGTGTCACCGGCTCGGCGTGGCAGGAACGAGGTGATCGGTACGGGGAGCTTCGCCCTACGGCCCAGGACGACCGAGCTGACCCCACGTCGCATGCTCACCGGAGGATCCCCAGGCGCGCTGGCGGCCCTCGATATGCGCCCGCTTCATCCGGCCCGCGACGAGTCTCTGCTTCACGCGGCTACCCTAGCGGCGTGGAGATCCTCGGCCTCGGAGTCGACATCTGCGAGATCGAGCGGATGGAGCGCGCCCTCGGACGGCACCCGGCGATGCGCCAGCGCGTGTTCACCGCCGAGGAGCGGACCTACTGCGACTCGAAGGCGCGCCCCGCCGAGTCGTACGCGGGACGGTTCGCGGCTCGCGAGGCGGTGATCAAGGCGCTCGGCGGGTACCGGGGCCGACGCTGGCAGGACATCTCGGTCACGAGGGCGCCCTCGGGGGCCCCTTCGATCCGGCTCGGGGGCAACGCGAAGGCCCGGGCCGACGCGCTGGGGATCTCGGACGTGCTGATCACGTTCACCCACGAGAAGACGAGCGCGGTGGCCCTCGCCGTGGCGGTGTCGGGATGAGGTTCGTCCTGACCCCCGCGGAGGCGGCCGACCTCGATCGCGCGACCCAACACCGAGGGATCCCCGCGGATGCGCTGATGGAGGCCGCCGGCCGCGAGGTCGCCAACGCCGCCGTCCGGCTGCTCGGCGGCGCGTACGGGCGGCGCGCGCTCGTGGTGTGCGGCAAGGGCAACAACGGTGGCGACGGCCTCGTCGCGGCCCGGTACCTGGACCGCGCGGGCTTCCGCACCACCGTGTTGCTCCTGGACGACGCGCTGCAGGGTCCCGCGGGAACGAACCTCGCACGGCTCGGGACCACGACGGTGCGGCGCCGCGCGTTCGAGCCGGCTGCGCTCGACCGCGAGCGGGAGCGCGCGGACGTGGTGGTCGACGCGATCTTCGGGACGGGGTTCCACGGAACCCCGACCGGGCCGTACGCCGAGGCGATCGGGGCCCTCGCCGCGTCCCCGGTGCCGCTCGTGGCCGTCGACATCCCCTCGGGGGTGAACGGCGAGACCGGGGCCGTAGAGGGTCCTGCGGTCCGCGCCGATCTTACGGTCACGTTCGGCGCGCCGAAGCCCGGGCTGGTCCTGCTGCCCGGAGCCACGCACGCGGGCGTCGTGGAGGTCGAGCAGATCGGGTTCCCGACCGATCTGATCCGAAGCGACCTCGTGCTGCTCGAGGCCGAGGACGTCGCGGCGATGGTGCCGTCCCGCGAGCCCGACACACACAAGCGCTCGGCGGGGTACGCGGTCGTGGTCGGCGGCTCGAGGCTGATGACGGGGGCGGTCGCGCTCGCCGGGACAGCCGCGTACCGGGCCGGCGCGGGCCTGGTCGCCGTGGCCGTGCCCGACGGCATCCTTGCGGTGACACAGGGAGCCGTCCGCGAGGCCGTGTTCGTCGGGCTCCCCGAGACCGACGTGGGGACCGCGGCGGGCGGCTCGGCTCGCCTCGACGAGGTGCTCGGGCAGGCGGGTTCGCTCGCCGTCGGGCCGGGGATGACGACCGACGAGCGCACGGCGGGATGGATCCGCGAGCTGGTGCGTTCGAGCGAGGTACCGGTCGTCCTCGACGCGGACGGCCTGAACGCGTTCGCGGGGCGTGCCGAGGATCTCGCGGATCGCAAGGCCGACCTGATCCTCACGCCGCACGCCGGCGAGTTCGCGCGGGTCGCGGGGGTCTCGACGGGCGAGGTGGGGTCCGATCGCGTTCGTCACGTCCGTGAACTCGCCGCGAGGACCTCGGCGACGGTGCTCCTGAAGGGCAGTCGGACGCTGATCGGCGCACCCGACAGGTCGGTCCGGATCAACCCGACCGGGGGGCCGTTCCTCGCGACCGGCGGGACGGGCGACGTGCTCACCGGGATGATCGCGGCCCTGCTCGCGCGGGGTTGTTCGCCGCTCGATGCGGGCTCGGCGGCCGCGTTCGTCCACGGCCTCGCCGGGGGCCTCGCGGGCGAGGAGCGCGGCGTCGGCACGACCGCCTCCGACGTGCTCGAACGCGTCCCGACGGTGATGCGAGAGGTCGTCGGCGGGTGACGCGGTACCGTCCCACGGTCGTCGAGATCGACCTCGAGGCGATCGCGCACAACGTCCGGCTGCTCCGACCGCCCGGGGCCGAGCTGATGGCCGTCGTGAAGGCCGACGGGTACGGGCACGGCGACGCCGAGGTGGCGAAGGCCGCGCTCGAGGCGGGGGCCTCGAGGCTCGGGGTCTCGCTCGTCGAGGAGGGGCTCGGGCTGCGCGATCGCGGGATCGACGCGCCGATCCTGGTCCTGGCCGAGTTCCCGCCCGGCTCGGAGAAGGAGGCGCTCGAGCGCGGACTGACGCCGACCGTGTACACGGACGAAGGCATGGCGGGCGTGGTCGAGGCCGCCCGGGCGCTCGGCCGACCGGCTGGCGTGCACATCAAGCTCGACACCGGGATGCATCGGGTCGGTCTCTGGCCGCCCGAGGAGGCCTCTGGATTCGCCCGGCGCGTCCTCGACGCCGGGCTCGAGCTCGAGGGCCTGTGGACGCACTTCGCCGACTCGGAGCTGGACGAGGCCGGGACGCTCGAGCAGCTGGCGCGATTCCGCGCGGCCGCCGACGAGGTGGCGGCGGTGGGGATCACGCCCGCGGTCCTCCACGCGGCGAACAGCGGCGCCACGATCCGGTTCCCCCAGACCCACCTCGACCTGGTGCGTCCGGGTGCCGCCGTCTACGGGCTCGACCCGGGCGGCGGGCTCGCCGAACCTATCGGCCTGCGGCCGGCCCTGACCTGGCGTTCGGCCGTGACGATGGTGAAGCGGCTGCCGCCGGGTGAGCGGCTCTCCTACGGGGGCCGGTTCGCGCTCGAGCGAGACGCGACGATCGCGACCGTGCCGGTCGGGTACCACGACGGGTTCCCGAGGCAGCTCGGGGGGAAGGGCGAGGTCCTGATCGGGGGGCGTCGCCATCCGGTCGTCGGCACGATCACGATGGACCAGGTCCTCGTGGACTGCGGGGACGACTCGGTGTCCCCGGGCGACGAGGTGGTGCTGATCGGTACCCAAGGCGTCGAACGCATCACGGTCGAGGAGCTCGCCGAGCGTGCCGGCACGATCGCGCGCCAGATCGCGACCGGGATCGGCGGACGCGTTCCCCGCGAGTATCCGGCCGCGGACGGGCGACCCCGATGAGCCGCAAGCGCACGGCCCTGGTCACCGCCGGCATCGCCGCCGGCGCGGTCGCGGGCGGCGTGATCGGGCGCACCGTGCTGAACGCTCGACGCCGGGCCGACCCCGAAGCCGACGAACACCTGTCCGAGCTCCCGCCCGAGGATCTCGGCCCGGTTCGATCGTTCGATGGGACCGAGCTCGCCGTCCGCGCCGCGGGCGATCCATCCAACCCGACGATCGTGTTCGTGCACGGGTTCAGCCTCGACATGACGACCTGGCACTACCAGTGGGCCGGTCTGTCGGATCGTTACCGGTGCGTCCTGTTCGACTTCCGTTCGCACGGCCGGAGCGCGCGGGCGGCCGGCGGCGACCTCTCGCCGCTCGCGTTCGGCCACGACCTCGCGGCCGTGCTCGCGGCGGTCGAGGCCAAGCCGGTGGTCGTGGTCGGGCACAGCATGGGCGCGATGTCGATGTTGGCGATGGCCGAGACCCAGCCCGAGCTGTTCGTGGACCCGGTCGCGGGCGTGGTGTTCGTGGGCTCGGCCGCGAGCGATCTCGTCCGGGGCGCCTTCGGCTCGGTCACCGAACTCCTTCGGCCTCGCGTCGGTTCGCTGCGGCAGGCGGCGGGACGCGTGAACAAGCTCCGGCGGTACGTGTTGTCGAGCCCCGCCGACGTCGCCCACTTGATCGCTCGCGCGACGCAGTTCGGACCCGACGCCTCGCCTCACCTGGTCCGCTACGTGGTCGGGCTCGCCGCACGCGCTCCCTCCGAGGTGTGGACCGACGGCCTCGCGGGACTGATGGAGCTGGATCTCCGCCACGCGGTGCAGCACATCGGCGTCCCGGCGATGGTCCTGGTGGGCGAGCAGGACCGGATGACGCCGCCGTCGTCCTCGGTCGCGCTCGCCGGCGAGCTCCCCCAGGGCCGCCTCGAGGTGATCCCGCGCGCCGGCCACTTCCCGATGATGGAGGCGCACGAGGAATTCAACCGGCGTCTGGTTTCGTTCGCCGTCGAGGTGCTCCCGCCGCGCCGGGGTCGGCGCAGGAGCGCATGAGCGAACGCGAGGTGCGGGCGTGATCAAGCGGGTGGCGGGGATCCGCGTCGGCCACGTGACGGACCTGACCGGGATCACGGGGTGCACCGTGGTCCTGTGTCCGCCCGGGACCACCGGGTCGGTGGACGTGAAGGGCGGCGCACCGGGGACCCGGGAGACCGACGCGATCCGGCCGGGGACCTCCGTCAACGAGATCCACGCCGTGCTCCTCACCGGCGGGAGCGCCTTCGGCCTGGCCGCGGCGGGCGGGGTCGCGCGTTGGCTCGAGGAGCGTGAGATCGGGTTCGACACGGGGGTGGCGCGGGTCCCGATCGTGCCGGCGGCCGTCCTGTTCGATCTGGGGATCGGCGACGCGTCGGCTCGGCCCGACGAGGCTGCGGGGTACGCGGCCTGCGAGGCGGCGGCCGAGGGCGATGTCGAGGAGGGGAGCATCGGGGCAGGGACGGGCGCCACCGTCGCCAAGCAGCCCGACCCGGCCGCGGGCTGGAAGGGCGGCGTCGGGAGCGCGTCGATCGAGGAGGGCGTCGTCCTGGTCTCGGCGCTCGCGGTCGTGAACGCGCTCGGGACCGTGGTGGACGAGGATGGATCGCCGATCGCCGAGAACCGGAACCCCGGCGCCGACACCCAGCGGTGGCCGGGCGCGAACACGACGCTCGTGGTCGTCGCCACGAACGCGACGCTCTCCAAGGAGCGGGCCCAGCTCCTCGCGCAGGCCGGGAACGAGGGGCTCTCGCTCGCCGTGACGCCCGCGCATACGATGTGGGACGGCGACACCGTGTTCGCGATCGCCACCGGCGAGGTCGACGCGCCCCAGCGGGACCTCGAGGCGATGGCGTCGCGGGCGGTGGCCGACGCGATCCGGCGAGGCGTCCGCGCGGCCGGTCCGCTGGGTGGCGTGCCGGCGATCGGGCCGGCGATGGGGGAGGCGGGATGAGGACGTTGGCGGAGGCGGCCCTGGACGCGTCCACCTGCACGAAGTGCCGCCTCTCGCAGGGGCGGACCCAGGTCGTCTACGGGGTCGGAGATCCGAGCGCGGACCTGATGTTCATCGGGGAGGCGCCCGGGTTCCACGAGGACAAGCAGGGCGAGCCGTTCGTGGGCGCGGCCGGTCAACTGCTGAACCAGCTCCTGAGCGAGATCGAGATCCCGCGAAGCGACGTCTACATCAACAACGTGATCCTGTGCCGTCCGCCCGGGAACCGGGACCCGCTCCCGGACGAGCTCGACGCGTGCAAGCCGTGGCTCGACGAGCGGATCGCGATCATCGATCCCGCGGTCGTCGTGACGCTCGGGAACTGGGCGACCCGTTACATCCTCGGAAGGCAGGTCTCGATCGGCCGCGTGCGCGGTCAGCGGTTCCCCTGGAACGGCCGGACCGTCATCCCCACGTTCCATCCGGCGGCGGTGCTCCACGGCGGAGGCCAGGCCTCCAACCAGATGACCGCGCTCCGGGCCGACTTCCAGGAGATCCGCGCCGCGCTCGCCGAACGCCCCGAGCCCGCCGAGGAACAGCTCGGCCTGTTCTGATGTACCTCGAGCTCCGGGCGGCGACGGCCGAGGAGACCCGTTCGATCGGCGGGGCCATCTCGTCGCTGCTGTCGCCCGGCGACGCGATCGCGCTCACGGGCGAGCTCGGTTCGGGCAAGACGACGTTCGCCCAGGGGCTCGCGCGCGGTCTGGGGTTCGAGGGTCACGTCGTGTCGCCGACGTTCACCCTGGTCCGCGAGTACCGGCCCGCCCGCCTGCCCGTCATCCACGCCGACGTCTATCGGCTGGAACGGGTCCAGGACGTCCTCGACCTCGAGCTCGAGCAGTCGGCCGAGGACGGCGTCCTGCTCGTCGAGTGGGGCGACGCCGTCGAAGCGCTCCTGCCGGAGGGGCACCTGGTGGTCGAGCTCGCGATCGACGATCCGGACGATGAGCGGACGATCGTGGTGCGGACCGAGGGCCAGACGTGGCTCCCGCGATGGGAACGACTCGAGCGGCAACTCGAGTCGTGGAGGAGCCACCGGGCGACGGGCGAGGCCTCGTGATCGTCCTTGGCATCGACACCTCGACCGACCAGACCTCGGTCGCGCTCGGAACCGAACGGGAGATCGTCGGGACGGCGCGGTTCGCCGGCGTTCGCCGGCACGACGACGTGGTGCCGGCGATCGAGCGTCTCCTCGAGTGGACCGGCATCGAGCTCGAGCACGTCGGCGGCGTCGCCGTCGGGATCGGGCCCGGCCTGTATACGGGGCTTCGGGTCGGGGTCGAGGCCGCGAAGACGCTCGCCCAGGTGCTCGGGGTGCCGATCGTGGCGATCTCCTCGCTCGACGTGCTCGCGTTCGGCGTCCAGCACACGAGCCGCAGGATCGTCGCCGTGATCGACGCCCGCCGCGGGGAGGTGTTCTACGGCCTGTATCGCCCGGTCCCGGGCGGCGTCATTCGGGACGGGGACTACCGCGTGGCCTCGCCGCACGCGCTGGCCGCCGAGCTCGAGATCGAGCGGGACGAGATGCTCCTCGTCGGCAACGGTGCCATCCTGTACCGGAAGGAGTTCGAGCAGGTAGACGCCCGTGTGGAGCTGGCCCCGGCCACGTTCGCGCACCCGTGGGCCTCGGCGCTGGTCAGCCTGGCCGCCCCGAGGTTCATCCGCGAACAGACCGACAGGCCGGCGGACCTGGTACCGATGTACCTGAGGAAGACGGATGCGGAGATCACTTGGGATCAGCGAGCCAGAGGCGCCTCGGCTTGAGGTGACCCGGATGCGCCGGCGCCACCTACGTGGCGTCATGGCGATCGAACGCCAGGTCTACCCGCGCCCGTGGAGCCCCAACCTGTTCCTCTCGGAGATGTCCGAGTCGCGGAACCGGTGCTACCTCGTCGCGCGCCTCGATCGGGAGGTTGTCGGCTACGGCGGGCTGATCTGCTACGGGGAAGAGGCTCACGTGACCAACGTCGCCGTCGATCCCGAACGCCAGCGCGAGAAGATCGGCACGCGCCTGCTGCACGATCTCGTCCTGGCGGCCTGCGACATGGGCGCAGAGGCCGTGTCGCTCGAGGTCCGCGTCACGAACTGGGGGGCCCAACGGCTGTACGCCCGGTTCGGTTTCCGCCCCGTCGGCATCCGGAAGAACTACTACCAGGAGATCGGCGAGGACGCGCTGATCATGTGGCTGGACGGGATCCGGGACGCCGAGTTCAGGACGCGCCTGCGCCGGCTGCTCGACGAGCTCCCCGACGGCCTTCGCCCCGAGGTCGCGTGACCGCTCCCGCCGAAGACACGGAGACCGCTCCGTGAGGGTCTCGGCGTGAAGGTGTTGGGGATCGAGACGTCGTGCGACGAGACCGCGGTCGCGGTCGTCGACCGGGAGACCGTGCTCGCCAACCTCATCGCCAGCCAGGTCGACGTGCACGAGCGCTTCGGCGGGGTGGTGCCCGAGCTGGCGAGCCGCGCGCACGTCGAGGCGCTCAACCCGCTGATCGACGCCGCGCTCGAGACCGCGGGGTGCGGGTTCGGCGACCTCGACGGCGTCGCGGTGACCGTGGGCCCCGGTCTGGTGGGCGCGCTCCTGGTCGGGATGGCTGCGGCCAAGTCGATCGCGCTCGCGACGGGGGCGCCGCTGATCGGCGTGAACCATCTCGAGGGGCATGTCCTCGCGAACGCCGTCGACCACGGGCCCGAGCTCACCCCAGCGGTGTGCCTGGTCGTCTCCGGCGGCCACACGATGCTGGTACACATGCCCGAACCCCATCGCTACGAGCTCCTCGGGCAGACCGTCGACGACGCCGCTGGGGAGGCGTTCGACAAGATCGCGCGGTTCCTCGGGCTCGGCTTCCCCGGGGGCCCGGCGCTCGACCGGCTCGCGCGGGACGGCGATCCGAACGCGATCCGGTTCCCCCGCGCGATGGCCGACTCCGGAGACTTCGACTTCTCCTTGTCCGGTCTGAAGACCGCCGTACTGCGGCACGTCAAGGCCGAACGCCAGGCGGGGCGCGACGTCGACCCGGCCGACCTGGCGGCGTCGTTCCAGGAGGCCATCGTCGACGTCCAGGTGGCCAAGACGATCGACGCCGCGCGAGGTCGAGGGGTCGAGACGGTTCTGCTCGGCGGGGGCGTCGTGGCCAACACTCGGTTGCGCGAGCGGATGGAGAAGGCCGGCGCCGAGGCCGGATTCCGCGTGTTGTTCCCCTCGTTGGACCTGTGCACCGACAACGGCGCGATGATCGCGGTCGCCGGGACCTGGAGGCTGCTGCGAGGCGAACGGACGTCCCTGGGCGTTGGCGCCGACCCCTCGCTGGAGCTCGGATGACCACGTTCCTGGTCACGGGAGGAGCGGGGTTCATCGGTTCGCACCTGTGCGATCGCTTGCTGGCCGAGGGACATCGGGTCGTCGCGGTCGACGACCTGTCGACCGGTCGGATCGCCAACCTCACCGATGCGCGCGGCTACGGGAATGAGTTCACCTTCTTCAATATGGACATCCGTGCGGAGGGCCTGCTCTCCTTGTTCGAGCGTCACCGCCCCGAGGTCTTGATGCACCTGGCCGCGCAGGCGGCCGTCTCGAGTTCGATGCAGGATCCCGTTCGGGACGCCGCGATCAACGTGATGGGGCTGCTGAACCTGATGGAATGTGGTCTGAAGACCGGCGTGCGGAAGGTCGTCTACGCCGCCTCCGGGGGCACGCTCTACGGCGAAGCGAGGAAACTGCCCGTCAAGGAAACGGCGAGCGGCAGACCCGTGTCTCCGTACGGGATCAGCAAGAAGGTGGGCATCGACTACCTCAGCTTCTACGAACGGCACCACGGCATCGCGTTCACCGCCCTCGCGCTCGCCAACGTCTACGGCCCACGTCAGGATCCTCAGGGCGAGGCGGGGGTCGTCGCGATCTTCGCGTCGACGATGCTGGCCGGCAGGGCCCCGACGATCCACGGTGATGGGAATCAGACCCGCGACTACGTGTTCGTCGACGACGTGGTTCACGCGCTCGCGCTCTCCGCGGACCATGGCGACGGCCGTCTCGTGAACGTTGGCACCGGCCTCGAGACCTCCGTGAACGGCCTGTTCCGGCTCCTTGCCACCATCACGCGGTTCACCGGCGAGCCTGCGTTCGGCGCCGCCAGGCAGGGAGATGTTCGACGGAGCGCCTTGGATGCCGGGCTCGCCGCAGAGGCGCTCGGTTGGCGACCTTGGACACACCTCGAGGACGGCCTCGCGGAGACCGTAGCCTTCATGCGGCAGGACGGCCGACGCGGGGGTGGAGGATCGTCGGCCTGAGGTCGAGGGACTAGGAGCGACCGCTGTCGGGCACGAGGGCGGGGCTCAGGTGGTCCAAGAACTCCTCCAGCCTGGCGCCACTCACCGTCGCGAGCACCTCCAGGTCGCGGATCCGAAGGGTGATCGTCCCATCCCCGCCGTCGCCGCGCATCTGTTGAACCTGGTGGAGGAACCCACCCACGGCGTCGCGTTCCTCGGGCGGTAGCTCCGGCAGACGCGCGCGATCGATCGTTGGGTCGGGGTGTCCTTCGACGCGCCACAGGATCTGTAGGAGCAGGCGTTCGGGAGCCATGTCGTAGAGCCGAGACAACGCACAGAACCGCTCGAGAGAGATACTCCGCTCCGCCCGCTCGTAGCTGGCCACCGCCGTGGGCTTGAACCGCCCGGCTGATCGCGCGCCCACTCCCCGGAGCGTCAGGTTCCGAGCGTGGCGTGCCCTTCGCAGGGCTCGCCCAACCTCGATCGGTAGGTCTCTGCTCGGAAGTGTCATCCGCCCCTCGTCATCCGGTCGCGCCGCAACCGTCGGCGGTCATCCTTCCACGTCCACCGTCACGCAGACACATCATGACGCGCGGGTTCTCATACGCAAGAGGATTCGCATACCGGCGGTCTCCCTACGTCTCTGTAGGTCATCATCCCTAGGACATTGACATGACCACGGAGCGTGCTCCAGACTGGGTGATCCGGTCTTCTCCAGCGAAACCGGGTCGGAGGCTCCGTATCTTGGCGCGGAAACGATCCCGTTCGGCCGCATCGATCTCTGCGGCGCAACGCTCCGATCTCAGTGAGGTGGCCGCATCGTGCGCTCGCTGGATCCAAGCTGCTGCTGGCGGGGACGCCTCGACCGTGCGGTTCGCGGTTCCGGATGTCTCGGGACGTCTTCGAGAGATCGGCGTGGAAGGTAGACCCGTCGACGCCGGCAGCATGAGAGCGGACCGGCGAAGGGAGGTGTTTCAGGCCGGTCGCTACACACACTTCCCCCTTCCGGGAAGGCCGGGTATCTCGGTCGGGATCTTTCCCCTCGAGAGCGAGGACGGTGTCCTGGGCGTGGTCGAGGTCATGGCGTCGACCTCCACGCTCGTGGAGCGGATGGACGTGCTGATGGCTCTCGTCGGGCAGTCGGCCCTCGCGTTGCGCAGCGCTCGCGCGAGAGGCGAGTCAGAACGCGCGCTCGCCGGGATGAGCGCTCTCGTGGCGTTGGCCTCCGAACTCGTCTGGGCGAGAACCTCCACCGAGACCCTTCGCATGGCGGTATCCACCTGTCATCAACATCTCGGGACTCCCGCGGTCGGGCTGGTACCGGATCGGGACGGCTGGGGATGGTTCTTGGCGGCGTCGGACGGCCTGGCCGAGCGAAAGCGCTCCGGCCTACGCCGTGCGGTGCGGGGCGACGAGGCTGAGCCCAAGCCTCCCCGGATGCGGGTCCCCTCGCTCCGGCGCCGATTCCGCGACGCCAGCGGCTGCCAAGAGGTCGTTACGCTCCGGGCCGACACGGCCGTGCTGCTCATCGGTGACCCCCCACCCGGCCGCGGCGATTTCCTCAACGGAGTGGCCTCGCTGCTGCAGGAGGTCCTTCCTCGTTTCCGACAGGACGGCCCTCGCTCGCCCGAGAGCGTGGCCGGCGAGCTCAGCATCGCGTGGACCGCGCATGAGTTGAAGGGACCGCTGGTTGACGCGCGAGCGGCTCTCGAGCTCTTGTCGGAAACCACCCAGGTTTCGGAAGGAAGGGATTTGCTCCGGCGAACGAACGAAGAGCTCGGTCAGCTCTCCGATCTGATCGACCCGCTTCTGCGTTGGTCCTCTGGAGCCGAGAACCTGCAACGACAGCGAGCAGATCTCGTGCACGTCACCCGTCAGGCCGTCGCTTCATCCGCGTTCGCCTCCGATCCGGATCGTGTCTCGTTCGTGGCACCCGATCGGGTACTCGTGCTTGCCGATCCTCGTCATCTTCGGAGCGCGATCTCGAACGTGGTGCGAAACAGCCTCGCCTACGCACCCGAAGGGTCGCGTGTATGGGTGCAGGTCGAACGCGACGACCGCCTGGCGCGCGTGCTGGTACGAGACCGTGGTCCCGGGATCCCGACCGAAGAGCAGGGTTCGCTCTTCAGCCCGTTCAGTCGAGGCCGCAATGGTCTCAGGCGCCCTGGCTCGGGGCTTGGCCTGTTCATCGCGAGGCGGGTCCTGGAGGCGCACGGCGGCTCGATCGCTCTCCGAACGACCAAGGCTGGGGCAACGTTCGTGCTCGAGTTGCCTGTGGAGACATCCCAGCTCGCTTCTTGACGCTCCGAGCAACCCGGCGGCGTTCATCGACGTTGTCTTAGGTGTCTACGGTGTTGGGGTCGTCCTGCGGGGTACGACGCCTACGGCGAACGGCGTTCTGGACTTGTGCGAACACGCTCCGTGTTCTAGCCTCGGAGGGTCATGGAGATGGATCACGAGAGGACCTGCGAGGAGGACCAAATCCGAACCTTGATCGTGGACGACCACACCCTGTTTGCGGAGGCGGTCCGAGCCACGCTCCAGGCGAGGGGCATCCAGGTCGTCGCCGTCGCCGCGAACGGAGCGGCCGCCCTTGATGCGGTGGCATCACACCGCCCGGACCTCGTCCTGATGGACCTCGGGTTGCCGGATCGGAACGGGCTCTCCGTCGGCGCCGAGATCGTCGAGGGGTGGCCCGGAACCAAGGTGGTCGCACTCACCGCGCTCGATGACCCCCGTGCGGTGAAACAGGCAATGCGCTCGGGGTTCCACGGGTACGTGATGAAGGACATCCCTGCGGCGAAGTTCGTCGATGCGGTTCTGACGACGCTGGGAGGACAAGCGGTCGTGCCGCATCGCCTCGCTGCCCGGGTGGCGGGAGTGCGCTCGACGACCGAGCGTTCGGTCGCATTGATGGCGGACCAGTTGACGTATCGAGAGCTCGACGTTCTGAGACTCCTCGCCGAGGGGCTCCCGGGCGACGCGATCGCCCGAAAGCTCGGGATCAGCAGGAACACCGTTCGGACGCACGTACAGAACGTCCTGACGAAGCTCCAGGTGCACTCGAGACTCGAGGCCGCCACCTTCGCCGTACGTCACGGGATCGTGGATCCGCCACAGTCGAGCAACGTCGGCTGAGCTGCGAACCGATACGGATCCAGGATGGGCGATCAGCGGTCGTTCTTTCCCCGTTTCATGCAATCGCCGTAGTACATCTACTCCGTAGGACCGGTGCGTGACGAGGGCTGCCACCGTACCGTCCGCTCGATGGTGACCTCGGTGAACCTCTCGGCGAGCGCTGGCGTGACAACCCCGATCCGAGTCCTCCTTGCCGAGGGACAGGCCCTGTTCCGGCAGGCTCTGCGATCCATCCTCGAGGAGCAGCCCGACATCGCTGTGGTCGGCGAGGCCGATGATGTCGAGCGGGTGGTCTCGGAGGCGGAGCGAACACGGCCGGACGTGCTCCTGCTGGACGAGGACCTGTCCCTCGGGAGCCTTGGACATACGGCTTCGCTCCTTCGCGCCTGCGTCCCACAGTGTCAGGTCGTCGTCATGGCGTCGAAGGAGGATGATGCGGCCCTGCTCGCGGCCGTCGAGGCCGGGGTGGTCGGCTACATCACGCGGGATGTTGGTATCGGCGATCTGCTCGAGGGCATGCGAGTGGTCCACCGAGGGGAGGCGCTGATCCCGTCGCGGATGCTCCCTTCCCTGCTCGCGGCCCTCCTGGAGCGCCGTCGTCGCGAGCGGGAATCCCTCTTGAGGATCTCTCGACTAACCGCGCGCGAACGTGAAGTGCTGGAACTCCTCGGCTCTGGTGCGAAGAACAGCACCATCGCCACCACACTGATGATCAGCCCCGACACGGCGAGGACGCACGTGCAGAATCTGCTCGCAAAGCTCGGCGTGCACTCCCGGCTCGAAGCGGCGGCACTGGTCATCCAGGTGAGGCCACCGCAATCCATGGGGGTCGCTCGGTGAGCGAACCCGGGGTCACCACTTCGGCGCACCTCCTCGCGGACGTGGTCCACACGGGGTCGGCGCCGGCCGATGCCTCGGTAGGCGGGATCCGGACGCTCGCCTCCCCGAGCCCGGGATCCATCGAGGTCCTTGGGACGCGAGTCCACGCCATGACCCCGCCCGATGCCGCCGATCGCGTCATCCGGTGGGCCCTCGAAGGCGAATCGCGGAGCGTCGCCGTGGCGACGGTGAACAACGTGATGGAGGGCTACGACGACCCCAACTACCTGGCCGTCATGCGCCGGGCCGACTTGACCACGGCGGACGGCATGCCGCTCGTCTGGGCCCTGAGGCTGTTCGGGGCTCCGGTCGCGAGGCGGGTCGCCGGCGCCGAGCTCACCCCGGCGATCCTTCGCAGAGCCGCGCCGAACGGGATCCCGGTCGGCTTCTTCGGCGGCACGCCGGAAGTCCTCGTTCGCCTCCGCGGGTGGGCCGAGGCGACGTTCCCAGGCTTGGATGTCGCGTTCGTAGCGAGCCCGCCCTTCCGTCCACTCTCCGAGCGGGAGGAGGAACAGGTTGTCGCGGACATCGCAGCATCCGGTGCTCGGATCGTCTTCGTTGGCCTGGGTTGCCCGAAGCAGGAGCTCTGGATGGATCGCGTGCACGGGCGATTGCCTGCCGTGACGGTGGGAGTCGGTGCAGCGTTCGACTTCCTTTCAGGGAGCAAGCGCCGTGCCCCGAGGTTCATGCAGCGGGCAGGACTCGAGTGGGCGTTCCGCCTCGCCAGTGAGCCCCGGCGACTCTGGCGTCGCTACGCGCGCCACAATCCACGATTCGTCGCGCTCTTCATCGCGCAGTTCCTGCACATGCGCCTCGGCGGCAGACCGTCGCGCCGGACGAGGACGACGCAGACCCCGAAGACGGCCGAGACCCTTGAGAGGACGACTCAGATCCAGGAGGGAGACACATGACACAGCGAGCACTCGTCGCCGGAGCAGGCGGCTTCATCGGGCATCACCTGGTCCGGTACCTGAAGGCAGAGGGGTACTGGGTTCGAGGCGTCGACCTGAAGGAACCCGAGTACGAAACCACGGATGCCGATGACTTCACGATCATGGATCTTCGGGGTCCCGAGGCGTGCCTTGCCGCAACCGCGGGCGTGGACGAGGTGTACCAATTGGCCGCCGACATGGGGGGGATCGGCTACATCACGAAGTTCCACGCCGACATTGCCCGCAATAACGTGTTGATCAACGCCAACATGCTCGAAGGTGCTCACCGAAACGATGTGCACCGGTACTTCTTCTCGTCGTCTGCCTGCGTCTATCCGATGTACCGGCAGACGGCTCCGGAGGTCGAGCCACTTCGAGAGAGCGACGCCTTCCCCGCCGATCCCGAGGAGGGCTATGGCTGGGAGAAGCTGTACGCCGAAAAGCTGTGCCGGTACTACGCGGACGAGGGCAAGGTGGACACGCGCGTGGCGCGCTTCCACAACATCTACGGACCGCTGGGTACCTACGACGGCGGGAGGGAGAAGGCGCCGGCGGCGATCTGCCGGAAGGTCGTGCTCGCGCCGAACGGTGGCTCGATCGACGTGTGGGGGGACGGCAGCCAGACGCGTTCCTTCACCTACGTCGACGACTGCGTCGAGGGGATCCACCGGATCGCCCGATCGGATCACCGTGCGCCGTTGAACCTCGGGTCCGACACGTTGGTCTCGGTCGATGGCCTCGTGGACCTCGTCTGCTCGATCGCGGGCAAGCGGCTGACGAAGGAGCACGAACTCGACCGTCCGCAGGGCGTCCGGGGCCGCAACAGCGACAACACCCTGGCGATGCGGGTCCTCGGCTGGACGCCGTCGACCACGCTCGAGGACGGTCTGACCCACACCTACCGATGGATCCGCTCCGAGCTCGAGACCAAGCAGGCCGTCGTCCGAACCGCGTGATGGACGCGCCCTTCCTCAGGAAACGTGGTTGACGTGGCCCGGACCTTGACCCCCAGCCCTCCGGTTCGCGTCGCGGAGCGCGTCTCGACGCGGGTGATGAGGTGGACGCTCGCCGACACGATCGGACTGACCGCGGTCACACTCGTCGCCGGTGGGCTCCGGGTGTTCCGTGCGACGACGCCCTCCCGGCTTGTCTTCGACGAGGGCTACTACGCGATCGAGGCCTGCGAGTACGTCTTCGGCTACGGGCCACCGTGCCACGCGGATGCCGGCCTGCCGGTGACGGGGGTGCACCCGCCGCTGGGGACGTGGCTGATCGCCGCGGGCATCAGGATCTTCGGCTTCAGGTCGGGAGGGTGGCGGGCTGCGTCCCTCGTCGCGGGCACCCTGACCGTCGTGCTCGTGTTCCTGCTGGCTCGGCGACTCCTGCGATCGACGCTCGCGGCTACCGTCGCGTCCGGCGCGTTGGCGTTCGACGCCCTCCACTTCGTCCATTCTCGGATCGCGATGCTGGACGTGTTCGTGGCGTTCTTCGTCGTGGGGGCGGTGCTGGCGGCCGTCTACGATAGAGATCGTCCCGCCGAGGGCCAACCTCATCTCGGCCGTCCGAGAGGCCGGCTCCGGGATCGGCTGCGAGAACGACGATGGCGACTCGTCGCCGGGGCGGCCGTTGGGGCCGCGGTCGCCTGCAAGTGGTCAGGGGTCCCGTACCTGCTCGTCGTTCCGGTCTTCGTCCTTGCATCGGAGCTCCATCGACGGTCGAAGACGATCCGCCTTGGGCTCCGGACCGTGATCCGAGAGGAAGGGCCGTCGCTTGCCGTCGCGTTCGGGCTCATCCCGGCGATCGTGTACGTCGGGTCCTACGTCGGCCGGATCGACGGCGCGATCCTCGCGTGGCCCTGGTCCCAAGGCAGCTGGGTCGGGGCTTTCCTCGCACACCAGCGCGCGATGCTGGCGTTCCACCTCGGGCTGGACTTCGCGCATCCGTACGCCTCGGCCCCGTGGTCCTGGCCGTTGATGAAGCGGCCCCCGATCTACTGGCTCGAGGTGCATGGGGGCCGGTACGAGGAGATCATCGCTATCGGGAACCCCTTGATCTGGTGGGGCGGCCTTGTGGCCCTCGCACACGTGGGGTATCGCTGGCTACGACGACACCGCGATGACGGCGAGGCGATCATCCTCCTGGGGTTCGCGGCCGGATGGCTGCCGTGGCTGCTCATCGGCCCGACGCGTTCGACGGTCTTCTCCTTCTACCTGCTCGTCTGCGTCCCCTTCCTGTGCCTCGGGCTCGGCTACGTCGCCCGCGGCATTTCCCGCACGGCCGTCGGGCGAGCTGGTGTGGCCGCGTTCGCTGCCGCGACGATCGCCCTGTTCGCCTTCTTCTACCCGGTTCTCGCCGCGGTGCCGGTGTCCGAGAGCGCCTGGCGGGCGAGGATCTTGTTCCAGGACTGCGATCTCGAGGGCGTCCGTCTCTCCGATCTCGACCTCAGCCTGCCTCCCGGCGTGGAGACGCCGGTCGACACTCCCGGCCCTTACCCCGAGGCGCAGTTCCGTCCGACCGCCCCTCCTGGGTGGTGTTGGATCTGATCACCTTCCGCGAAGCACTCGCGCTCGTCGGTTGTCCCTTCACGCAACATACGTACGGAAGATACGACGGTCGAATCATCCTTGAGCACGGCGTCCCGGGTAGCGTCAGCGCGTCGGCCGACGAGCAAGGAGAGGATGATGTCTGTGACCTACGAGAAGCCGACGATCGTCGATCTGGGGTCCATCGCTCGGCACACCTTCGGGGGGACCAACCCCGCGGGGCAAACGCCGCGCAAGGACACCAAGCTCTGCACGAAGGACAACGCGGGCGACGAGTCCTGTCCCTCGCCGTAGCGCCGCTCGACGATCCCAAGCAGGAGACCCCCGGCACGCGCCGGGGGTCTCTGTGCACTCACGGTCCGGGGGTGGGTTAGGTGGGCGCGTTCGCGGTCGTCCTGCCCTCCGGTCCCGAACCCCGGCCGCCGTCCGACGTCTCGAGGATGCTCGCTTCGTCGCATCATCGCGGGGAGGAGGTCGACGTCGCCACGCTCGGCCGGTGCACGCTCGGCGTTTCCGGGAGCGACGTCTCGCTCGCGGTCGCCGAAGGGTTCGCAGCCGCGGTCGTCGGCCGGATCGACAACCTGGTCGAGCTGGTCAAGCGGTTCCTGGGGGAGGGGTCGCGTCTGGGGGCGTCACCCGCGGAGGCCGTGATCGGCGCGTTCGCCCGTCTGCGTGACCGGACGCCGACCGTCATGCGGGGCGTGTACGCGGTCGTCGTGACCGACGGCACCCGCCTGTGGCTGTTCCGAGACCACCTCGCCCTCGCCCAGGCGATGTACCGGCTCGATCATCACGGGTTCGTCGCCGCGACGGAGGCCAAGCAGGTGCTCGCGGGTGCCGCGCTCGCGCGCGAGCCCGACATCGAGACGGTGGAGGGGTGGTTCTACGGCGACGGCGGAGAGGGGGAGACGCCGGCCGCGGTCAAGGGGGTCACCCGGCCCGCCCGGGCGACGGTCCTCGTGTCCGACGGCCGTCGGGCGTGGAAGCGGCGGTACTGGGACCCCGATGCCCTGTTCGAGACCGGTAGGTACGACGAGCACGAGCTGCGCGAGCGGTTCGACGAGTTGATGACCCAGGCCGTCGAGCGCACGCTCACCGGCAACGACCTCGTCTCGCTCAGCGGGGGGATCGACTCCCCGACGGTCCCCGCCTACGGCGACCGGCGGCACCGGGAGCTGTCGGGAAGACCCATGACGGCCCTGTCCTTCGTGTTCCCCGACTTCCCGCAGGTGGACGAGCGAGCGTACATCGACGTCGTGGTTCGTCGCTTCGGGATGGAGGCCCACACGCTGCAGCCGACCGCTCGCCCCCTGGACGACATCGTCTCGTGGGTCGATCGATGCGACTCCCCGTGCCCGATCCACCCACCGGCTGAGGCGGCCGAGTACTACCGGAGGGCGCGCTCCCTCGGATACACGAACATCATCGGGGGCGAGTTGGCGGAGTTCCTGACTTCGGAGCGGGCGGCGCTCGTCTCCCACCTGGTCTCCAGGGGTCGGTTCGGCGCGATCCCCCGAGTGATCAGCTCCCAGCGCGACATCAACATCTCCTGGCTCGGCATCGCGCGCCAGCTCGTCTACGCGTTCGTTCCCAGAGCGGTCCTCGCCGAGCGCGAGCGACGCAGGCGCTCGGCGCCGGACGCCGGGTTCCCGGCCTGGCTGGATGAGCGGCGGGTTGCCGAAGCGAACGCACGGAACCTCGTGGCGCCACTCAGCCGATACCGCTGGGAGCAGACTGGGTTCTTCATCGGGCCACCCATCGGGACCGAGTCCGACGCCACGGTCCAGGCCGTCTGCGGGGTGATGAACCGACGCCCGTGGATCGACGTCGACCTGAGCGAGTTCTTCGTGAGCCTGCCGGCGGAGGTCAAGTTCCCGGACTTCCGGATGAAGACGCTCGTGCGTCGATTGCTCCGGGGCCATGTGCCGGACGAGATCCTCGACCGCCGGGATAAGACGTACTTCAACCAACGGATCCTCGGGACCATCGACTGGGACGGTCTCCGACGGTGGCTGGTGGATCCGCCGTACCGCATGCCCGGTGTCGACTACGCGATGCTGGCCGAGCGGATCGAGCAGCGTCGGTTCTTGATCGGCGACCAGAAGTGGGCGGTCGATCTTGCCAAGACCCACGCGTTCATGTCCCTGTGGAGCTGATGGTGGTGCCCACGACGACCGAGCAACAGCCGATCCGTGGGAGCTCCATGGATGCCGAGAGGTGGCCGGCGATCGCGATCCGGGGCCTCTCCCGGCGCTTCGGGACCAACGAGGCGCTCAGAGGGGTCTCGATGGATGTCGAGGCCGGCGAGATCCACGCCCTGCTCGGGAGGAACGGTGCCGGCAAGACGACCCTGATCCGAGCGCTCGCCGGGCTCGTCGATCCCGACGGCGGCGAGATCCGCATCTTCGGCACCGAGCGCTCCGAGCTGATCCAGCGCCGTGCGAAGGAGTTGATCGGCCTGGTCCCTTCGGGGGATCGGACCCTCTACCTGCGGATCTCCGGCCTGGAGAACCTCACGTTCTTCGGCCGGCTCCACGGGCTGCGACTGCGCGCAGCGACCGATCGCGCGTGGGCGTGCCTGCGGCAGGTCGACCTTGAGGAGGCGGCGCGGAGACCGGTCAGCGGGTACTCGCACGGGATGCAGAAGCGCCTCTCGGTCGCGAGGGCTTTGCTCATGTCCCCACCGGTGCTCCTGGTCGACGAAGCGACGCATGATCTCGATCCGCAGGCGGCCCGCACCGTCCGAGACCTGATCGCCGAACGATCCGCCGCCGGGACCGCGGTCCTGTGGGCGACACAAAGGATCGACGAGATCCGCGGGTTCGCCCGACGCGTGACGCTCCTCGACCAGGGCGCCGTCCGGTTCAGCGGCACGGTCCCGCAGTTCATGTCGAGGGCGACCGCGCAACGGCACCTCCTCCGGCTGCGCGCACGAGGCAAGGAGATCGACCTCGGGGGCGCGAGCGCGGCGATCGGATCGCTCGGCAACCTTGCTCCCACCCGCGATCCTGACGGCGAGCACTACGTCCTCGCGCTACGTGAGCAGGCGACCCTGGGCGAGGCGGTGGCTCGCCTCGTGACCTCGGGCCTGGACGTGCTGTCGTGTCGGGAGGAGCGGTCCGGGATCGAGGAGGCTTTCCTCACGATGACGGAGACCGAGTCATGAGTACGACGAGGCTCGAGGCATCGCCACGCTTCTTCGGCGAGGTGCGCAAGACGATGGCGTTCGTGCGTCGCGACTTCCTCGTCGCGTGGAGCTATCGAGTGGCGTTCATCTCCGACTGGCTGAACCTGTTCCTGCAGATCATCCTCTTCTACTTCGTGGGCAAACTCATCGCGCCCTCGAGCCTCCCCACGTTCGGCGGGGAAACCGTCACCTACGTGGAGTTCGTCGCGGTGGGCATCGCCGTGACCTCGTTCCTCCAGATCGGGCTCAACCGGGTGGTGACGGTGATGCGGGACGAGCAGATGATGGGGACGCTGGAGTCTCTCCTGCTGACCCCGACGGCCCCGACGACGATGCAACTGGGCTCGGTGACCTACGAGCTGCTCTACGTGCCGGTACGGACGGTGATCTTCCTCGCGCTGACCGCCGCGTTCCTCGGCGCCCGGTTCGACGTGAGCGGCATCGCACCGGCATGCGTCGTCATCCTCGCGTTCGTCCCCGTCGTGTGGGGCATCGGCATGATCAGTGCGGCGGGCGTCGTGGTGTTCCGCCGAGGTCTGGGCGTCATCGGGCTCTTCACGATCGTGCTCACGGCGACCTCCAGTGCCTATTTCCCGATCGATCTGTTCCCCGGCTGGATCCAAACGCTGGCGAAGCTGAACCCCATCACGGTCGCGCTCGAAGCCGAACGCGAGGCGTTGCTCGGCAATGCCGGTTGGGAGCCCGTCCCTTCGACGCTGGCCGTCCTCATCCCGGCCGCGGCCGTGGCGATCGGTGCCGGGATCCTCGCGTTCCGCCTGGCCCTGCGCAAGGAGCGTTCGAACGGAACGCTCGGTCTCTACTGACGAGGGAGAAGGGAAGCATGGGATGATGCCGGCCGAGGTGATGAGAGCAGACGTGAAGATCCGGCGGAGCGAGCGGGCGGTCTTCCGCGAGCTCGCCGACGGCACCGGTGTGCTGTTGCACCTGGACTCCACCGCCTATCACGGCGTCAACCGGATCGGCGTCCTGATCTGGAGCCTGATCGACGAGGGGACCACGTTGAGCCGATTGACCGACGATGTCCGGTCGCGCGTGATGGATCCTCCCCCCGAGATCGCCGACGACGTCGAGGAGTTCGTGCGCGACCTCAGCTCACGGGAACTGATCGTCGTCGAGCACGCCACCGCTCCCGACGACTGAGGCTCGCCGTCTGGGGGTTTCGAAAGGATGACCCGCTCGGTCCGCGTGACCCGAGGCGTCGTGCTCCTCGTCGCCGCCTGCATGATGACCGCGGGCGCGGCGCACAAGTCGCTGTGCTTCGGGGATGGGTTCCTCGAGCGCAGCCTGACCCTCGTCTGCTACTCCGATCTCCTCCCTCTGTACGAAGCCGAGGAGCTGGACTCAGGGAAGATCCCGTACGTCGAGGCGGAGAACGAGTACCCGGTCGGGACGGGGCTGTTCATGTGGGTGGCGTCGTGGCCGGTGGATTCCCGGGAGGCGTTCTTCGCCTCGAACGCCGTGCTGCTTGCGTTGCTCGGTCTGCTCACCGCGTGGCTGCTGTACGGAGTGGTGCAGCGCCGAGCCCTGTACTTCGCTGCCGCCCCGACCCTCGCGTTGTACGCCTTCTTGAACTGGGACCTGCTCGCGGTCGCGCTCATGACCGCTGGGCTCGTCGCGTTCCTGCGCCGGCGCGACGTCGCGGCAGGAGTCCTGCTCGGGCTCGGCGCGGCCGCGAAACTCTTCCCGGGGCTGTTGCTGCCGCCGCTGGCGCTCGATCGAGCCAGGGAGCGCTCGTGGCGCGGGGTCGTGGTGTTGCTGGGGTCGGCTGTGGTCATCTGGCTCGCGGTCAACCTCCCCGTCGCGATCGCCTCGCCGGGCGGGTGGAGCTTCACGTTTCGATTCAACGCCATCCGACCGACGCACTGGGCAACGTTGTGGTTCGTCGGCTGTCGCGTCCTCCCGGTGTTCTGCCGCAGCGTCCCGCTGGTCAACGCGCTGTCGTTCGCCCTGTTCCTGAGTGCGGTCCTTGCCGTGTGGTACCTGAAGTCGCGGTTCGAGCCCGAGTTCCCGGTGTGGACGTTCGGGTTCCCGATCCTGATCGTCTTCCTACTCACGAACAAGGTCTACTCGCCCCAGTACTCGCTCTGGCTCCTGCCGTGGTTCGCGCTCGTGCTCCCTCAGCTCCGAGTGTTCCTCGCGTTCGAAGCGGCCGACGTCTTCGTGTTCGTGACGGAGTTCCGATGGCTGGGGGCCGCAACCGGCGCGGGCGCGGGCGCGCCGCGGTGGCTGTTCCTTCTCGCGGTCCTCACCAGGGCCGCGGTCCTTCTGTGGATGTTGGGTGCCTACGTCCGCGGCCCCACATCGGCGGTGGCACCCACGCGGTGCTCGCTGCCCTCAGGTCATGGAGTGCGAGAACCCGCGCCCGAGGCGATCTCGGCGTAGAAGGAGCGCAGGGTGGGTATCACGATGCCCAGCGCGTATCGCTCGTGGATCGTTCGCTCGGCCGCCTCCCCGAGGTGGCGGAACCGGGCGGGCTGGTCGAGCACCTCGAGCGCGGCATCGGCCAGGGCGGTCACGTCGAAGAAGTCCCGCAGGAGGCCGTTGGTGCCGTCCTCGATCACCTCGCGTACGGGCTCGGTGTCCGAGCCCAGGACCGTGCACCCGCAAGCCATGGCGTTCAGCAGGGACCAGCTGAGGACGAACGGGGTCGTCAGGTAGACGTGCAGATCGCTCAGGCTGAGCACGTTGACGACTTCTTCTCGCGGCAGCCAGCCGAAGAAGCGGATGCGGTCCAGGTCGTAGTCGTCCTGACGCAGGACGTGTTCCTTCAGGCTCCCGCCCACGATGTGCTCGAGATCGTTGCCGTACACGACCTCGTCCGAACCGATGACCATGAATACGACGTCGGTTCGAGCGTCGCAGATCCGCTTGGCGACGCGCATGAAGATGTCGAAACCGCGCATCGCCTCGAACCCCCGTGCGACGTAGGTCACGATCCGGGTGCTCTCCTGGCCGGAGCCCGGTTCGAACGACCGGCGCCAGATCGATGTGTCGACCCCATCGTGGATGATGCGCACCTTCGAGCGATAGCGCTCGGGCAGCAGCCCGTGCTGGAACGAGGTCGGGGTGTAGGCGGCGCTGCAGCTCTCGAGTTGCAGGAGCACCGCCGCGTTCTGGACGCGGTGTCGGAGCACGGTCCGTTCGGCCGGCGGGAAGTCGGGCCGGAAGTCGATCGCGGAGCCATGCGGATGGTAGAAGTACTCGACGTAGTCGATCACGGGGACGTCGGGGAACAGCTCCGGCACGAACAGCGACGAGCCCCAATCCGCGTGGCCGACAACGAGGTCGGGGGCCAGCGTGGACCGATGGGGCTCCAGCGCCTCGTAGACGCCCTGCGCATGGGCGAGCGCGCTCTCGAAGTCCTGGATCAGGTACCCGGTGGGTCGCTGCGGCCCTCGGGGCTCGTACGCGATCTTCCGAACCGCGTCGTCGTCCTCGTACGACTCCTCGCAGACGAACGTGCACTCGTCGCCGTGCTCGGCCGCTAGGGCTCGCGCGATGTGGCCGAACTGGCCCGGGTAGCTCGGATGGACGAAGAGGATCCGCACCGACTCACGCCGCCCCGCTCATCGGTAGCGGAGCAGCCCTTCGTGCGCTCCTCGTCCTGGGGGCGGCCCGACGTCACGGCCTTCGATCTCCAGCCACGCGTGAGCGTCACGTGTCCGTGAGATCCGTTCCAAGCCGATGACGAGCTCGGGCTCATCGCCCTGCTCGCGCAGGAGGCGGAAGTGGACGAGGGCCATGACCAGGCAACGCGCCTCGAAGGGTCCGATCGTGAGGAGGCGGGCGACGCCCCGACCAAGGCGACCCGCCGGGATCCGGTACGGCCGGACCCGATCGACCACGCGCAGGCGCTCGACGATCTGCGGCACCGGGCGCCGCCGGAGCTCGAAGTGAACGACGCCGAACCAGTAGACCGTCCGCAGGGCAAGAGCGATCTTCGCGAAGAGCGACGGATCCTCGATCGTCCGGGTCACGTTGCGCATGTCCGATGGATGAGGTCGACGAGCGCCGGGAGGGTGTCGTACCGGAGTGGGCGCCGCAGGTTCCAGACCGGTACGCGGTCCACGAGCTCCGCGGCAGAGGAGAAGCACCGGGCCCGGGCGGCGTCTGACGGGAGTTTGAAGCTGAGGGCCCACACGTCGGGGAGAGCGGTGGCCGACGTTACCCGCTCGATCGTCCCCTCGCCCTCGTCCAGCCGGAGGAACACGATCCCTCGCAGGGGCACCGGGCTCCCGTCGCCCCTTGCCGAACCCTCGAGGGCGAGGTGGACCCGACCCGGCTCACGGGCGACGACCCGGGTGCCCGGGAACTCGAGACGCTCGTACGAAGGTGTGCGGACCCGGAGCATCGCCGGGCCGGGGGCGAGCGTCGGCGCCTCCGAGACACGACAGCACGCGATGTCCTCCGTCAGGATGCGGAACCCCGCACCCAGGAAGGCAGCGGCGAGCGTCGTCTTCCCGTGGTACCCGGGCGCGGCCAGCAGCAGCGCCGAGCCGCCGATCTCGACCGCCGCGGCATGCAGCGGCAGGTCACCGCGGGGGAGGAAGCTCAGCAGGAGCGGGAAGCCGAGGATGCGCTCCTCGAGGCGGATCGTGTCCTCGCAGGGCGGTGCGGTGACGCGCAGCGCCGAGGGATCGATCGCGAACCACCCTTCCAGGTCGGTCCACATCCGGTATCGGGACCCGTCGGCGAAGATCTTCGCGTGGAGGGGCCGGTCGCTGCGCGGCAGCCACTCGAGCAGGGGCTCGCCGGATGGTTCCCAAGTCTCGTCGGCATGCACGACCGACAGCGGGACGCCGGACCCCTCGCGGAGCAAGGAGAACTCGAGCTCGGACCGGATCTCGAACCCGAAGCAACTCCCGCGTGGTGGCGGGAGCGACCTCAGGTCGCGCCCGACTGCCAGTGGGTCCGACAAGGTCATCGCTCACCCCACGAGCCGTCGAACGGAGCATCCCGTGCATCGCGGAGCCTGCCGGTCGCCTCCCGCCACCATCGGACGTAGCCACCGTCCTGCCCGTACCGCTTCCTCAGGAAGACGCGCGAGGGGACGACGTAACCGCCCAGGAAGGCGACGGCGTTCGGGATCGGCAGACGGAAGACCTGGGCGATCTGATGACGGGACCCCAGCGCCGGCGGGATCAGCCGGCGCAGACGGAACGCGTCGCCTGCGTTCGCGTGAGGGTGTCCAAGAAGCTTGGTCAGCTGGTCGGGGCGAATGGAAGGCGGGAGCTGTCGGAGGATGAACGCCAGGTACCAATCCAACCCGAGCCGCTGCGCCTCGGCGACGACGGCTTCGGGGTCGCACACCTGCGCGAGCGAGACGATGTCTCGCCACGTGATGAGCTTCGAGCCGGGCTGATCGCGACGATCGCTGATGATGTGGAGCGCGGCGACGAGGATGTTGTGGGTCGGGTCCAACACACGCACGCGACCGCCGACGAGCTCGATCTCGCGCGATCGTTCGAGCAGGCGTGCGAACCCGAGGTGCGTGCCCCACACCCACGGCGGGATCCGGTGATGCAGGTCGATCGATCCGCCGTCCGCTCGGACGAGGTTCACTCCCTCCCGGCAGTACCCGTCGAAATAGGAGCGGGGCTCGCCGGTGTCGAAGTACTCCTCGAACCCGAGGGAGCCGAGGGACGACATCGCTTCCGAGAACCGATCGGGCGGCACCAGGACGTCGATGTCGCCGTACGGACGCAGGGCGGGTTGCGGGTAGCTCAGGGCGATCCCCGGTCCCTTCGAGACGACGAACGGGATCGATCGAGACGCCAGGACCTCGAGCGCGCTCGCGGCGGTGGACTCGATCGCCATGGCGCGGGCGGCCGCGCGCATGTGGGCTCCGTGGAGCAGCGCCTCGGTTCCGGGTGACAGGTGCACCTGGCTTCGCGCGGCGGCGGCGAGCGCGAACCCCGACAGGCGTTGCTCCAGGAGCACGTCGAGCTCCTCGTCCCACGCACCGGCGTCCGTGGGCGCCGATGGCGCTCCGGGCACGTCGTGGAACAGCGTCGCAGCCGTGACGGGGCCGACCTCGGGGAACAAGCTGGTCGGGCCACGTCGTGGCCTGGGGCCGGCGACGCTCCGGTGTGTCGCGCGACCCCCGTTCCCGGCGGTGGCCGTCCCGGTGGAGCCGTCGGCCGTCCAGGCTGCCTCCGTTGACCCCTGCTGGGTTCTTCGAGCGCCGAACATCTGGCTCCACCACATGGGGTACGCGCTCCGCGATCCGAGGCGGCGCTCCAGGAAGGCCGGCGGGGGCACGGCGGTGGCCGCGACATACGCTGCAGCGTTCGGGATCGGTAGCGCGAAGACCTTGGCGAGCGGATGCCCCTTCCCTCGCCCATGTGCCTGGAGCCGATGGAGCCTATGGAGCCGGAAGGCATCCGCGAAGGGCGGCGGTGAGCCGGAGAGGACCTCGAGGAGTCTCGTCGGCCGATCGCGCGGAGGAAGCGCGGCAAGGATCGCCGCGAGGATGCCAACCAATCCCGTGGAGCGCGCCAGCCGTGCGACATCCTCGGGGTCGCACGCGGGCACGAGCGCACGCAGGGCGACGATCCCCCCGTCGGCATCGCCGTCGAGCGATCGAAGCGCGGCGATCACCACAGCCGCGCTGGTGTCGACCGAACGGGTGGCGCTCCCGTCGAGGTCCGACGCCACCGACCGGCGATCGAGCAGGGCGAAGGGGAGACGATCGCCCCACACCCATGGCCGGATCCTGTGCGCGAGGTCGACGCGGACTCCGTCCGCACGGACGAGGGTGGTGCCCTCGCGGATCGAGCGATCGATGGACGGCCACGACGGCCCTTGACCGGGCGGTTCCGCGAACCCGAGGACCGACAGCGTCCGCATCGCGATGGGGAATCGTGTCGGCGTGACGAGGAGGTCGATCCGCGCGCTCGAACCGTCCTCGAGCTGGGTTGGGCACGCAAGCAAGACGGGAACGCGGCGGATGCGGAGCCGGTCCAACACGTCCGGCAGCCATCGCTGGATCGTCGGCGTGTCTGCTCGGATCGTGCGATCGAGGCTCACGACCCGGCCTCCTCCGCCGTCACAGGGGCAGGGACCCGCCCGAACGGCCCCTGACGACCGAGTACGCCCGCGTAGATGGACTCGAGCGATCGGAGGTTCCGCTCCGGCGTGTACTGCGCCTCGTACACCCTTCGGGCCTGCGCGCCGAGGCGCATCGACAGGGAGTCGTCCAGGACCGCGCCCAGGCACCTGGCAAGGTCGGCGGTATCACCTGGCTCGAACAGGAGGCCGGTGACGCCGTCCTCCACGATGTCGGGGAACGGACCATGGGCGGGCGCGATGACGGGAACGCCGTGGGCGAACGCCTCGGCGACGGCGACCGGGAACACCTCGTAGACCCTCGAGGGCACGACGAGGGCCCGCGCCGACCGGAGGAGGTCCGAGCACTCGGCGGCCGTCCGGTGTCCCAGGAACCGCACGCCCCCTCGAGCGACGTCTGTCCGGTCGAGTGTCGAACGGAGCGGTCCCTCTCCGGCAACGAGCAACCGTCCGAACCGCGCGTCCCACGCCGACACGAGCAGGTCGGGGCCCTTCTCGGGGGACAGACGTCCCAGGAACAGGTGATGGGAACCGGGGCGCTCGCGGGTCCGAGCCGGCGCGGGGACGAAGTTCGGCTTGACCACCACCCGGTCGAGCGGCAGCCCGCCCTGCGCCACCTTCGTACGGAGGAACGCCGACGGCGTGATGAAGGTTGCGACTCGGCGCCAGGTATCGAGGCGTTGGTGGACGGCGATGCTCGCGGTGATCGGCGCGGTCGCGATGCGGGAGTCGCGGTAGCAGGCATGCACGAGCCCGGGGAGCGGGGAGGAGCCCACGCAGTCCTCGCACGGGCGGCCGTCGCGGAAGAGCATGGCGTTGGCGCAGAAGAGGCGTGGGTTGTGCAGGGTCATCACGATCGGGATCTCGAGGGCAGCGAGCCGGCGGATCACCGACGGACTGATCAGCGGGAACGTGTTGTGGATGTGAACGATGTCGGGGCGAGATCGTCGGGCGAGATCGGTCACCATGCGGGCGTCCTCCCGCGACCACACCACCCTAGCGGGCAGCTCGAGGCGGCGCATCGCGGAGAACCGCTCGATCTCATCGCTCTCTCGCAGGTACTCGACGACGTCATGGCCGGCCTGCCGAAGGAGGGTGGTCTCCTGCTCGACCATGCGGTTCTCACCGCTCGCGAAGCGCGATCGATAGCGGTTGTGGACGATCAGGACCCGGAGCTCGGATCTCGGGCCGGCCTGCGGTGTGTACCGGCTGCTCAGGTCAGCACCTCCATCGCCTCGTCGAGGAGCCGGCCGCGGAACGCGAGAGCCCGACGCGCGTCGGTCGCCCCCAGAGACGCCGCCTCGATCAGGCCGATCCCCGTCTCGACCAGGTACACGAGGAGCACGTCCGAGGAGATCCCGGCCGGGACGTCGCACCGCTCGGCGTACCGCCGCAGCGTCTCGGCCAAGGCGCCGTATCCACGTATCGCCTCCCGGATCGCTCGGAGCGCACCGGAGCTGCGAGCGAGACTCGCCGCTTGAACCGTGAAGTGCCACGGGTCCCAGAACGGGAGCCCGGCGAACCGCGCCTGCTCCCAATCCACGATCCCGACCCGACCACGATCTTCGAGGAGGTTCCACGGAGCGAAGTCTCCGTGCACGAGGCCGGAGGAAAGGGGGAGGTCGGCGATCGCATCCGTCGCTCCGCGGACGTCGCGCAGTCGCTGTGCCCAGCCGGGATCCGCGACCACGATGTTCAGGTGCTCGTCCAGGCTGGTGCTGGGGCCGCGCATGGAGAAGATCTCGGTGGCAGCGTCGATCCGACGGCGGCCGAGCCGTGATGGATGCAGCCCCGGCTTCCCCGGCACGGCCGTCACGACCAGGGCGAAGTGGTCGCCGAGCGTGCCGATGTGCAGCAACCGCGGGACTCGAACGCCCGTGAGAGAGCCCGAAACGTGCTCGAGGACCTGGGCCTCGGTCCGGAAACGATCGGCAGCCGCCTCATCGTGCGACCACGCGATCTTCGCGAACGCCCGCGGGGTCCCCGAACCGTCGATGATCCCGACGACGCAACGGTGGCCGTCGAACGAGGAGGCGACCGCGAAGTGTGCGTCCGGGCACGCGGCGATGGTCGACAGCGTGCTCGCGAGGGACAAGCGCACCGCGTTCCGGCGCCCCGGGAGGAGCCGGCCGAAGCCCGCTCCCACAGCCAGCCCCGCTCCGTACCAGCCGGCCACGGCCTTGGCGGTGCCCGGTGTGTAGACGGCCATCGACGATCGCAGGACGTTCGTCGGCGACACGGGGAACGCCCACCGAGGTCGGTCGCCGTCGTCGATCACGAGATAGGGAACGTCGCCGCCGCGCTCGAACAAGCCGAGGAAGGCGTCGGCTCGGATCACGGAACTCGACATCGCGCTGGCATGCTCCGATCGGGGATCGATCTGGGCGGTACGGCCGGTATCGGCTGATGGACGCTGGAGTGTGCCCACCAACGCAACGAGCGGCCCGCCCGGAGCCGCTCGAGTTACCGCTTCTTCCGGACCGTCCGCACGAACCGCAACGGTCCTATGAACCCTCATGGCAGCGTAGGGGCGTCGTTGTTACCTGTCAAGGTCGCTTCGGACCTCAGCCGGTGACGGCGCGGAAAGCCCGCCTGCCCTGCTCCATCCATCCGTACCAGCCGTCCAGCTTGGCGGCCAGCGTCGCAGCCGTATCCGAGCCCGTGGCCTCGAAGCGTCCCCAGGTGAACGGGTCTGCCTCGGGCTGAACGAGATCCACTGCCGTCGTGAGCCCGCAGAGCATCCCCGCCTCCCTCGCGGCGGCGGCGAGCTCCGCACTCGCGAAACCCTTACCGACATCCCCGTAGGGGAACGAGAACAGCGATGTCGTCACGCCGGACCGCTCGCCGATAACTCGAACAGACGTTCGGATGTCGCGAACGAGATCCGCGGGGCGTCCTCTGAAGTCGGCATGCTGATGGGTATGCGTGCCGATCTCGAACTCGCCCGAGTTCGCCAACTCGGTGCATTGAGGCCACGACAGAGGCATCCAATCGATCGTTCCAGCGCGTGACGCGTACGCACGACCCCAGGGGTCGAACGGGAACGGCTCTTCCGAGCCGATGAACGCTGAAGCTACGAACAGCGAGGCTCGGATGTCGAGCTCTTTCAGGACCGGCCACGCGTATCGGTAGACGCCCTCGTACCCGTCATCGAAGGAGAGGACCACGGTCCGGCGAGGCGGTGAGGAGCCCCGCTCGACGGCTTGCAGGATCTCCCCGATCGTCGAAAAAAGGAACCCTCGTTCACGCAGCCCCACGAGCTGAGCTCGGAACGTCGCGGGGTCGACGTTGAGCGATGGTTTCCTCAGGCCCCTGGTGGGCCATGTGAGCCGGTGGTAGTACAAGATCCCGAACCGGCCGTGGGCCCGGCTCCCCAGGCCTGCGTTCAGCGCTTGGGCGACGCGGCCGCCAGCCGTCTTCCCCATGTCGGCGAGCGACCGGCGCACGTCGACGACCTCGACCTTCATGATCCCGTCGGCTCGATCCGATCTCCTCGTCCCCTGGTCTCGAGGAGGGGTGAGATCTGCTCGATCCAGGATGTGGCGACCGCCGACCAGGAGAGTTCCCCTCGGATCAGCGCCATCGCCCGCTGGCCCAACGCGGACGCACCCGGCGCCACCACCTGTCGAAGCCCTTCGGCGAGGGCGCCGACGGTCGGTTCCACGACGATGGCAGCGTTCCGTGATCCCGCGAACGAGCCGAGTGGGAACGAGGTGAGGAGCGATGGGAGACCGATCGACAGCGCCTCGACGACCGAGATCGGTGAGGCGTCCCATCTCGAGGGGTAGACGAATGCCTGCGCTCTCGCCAGGAACGCCCACTTGTCGTCGCCATAGATGGGATCGAGCACCGCCACGTCGTCGGAGAGGCCGAGCTCGACCACGAGGCGGGTGACGTCTGCTCGCTTCCCGTTCCAATCGACGCCGTGCAGCTCGACCCGTGGGCGCGCTTGGGGCTCGATCGAGTGCATCGCTCGCAACAAGAGGTCGAGGCCCTTGTGCTCGGGATCGTAGCGGCCGAGCCAAGCGATGTAGGGCTCGGGTTCGGGTTGCCACGCGATCCCGGCGGGCGCTGAAAACCCGTTGGGAGCGACGACGATGGGACGACGCACGCCACGGTCCTCCAGCCCGGCCACCTCCTGCGGGAAGAAGAGATGGATCGCCAGAGCCCGCCGGAGGTATCGACGTTCGAGGATGGACCACCAGAGGCGCTTGAGGAGCACCTTCCGGCGAAGGAAGACCTCCGGGTAGTAGACGCCGTGAGGCATGACCACGTACGGGACCCCAACCGCCCGAGCCTCGCGCGCAGCCATCAGGTTGCCAGGGTCCCACCCCCCGTGGAAGACGACGAGGTCCTGACCCGAGAAGTGCCCGCGAAGGTACCCAGGTGGTTGCAGCCCCGACCGGCGGTCGTGAACGTCGACCAGGTCCGTCCCTTCGGGCGGTTGGATCCATGCCCCGGCCGTCGTAGCGATCAATCGGATGTCGATCCCTTGATCGGCGAGCGCCGAGCACCACCCCCGGACCGCGATCGAGGTGCCGAATTCGCCCTGGAGCGCCGAAGGGTAGTACTGAGCAACCCTCACGCGCGACACCGGGGGGAAACAAGCATCCGCGCTTCATACCCGCAGGCAGGTGGACCGTCAACATGCGCCCGGCAACGCCTCTCCTGCCCCAACTGCGCATTCGGGCGTAGTTCAACTACGCAATTCGGCGGTTCACCGAGTAGACGGAAAGAGTGACCCTGAGAGCGTTCGTGTTTCCGGAGGATCCCCGCTGCTCGAGGAGTTCCATGTTCCGCAGCCAGTACCACATCGTCTACGCGCTGGAGCGACTGGAGGATGGGCACGGGCCCAAGACGTCCTCCATCGTCGGGGGGGAGCGGCCGGAACGCGATCCGGACGCCGATCCATTCCATCCAGGCTTCCTCACCGCGCTCGAGCGCCGGACCGAGGTGATGCACCTGCTGCGCGGGCTCGACGAGCGTTCGCAGCGGCTCCTCGTCCTGTGGTTCGTGGAAGGAAGACCCGTCACGGAGATCGCCTCGACCTTGGGTATCTCTCGTGTCCACTGCTACCGGCTCCGGGACAAGGCCCTCGACCGGATGATGCTCGAATCGAAGAGATCGCGCGAGGATGTTCGGCGGGCGAGCTGAGCCCGCGGGCGTCGCAAGCGACCGGGCGGATCGTGCTGGCCCGAGGGTGCGTGGATCGGCCGCGATCGTCGATCTGCGACCGATCTACGAGCGCCCCGCGATCCAGCCGTTCCGACGCCATCGGTGGCGTGTCCTCGCCGTCGTAACGGCCCTCGGCGACCTCCTCGCGATCGCCGCTGCACTTACCGCGGCCGATCTCATCGTCGCGGATCGTCTGGATGGCGCGCTTGCATCTGCCGCCGCCACGCCGCTGGGCTGGATCGCCCCCTGGTGGTTCGGCATGGCCGCCGCGGGGCTGTACGACATCCGGCGGATCGAGAACCCCGTCGAGGAGCTGCGACGGGTCGTCTACGGCGCTTCGATCGGGGCGGCCGTCGCGATCGTCTCGGCGTATTCGCTCGGAGCCTCCTTGTCGCGCGCGTGGACGGCCCTGGCGTGGGTCTTCGTGCTGATCGCGGTGGCGACGTCTCGCCGAGTGCTCCGGAAGACGGTGCACGCGCTTCGCAAGCGCGGACGGCTCCGTCGTCGAGCCCTCATCGTCGGCACGGACGCAACGGCGCTTACCCTGGCGCGTGATGTGGAGAAGGCGCCTTGGGAGGGCTTGGACGTCGTCGGCTTCGTCGCGCCGGCCGGGATGGCCGCGTCGGCGCTCACCGAGCCGGTCGTCGGTGAGATCGGGGGCCTGCGAGACCTGGCGGTCACGCTCGCCGTTTCAGACATCCTGGTCTCGCCGAGCGTGGCCGGCAACGGGAGCCTGTCTGCGATCGTAGCGGCGCTGGATGGAGTCCCCGTGGAGCTACGGGTCGCCCCGGGTCTGGACGGCTTCTTGACCACGCATCTCTCGGTCCAACCCATCGGCGACCGGGCGCTCGTCGCGATCGAACGGACAGAGCTCCGCCCCATGGCGCGCGTTGGGAAGCGGCTCCTCGACCTCTCGCTTGGGGGGGTGATGCTTCTGCTGGCCCTTCCGATCATCGGGATCGCCGCGCTGGCCGTCAAGATCGACTCTCGGGGACCGGCTTTCTTCCGACAGCGACGGATCGGGCTCCGCGGCAGAGCGTTCACCATCTGGAAGCTTCGGACCATGACCTTCGATGCAGAACAGAAGCTCAGCGAGATGGTCGAAGGGGACGGGACCGACGAGCTCCTGTTCAAGCTGCGAGAGGATCCACGCGTGACCCGGGTTGGGCGGTTCCTCCGCCGCACGAGCATCGACGAGCTGCCCCAACTGCTCAACGTCGTGATGGGTCAGATGAGCCTGGTCGGCCCGCGCCCGCCGCTTCCGGACGAGGTCGCCCGCTACGACGAGATGCTCGGTCGACGCCTGCTGGTGAAGCCAGGGATCACCGGCCTGTGGCAGGTGAGCGGGCGGGCCGAGCTGGGCGTCGACGAGTACGTGCGACACGATCTGCTCTACGTGCAGAACTGGTCGTTCGCGCTCGACCTCTATATCCTCGCCAAGACCGTCCCGGCGGTCATCTCGGGTCGCGGGGCGTATTGAGCATGCGGATCAGGCGGCGACTCGCCGTGGCGATCGTCGCGGCGGTGTTCCTTCCCGCGGCCGCACATGCCGTCCCCCGCGCGGGTGACGGAACCGGCGCGACATCCTCGTACGCTCGGTCCGGGGCCCGCGCGTTCACGGTTCCCTTCGCACGCGTGGTCGTCGGGGATACGCTCGAGATCTGGCGCGACGGCAGCCGGCTTGGGATCGGCCTCATCGGCATGGACGCCGCCCAGGGCAACACGCGGTGCGGCGTGAAGGCGACCCGCAGGCTGGACCACCTGGTGGCGGGCGGGATCACGTTCGAGCCCCAGCCGGGGCGACGGTTCGACCGGCGGCTGCGCAGGATGTACTACGGGTTCACGCCCGGTGGAAGCTCGATCGCGGTCCGGATGGTTCGCCTCGGCCTCGCGTACGCCGTGGCCGAAGGACGCGAACAGCGAGCCCTGGCGGCGGCTGAGCGCTTGGCTCGTCGGGAGGATCGCGGCTGTCTGTGGCGCGGGAAGCGCGGCGCAGCGACGGAGCCGGTCCGGATCCCGTCGAGCATCTCGACCGGTCCGGACCTGACCCCCGTAGCATCGGCCACGACGTCCGCGGCGCTCCTCCCGACGGGGTTCACCGAACAGGTCGTCGCCTCCGGTCTCAACCTCCCGACGTCATTCACGGAGCTGCCGGACGGCCGGATCCTCGTCGCCGAGAAGACCGGGCTCGTCCGGGTGATCAAGAACGGACAGGTCCTCTCGACACCGTTCATCGACATCCGGACTCAGGTGAACGATTACTGGGACCGAGGGCTGGTTGGCATCGCCGCCGACCCCGACTTCGCATCCAATGGATACGTCTACCTGTACTTCACGTACGAGAACGACGCCTCCAGCTACGAGGGCCCCAAGACCGCCCGGTTGATCCGCGTCTCGGCAACCGGAGACACAGCCAGTCTCAGCACCCAGACGGTCATCCTCGGGACCACGGTGGGTTCCTCCTGTAACAACTTCCCTGCCGGAACGGACTGCATCCCGACGGACGGCCCGGGTCACTCGACCGGCGACATCGAGTTCGCATCCGACGGCACGATGTTCGTCTCGGTCGGCGACGGCGCACATTGGAACGCGGTCGTGCAGGACGCGCTGCGGGCGCAGAACCTCGACCTGCTGGCGGGGAAGCTCTTACACGTCACGGCGACGGGCAAGGGCGTCCCGTCGAACCCCTTCTGGAACGGGAACCCCGATGCCAACCGTTCGAAGGTCTACGCGTACGGACTCCGGAACTCCTACCGGGGGGGACTGCGACCCGGCACGAACGTCCCCTACTTCGGCGACGTGGGATGGGGGACGAGGGAGGAGATCAACGTCGTGACGCCCGGGGCCAACCTCGGTTGGCCGTGCTGGGAGGGGACCTTCAAACCCGCGTATCAATCCCAGCAGACGTGCGTGAACCTGTACGCGCAGGGCAACTCGGCGGTTCGCTTCCCCCTCGTCGAGTACCCGCACAGCGGGGTCAGCGCCGCCGCGACAGGCGGCACGTTCTACACCGGAACTGCCTTCCCCTCCGAGTACCAGGGCGCCTATTTCTACGGAGACTATGCCCGCGGATGGATCAAGTACATCCGTGTGAACGCCAGCGATGGCCTGGTCAGCGGCCCGACTGATCTCACGACGACCGCGGGAGCGCCCGTCGACATCCAGGAGGGACCCGACGGCGCGTTGTACTACATCTCGATCTATCCCGGTGAGCTTCGCCGGATCTGCTACGGGTCCTGCTCGGCCTCCCCCGGTGGCGACCTGGAGTTCGCGTCTCCGGTCTTCTACACGGTCGGAGCCGAGCCTCATTCGGTCGCGATCGCCGACATGAACAACGACGGCCTGTCGGATGTGGTGGCCGGGAATTCGGCGAGCAACAGCGTCAGTGTCCTGCGAGGCAACGGTAATGGGACATTCGCGCCTCAGGCGTCGTTCGGCGCGGGGGGGCGCGTGAAGCTCGCGAACGTCGGCGACTTCGATGAGGACGGGAAGCTGGACGTCGTCACGGCGAACGAGAGCACGAGCACGATCAGTCTCCTGCGGGGCAACGGGGATGGAACCCTCTCGACCTACGTGAACTTCTCGGTGTGCAACGCGCCCCACGACGTCGCCGTCGGGGACCTGAACGCCGACGGCCACAGGGACGTCGTAGCGTCATGCTGGGGGGACGACCGGATCACCGTGAGGCTCGGAACCGGCACGGGTACGTTCGGATCGCCGACCCATTACGCCGCGGGCATCAACCCACTGTCGGCGGCGGTCGCGGACGTGAACGGCGACGGGAAGGCCGATGTGATCACCGCGAATCACGGCGAGAACAACGTCAGTGTGTTCCCAGGCAACGGCGACGGGACGCTCGGAACACCGGTGAAGTACCCCACCGGCGCCATGCCTCACGAGGTGCGCGCTCGCGACCTGAACGGTGACGGCCGTCGAGATCTGATCACCGCCAACGACGGGTCCGACAACGTGTCGATCTTGCTCGGAACCGGTGCCGGCTCGTTCCAGGCGCCGACGACCTACGCGGCGGGGGATGCCCCCATGTCGGTGGCCGTCGCGGATCTGAACGGTGACGGGGCCCTCGATCTCGCCGTAGCCGATTCCGGGGGCTATCCGACGGTTACCGGTCCCTCGAGCGTCGGCGTGTTCCTCGGCAAGGGCGACGGGACGTTTGACCCGATCAAGACGTTCCCATCCGGGACGAACCCGTTCTCGATCGCCGCTGGGGATCTCAACGGGGACGGTCTCGCGGACCTCGCGGCGGCCAACTTCCTCGGAGGCAGCACGGTCGCCGTGCTGCTCAACCAGACCTCGCCGGGGCCTCCGCCCCCTCCGCCCCCTCCGCCATCTCTCGGATATCCGGGGGAGGTCCTCGCCGACCAGCCGCTCGGGTACTGGCGGCTGGGGGAGTCTTCGGGGACGACGGCCGCAGACGCGAGCGGCAACAACCGACCGGGGACGTACGTGGGCGGGCCGACCCTCGGATCGCCGGGCCTGCAG
>DASXTX010000020.1:0-15902 GCA_036505195.1 Actinomycetota bacterium
GTTCGGCGTATCGTGGCAGATCGTCCCGACGGCCCTCGGAGAGCTGCTCACCGACCCCGATCCCGAACGCACCCAGCGCGTGATGCGCGCGATGCTCGAGATGCGCAAGCTCGACATCGCCGGATTGGAGCGAGCCGCCGAGGCCGCGTAGGGCGACCAGGGGCCCACCTTTTCCGGGGAGGTCCCGTACCCTCGATCGTCCGAGGCGCGGGCCGGCTCCGCGCGTGGAAGGAGGCCTCGATGCGCAGGAACCTGCTCGTGGCGATGCTGGCGCTCGGCTTGGTCGCCGTCGGGGCACGTGGCGTGATCGCAGGGACGGCGACGGGACGGACGCCGGTCGACTGCATCGACACGGTCTGGCGGTCCTCGACCGTCTCCACGTCGTCGACGTCGTGGGAGGCGGTGCCGGGGTTCGAGGCCGACCCGACCGCCATCTTTCCGATCACCGTCAACGTCAGCGCGCTGGTCTCGGGCGCGCCTGCGCGGTTCCGCATCCTCAGCACGAACGTGGGCGAGCAGACGTTCGTCAGCAACCCCGGCCCGACACGCTTCGAACCGGGGGCGACGGGTCCGAACTCGTTCTCGTACCAGTGGGTCGAGCGCGACGACGTCGCCGCCCCGCACGCCAACCTCATCCGGCTGGAATGGCGGAGCCCATCGGGTGACCAGGTCTCGATGCTCCGTGGCGACATGGCGGTGCTGTACCGGACGGACGGGTGCGACGGGTCGTCGTAGGCGGGGAGCGGGCGGGAACCTTCCCTGCCGGCCGACACACGATCGCCAGATCCGGCTCGGAGCGTAGCTGAACTTCGGGCCGTGCCCGCTCGAATCACTCGAGGAGCAGCTCACCGGTGACCCTCTCTCCTCGCGTCCATCCCGTCGGACGGGATGTGCACGCAGGGATGTCCACGTAACGCGATGGCACTCGGATCACGAGGAGGTCACGAGATGCATCTGCTTCGGACACGCCGAGGACTGCTACTGGGGTTCGTCGTGCTCGCGTTGGTCGGCGCCGCGTGCGGGAAGGCCGCGACCGCGAGCGAGGGCGGCGGAAGCAGCTCCGGCAGCGGGAGCGGTACCAGCACCGGCTCGAGCGGGGCGAGCGGCGGCAGTGGAGGAGGCGGCAACGGGGCCGGTGGGGGAGGCGGCATGATGGCGACCACGGTCCTGGAGGGGCCGGACAACGGGTTCACCTTCTCGCCGTCGACCGTGATGGTGAACCAGGGGCAGACGATCACGCTCGTGAACGTCAGCGACGCCGCGCACACCTTCACGGTGACCGGCCAGGGCATCGACATCGAGACCTTGCCGGGCAAGACCGCCAAGGTCACGATCGACCTGCCCCCCGGGACCTACCCGTTCGTCTGCCGCTTCCACGAGTCGATGGGCATGAAGGGGACCTTGGTGGTCCGATCCTGATCGACGGTTCGAGGTTCTACCTCATCACGCGGTGTGTCGTTCGTCACCCGTTCGTTCGGAACGCGTCGGGTCCGTACGGTGTTGGATAGGTTCGAGGGAGGAGGAACGAGCGGGTTGGCTGAGCTGACGGCGAGGGACGAGGCCGCGCATCCGGGGTCGGATGAGCTCGAGCTCCAGCTAGAGCGGCACCGCACCGAGCTCACCGCCTACGCCTACCGCATGCTGGGGTCCGGGTTCGAGGCGGAGGACGCCGTGCAGGAGGCGTTCCTGCGGGCGTGGAAGAGCTTCGAGCGGTTCGAGGGGCGATCCTCCCTGCGCTCGTGGCTGTACAGCATCGTGACGAACGTCTGTCTGGACATGCTGGGCGGCAGGGAGCGCCGGGCGCGCCCGATGGAACTCGCGCCGGCCAGATCCGCGGACATCCCGCTGCCGGACCCGCTCCCCGAGACCGTGTGGATCCTGCCCGTGCCCGACGATCGGGTGGTGCCCGAGAGCGGCGATCCATCGGAGGTGCTCGAGGCGCGCGAGTCGATCCGGCTCGCGTTCGTGGCCGCGCTGCAGCACCTGCCGCCGCGGCAACGGGCGGTGCTGATCCTCCGAGAGGTCCTGCGCTGGAAGGCGTCCGAGGTGGCCGAGCTCCTCGACACCTCGGTCGCGTCGGTGAACAGCGCCCTGCAACGCGCGCGCGCGACCCTCGAGTCCCTGGAGATCGAGGACGCCGAGACCCTGCGACCCACCGACGACGAGCAGCGCGCGCTGCTCGACCGCTACGTCGATGCGTTCGAGCGGTACGACATGGAATCGCTCACCTCGCTCCTGCGCGAGGACGCCACGTGGTCGATGCCGCCGTACGAGATGTGGCTGCAGACCCACGACGACATCCGGGCGTGGTGCCTGGGCCCGGGGATCGGCTGCCGGGGTTCGAGACTCATCGCGGTCCAGGCGAACGGCATGCCGGCGTTCGGGCAGTACAAGCCGGGCGCGGAGGGAGGGCTCGAACCGTGGTCACTGCAGGTCCTGGAGGTCTCAGGCGGTCAGATCACGGGGATCAGCTTCTACCTGGACACGGAGCACCTGTTCCCCCAGTTCGGGCTCCCCCCACGCCTCCACGGCTGACGCGACCCGCGCGCGGTCGCCGGTCAGGACCCCGAGAAGACCCGTCAGGGTCAGCAGGTCCTCGAGCTCCTCGCAGGCCCTCCGGAGCTCAACGCGGTACCCGAGGCGCCGGGCGGTCAGCTGGAGCCGGGCGAGGGCGTCGATCGTGACCGCGTCCGGTTCGGCGAGCGCGCCGACGTCGCACGCGACCGGCCCGGCGTCACAACCCTCGAGCAGCCACCGCGCGCGTTCGCACAGCGCGGGGATGGCGTCGCGCGTGACCGGGCCGGTCATGATCAGGACGGTTCCTCCGGGCCCGGGGCGCTCCCGCCTCGCCACGGGTTGGACCGCCGGCGACGCCCGGGCCTCGGGCGACGACGGCCGTTCGTTCGCAGTCATCTCCCCGGGAGACCGATCGGAGGTGAGGAACTCATCGGCCGCGGAGGTGAGGAACTCATCGGCCGCGGCGGTGAGTTCGGGCCGGGCCGGTCGCGCGGTCCGCACGCTGGAGCTCGCGGACTCGAGGACGTTCGGCAACGGCGTGGTCTCGCTCACGTACCGGAAGGCTGAGGCGTAGCGCCGCCCGGCCGGTAGCCGTTCGGGTCGACCGCGACCTCGTCCCAGCCCAACGCTGCCAGCGCACGGAGCGCGGCGTCCCGTCCGGGATGGGCGAGGAGCCGGTCGACCTCGCCGGCCGGCACCTCGACCGTCGCGGACGCGCCGCGGTGCCGCACGCGGACCACCTCGAACCCGAGCGCGCGGACGATCGCCTCGGCCTCGTCGACCCGAGCCAGCAGCTCGGGCGAGATGCGGATCCCGAGCTCGACCCGCGAGGACAGGCACGCGATCGCCGGCTTGTCCGACACGCGGAGGCCGAGCGTCCGGGCGATCGAGCGCACCGTCTGCTTGCCGACCGACGCCTCGAGCAACGGGTTTCGGATCCCGGCCCGCTCCCCCGCCCGAATCCCCGGCCGGAACTCGTCGAGATCGTCGGCGTTCGCGCCGGCCAGTACCGCGGTGTCGGGGATCGCGGTCCGGACGAGCCGTCCGAGGACGCCGTACAGCTCCGCCTTGCAGTGGTAGCACCGGAGCTCGTCGTTGCGCGCGTACGCCTCGCGCTCGACCTCGTGGGTCCAGACCGATCGGTGCGCGACCCCGAGATCGGACGCGGTCTCGGCCGCCACCTGCATCTCGCCCGCGGGATAACTCGGCGAGATCGCGGTCACCGCCTCGACCCGGTCGGGCCCGAGCGCGCGCGCGGCGAGCGCCAACACCACCGACGAGTCCACCCCGCCGGAGAACGCCACGAGGGCCCGATCGCCATACCCGCGGATCCGATCCTCGAGATCGCGGATCATCGCGGCGACCCGGACGCGTTCGGCGACCGCGCTCATCGCTCCTCCTCGAGCAGCCGGTACGCGAGCGCCGACGCCTGCGCGTGCACCGAACGCACCGGCCGACCGAGCTTGCGAGCGGCCTCGACGACGTCGGCGTGCTCGGGCTTCGCGTTCAGGGTCCGTCCGTCGAGGACCCCGAGCTTCACGCGGATCCGCGGACCGCCCTCGGCCAGATCGACTTCGACGATCCGACGATCGAGCTCGGGCCGCGAGACCTCGTGCACGCGGACCCCGAGCGTCGTCGTCGCCTCGAAGAACGCTCGCCGCACCTCGTCCAGCCGGTCGCGTTCGCACAGCGCCGAGATCGCGACGGCCGGCCTCCCTCGCTTCATCACGATCGGCGCGGTCCACGCGTCGAGCGCGCCTGCCGCAAGGAGCGCGTCGATCGCGTCCGGCACGAGCTCGGGCTCCAGGTCGTCGACGTTGGCCTCGAGCACGACCAGCCGGCGAGCACCGTCCGCGGACGTGGACGTCGTGCCGAGCAGCACCCGGACGACGTTGGCGACCGACGTGGGGTCGTGCGCGCCCGCGCCGACGCCCACGCGCTCGAGCACGAGCTCGGGCATCTCCGGGACGGGGCGGCCCAGCACCGACAGGATCGCGGCCGCGGTCGGGGTGACGGTCTCGCGCAGGTCCGTCCCGGCGGCCGAGGGCCGCAGCGCGAATCCCCTCAGCAGCTCGAGCGTCACCGGCGCGGGCGACCCGTGCGCCCCGTCGTTCGAGGGTGGCGGCACCGGGATCGCCGAGACGTCGACGCGTTCGACGCCGAGCGACGCGAGCGCCGCCGCCACGCCGACGACGTCCAGCAACGTGTCGTCCTCGCCGAGCTCCTCGAGCTCGAGGTCGGCGATCCCGCGCCCGTGAACCTTCGCCTCGGCGTCGAACAGCCGCCGCAGGACCGCGGTGGCCCGCGCCCGGACCCCGTCCTCGAGCGCCGCGCCTTCGATCGCATCGAGCAGCTCCCGAGGACGGCGCCGCTCGGCCGACGGGTCGCCCGGAGCCGAGAGCGCGAGCGCCCGCAGGCCCCGCCGGCGGACCTCCGCGGTCGCGCACTCGACGCGGTGGCCCAGGACGGCGGACACCGCGTCGGAGACCTCGTCGCGCGATGCGCCGGCGTCGAGCAGGGCGGCCAGGAGCATGTCGCCCGCGGCGCCGCCGACGACGTCGACGTAGAGGACGTTCATCGCGGCGTCGACTGCCGAGCGATCATCGCGGCGATCGTGCCGGCGCCGACCCCGTCGTCCACGTTCACGCAGGCGACGCCCGGCGCGCACGACGTCAGCATCGACAGGAGCGCGGCCAGACCCCCGAGCGAGGCGCCGTAGCCGACGCTCGTCGGGCAGGCGATCACCGGGCACGCCGCGATGCCGCCGACGACGCTCGCGAGCGCACCCTCCATCCCCGCGACCACCACGACCGCGTCGGCGGTGGCGAGCATCGGTTGCACGGCGGCGAGGCGATGCAGACCCGCGACGCCGACGTCCGCGACGATCTCGGTCTCGGCACCGAGCATCGAGGCGGTGAGCTCGGCCTCCTCCGCGACCCCGAGATCCGAGGTCCCGGCGGTCACGATGAGCACCACGCCCGCGGCGGGCGGCGTGGTCCGACGGAGCGCGACGCACCGAGCCCTCGGGCGTTCGACGACCTCGACCGCCGTGCCGGTCGCGGCCGCGCGCACCGCGTCGACGTGCTCGCGCGAGGTCCGCGACACGAGGATCGGGCCCTCGTTGACCGTCAGGAGCCGCTCGACGATCGCGCGGACCTCCCCGGGCGTCTTGCCCTCGGCGTAGACGATCTCGCAGGCCCCCTGGCGGAGCTCGCGGTGATGGTCGACCTTCGCGAACCCGAGATCGCTGAACGGCAGGTCCCGCAGCTCGCGCGCCGCGTCGCCGGGCGACACCTCGCCCGAGGACACGCGCGCGAGCAGATCGGCCAGACGCGCCTCATACGCGGTCGGTGCGAGCACGACCTCGACCCTACCGGCATTCCTCGTCATCCGCCCGGCTCATCCGCCGGGACCTCCGCAAGGGGGCGCCCGAGCCGGCGCCCCCTACCATGGTGTCCATGCCCGCCCGATCCGACATCCGCAACGTCGCCATCGTGGCCCACGTGGACCACGGCAAGACCACCCTGGTCGACGCGATGCTCTGGCAGTCCGGCGCGTTCCGGGCGAACCAGGACGTGGCCGAACGCGTGATGGACTCGACCGACCTCGAGCGCGAGAAGGGCATCACGATCCTGGCGAAGAACACCGCCGTCCGCCACGGCGACCTGAAGATCAACATCGTCGACACGCCCGGGCACGCGGACTTCGGCGGTGAGGTCGAGCGCGGGCTCACGATGGTGGACGGCGTCCTGCTGCTGGTCGACGCCTCCGAGGGGCCGCTGCCGCAGACGCGGTTCGTGCTCCGCAAGTCGCTCGAGGCGCGGCTGCCGGTGGTCTTGGTCGTGAACAAGATCGACCGGCCCGACGCCCGGACGATGGAGGTCGTGGACGAGGTCTACCAGCTGTTCCTGGACCTCGATGCCGACGAGCACCAGATCGAGTTCCCGATCCTATACGCGGACGCGCGAGAGGGTCGATGCGGCCCGAACCTCTCGGCGCTCCCCGAGGATCTCGAGCCGTTGTTCGACGCGCTGCGCGAGCACATCCCGGCCCCGTCGTTCGAAGACGGCCACCCGCTCCAGGCGCTCGTCACCAACCTCGACGCGTCGCCGTACGTCGGCCGGCTCGCGCTCTGCCGCGTCCGCAACGGCACGATCCGGAGAGGGCAGGAGGTCGCGTGGTGCCGGGCCGACGGCACGATCGAGCCCGCCAAGGTCTCCGAGCTCTACGTCACCGAGGCGCTCGACCGCGTCGAGGCGGACGAGGCCGGACCCGGCGAGATCGTCGCGGTTGCCGGCATCGAGCAGATCACGATCGGCGAGACGCTGGCCGATCCGGACGACCCCCGGCCGCTCCCGGTCACCCGCGTCGACGAGCCCTCGCTCTCGATGACGATCGGCATCAACACGTCGCCGCTCGCGGGCAGGGACGGTTCGAGGCTCACCGCGCCCCAGGTGAAGGCGCGCCTCGATCAGGAGGTCGTCGGCAACGTGTCGATCCGCGTCCTCGACGGCGACCGCCCCGACCGTTGGGAGGTGCAGGGCCGCGGCGAGCTGCAGCTCGCGGTGCTGGTCGAGGTGATGCGTCGCGAGGGGTTCGAGCTGACGGTCGGCAAGCCGCAGGTCGTCACGCGCGAGATCGACGGGAAGCTGCAGGAGCCGGTGGAGCGCGTGGCGATCGACGCGCCCGAGGAGTACCTCGGCGTCATCACGCAGTTGCTCGCGCTCCGCAAGGGTCGGATGGAGAACATGGTGAACCACGGCACCGGGTGGATCCGTATGGAACACCTGGTCCCGGCCCGCGGACTGATCGGGTTCCGGACCGAGTTCCTGACCGAGACACGCGGCACCGGGCAGCTCCACCACGTGTTCGAGGGCTACGAGCCGTGGCACGGCGAGCTGCGGACGCGGCCGACCGGCTCGCTCGTCGCCGATCGCGAGGGCGTGAGCACGACGTTCACGCTGCTCACGCTCCAGGAACGAGGGTCGATGTTCGTCGGGCCGGGCGAGGACGTGTACGAGGGGATGATCGTGGGCGAGAACGCCCGCGCCGAGGACATCGACGTGAACCCCACGAAGGAGAAGAAGCTCACCAACATGCGCCAGGCGAACTCGGAGGAGTTCACGCGCCTGATCCCCAAGCGGACGCTCGTGCTCGAGCAGGCGCTCGAGTTCATCCGCGAGGACGAGAGCGTCGAGGTGACGCCGAACCACGTCCGCCTGCGCAAGGTGACGCTCCCGCTGCAGGAACGCGCGAAGGCCGCGAGACGCGGCCGCCCGCCGGCGGAGGCCTGACCTCGAACCGCGCGCCTCCCGCTCTCCCGACCGACTCCGTCACACCATCGCCACATCCCGCGCGGGATGCCTCCGAACTCCGATCCACCCGTGCTCGAATCTGTCGAGGAACGGCCGGCGACCTTCGGAATGGTGATGGTCGGATCGGTGACGTCGCGAACTCGGTTCCCCGTGGCCATGGCGTGCCTCGCGCTCGTGGCGGCTGGCTGCACGGGCCTGGTGGCCTCGGAGACCCGTGAGCAGGGGATCGACAAGATCCAGCACGTGATCGTGATCATGCAGGAGAACCGCTCGTTCGATTCCTACTTCGGAACGTACCCCGGCGCGGACGGCATCCCGATGCGGCACGGCAGGCCGGCCGTCTGCGTACCGGACCCGGAGCTCGGCACGTGTGTCAAGCCGTTCCACGACCCCTCCTTGATCAACGAGGGCGGCCCTCACGGCGAGCTCGACGCTGCCAGGGATATCGACGGCGGTGCCATGGACGGGTTCGTCGCGTCCGCGCTCGAAGGCCACCACGCGTACTGCGCGACCAACCCGTTCAGCCCGGACTGCACCGCCGACACGGGGCGGCTCGGTCAGCCCGACGCCATGGGCTGGCACGACGCGCGGGAGATCCCGAACTACTGGGCTTACGCGGATCACTTCGTGCTGCAGGACCACATGTTCGAGTCGGTGCGTTCGTGGAGCCTGCCGTCCCACCTCGCGATGGTGTCCGGATGGTCGGCCACCTGCTCGGTGCCGGATGACCCGATGAGTTGTGCCACCGACCTCGGCAAGTTTCGGCCGCACTCGGCGGAGTCCACCCTGGGCACGACGCCGAACTCGTGGACCGACATCACCTACCTGCTCCATCGAGCCGGCGTGAGCTGGAAGTACTACGTCGCGGAGGGGACGCAGCCCGACTGCGCGAACGATTCCATGTTCTGTGCGCCGCTGCCGCAAACGGTCGGCACCCCCGAGATCTGGAACCCGCTCCCGGCGTTCGAGGACGTCGGCCAGGACGGCCAGCTGGGCAACGTGCAGACCGTGGGCAACTACTACCGCGACGCGGCGCAGGGCACGCTCCCGAACGTGTCGTGGATCGTCCCGAACGCCGACGACAGCGAGCACCCGCCGGCGTCCATCGCCACCGGTCAGGCGTGGGTGACGGGTCTTGTCAACGCGGCCATGAGCGGGCCCGACTGGGGGAGCACCGCGATCTTCCTGGCCTGGGACGACTGGGGAGGCTTCTACGACCACGTCGTCCCCCCGACGATCGACGACTCCGGCTACGGGCTGCGGGTACCTGCGCTCGTGATCAGCCCCTACGCGAGGTCGGGCTCCATCGATCACCAGACGCTGTCGTTCGACGCCTACCTGAAGTTCATCGAGGACGACTTCCTCGGCGGGCAGCGCCTCGACCCTGCCACCGACGGGCGTCCGGACTCGCGGCCCGACGTGCGCGAGAACGACCCCGCGCTCGGCAACCTTCTCGCCGACTTCGACTTCTCGCAGCCGCCGAGCCCGCCGCTGATCCTGCGCCCGTATCCCCGGTAGTCCTCCGGTCGGCCGGCTCCGCCGAGCCCCTGGACGAACCCCGCAGGGGTGACATACGTTGCGTCGCGTCCGCCCGCGATCGAGGGATCGGAAGCCCGCATGCGCTCGCAACGCCTCCTGTCCGTCCTGCTGGTCACGGCATCGACGCTGGTGTTCGCGCCGGCGGCCGGGACCGCGCCGGCGCCGCCGGCCACCTGCGGTCCCGATGCGTCCGCCGGAACGCTGGGCGTCGGCGATCCGTACTACCCGCGGTTCGGCAACGGCGGGTACGACGTGCAGCACTACGACCTCGCGATCCGATACGGGCCCCGGACGAACCACCTCCGCGGGGTGGCGACGATCACCGCCCTGACCACGCAGAGCCTGAGCTGCTTCAGCCTGGATCTGGTGGGCCTGACCGTGCACGCGATCACGGTGAACGGCGACCCCGCGACGTGGTCGCGGACCCATCACGAGCTGATGATCACGCCGGCCCTGCCGCTCGGCTCCGGCGCCGACCTCACCGTGGTGGTGACCTACGACGGGTTCCCGAAGGGCTTCGTCATCCCGAGCATCGACGCCGTCTCCGGGTTCATCCGGACCGCCGACGGCGTGATCGTCGCGGGGGAGCCGGAGTCGGCGACCGCGTGGTTCCCCGTCAACGACCATCCCACCGACCGCGCGTCGTACACGTTCCGGATCACGGTGCCGAACGGCTACGACGTGGTCGCCAACGGGGTGCCCGAATCGACGCAGCGCCAGGGGAACTGGACGACCCACGTGTGGCAGGCACCCGACCCGATGGCGAGCTACCTGGCGACGTTCGATGTCGGCGAGTGGACGATGCGGTTCCGCGAGACGGCTTCCGGTGTGCCCGTCATCGACGCGATCGATCCCGACGTGCTCCCGCGGGTACGAGCCTCGCTGCGGCGCGAACCCGAGATCGTGTCCTTCCTCGAGAGCCGGTTCGGGCCGTACCCGTTCGAGTCGGTGGGCGGGATCTTCCCCGATACCGGCCGGCTCGGCTTCGCGCTCGAGACGCAGACGAGGCCCGTGTACGCGCGCGTCTTCTTCCCGAACGGCGAGTCGGTCATCGTGCACGAGCTGGCGCACCAGTGGTTCGGCGACCTGGTGGCCGTCGACCGCTGGCAACACATCTGGCTCAACGAGGGCTTCGCGACCTACGCGGAGTGGCTGTGGAGCGGGCACGAGGGGTTCGGGACCCCGCGGCGGACGTTCGAGGCGATCTGGGGAGCGATCCCGAGCGACTCCCCCTTCTGGCAGGTCGTGATCGGGGACCCCGGGGTCGACGACCTGTTCGACGGGGCGGTGTACGTCCGCGGTGCGATGACCCTGCAGGCGCTCCGCAACCAGGTCGGCGACGACGCGTTCTGGACGACCATGCGCCTGTGGACCGAGCAGCATGCGTTCGCCACCGGCACGATCGACGGGTTCATCACGCTGGCCGAACAGGTCTCCGGTCAGGACCTGAGCGGCCTGTTCGACGTGTGGTTGTTCACGCCCGGCCGGCCGCCGGCGTCGGCGGTCACGGGTTCGGGTGTCGTCAAGGCGTCACCGACGGCGACCGACCACGCGATCGCTTGGCTCCGGGCGTTCGCTCGCCGTACCGCTCCCTGAGCTCGTCGCCGATGCGAGCGAGCTCCTGCCGAACCTCGGCAGGGTGCAGGACCTCCACCCATCGGCCGAACCCCGCGAGCTCGGCCGCCAGGCTCCGGGCCGACCAACTCCGGATCTCGATCTCGACGTGGTCGCCGGCGTTCTCCTCGCGGACCGACAAGCGGGTCCCGAGGGATGACCTCAGCCACGGGATCGCCTCGGCCTCGATGCGGGCCGTTGCGCGGAACGTCACCCGCCGCTCGTCGAGCTCGGCGACGACCGACCGCCAGTGCGTCTCGAGGTCGAAGCCCTCCGGCCTTTCCACGGGATCCTCCGTGAGCGTCAGCGCCCGCACGCGGCTCAGGCGGAAGGTGCGCATCCCGGCATCGGTCGCCGCGATCAGGTACCAGACCGACGCCTTCGCCACGAGGCCGAGCGGGTGGACGGTCCGCTCGGTCTCGGCGCGGTCCGGCGCCGCATAGACGATCCGGACCTGGACCCCTTCGACGACCGCCCGCTGCAACTCGTCGAGGTGCGCGGGTGTCGGAACGTGCGTTCGGTCCCAGCTCGCCGGGTCGATGACCACCGCGGACGCCGCCGCCTCGGCCTCGGCGCGGAAGGGTTCGGGCAGGGCGCGGACGAGCTTGCGGAGCGCCGCCTTGATCTGCGGTGTTGCCGACGCCGACGGTCCCGCAACCAGGAACAGGGTCCGCGCCTCGGCCGCGGTCAGGCCGCTCAGGTCCGTTCGCGCACCACCGAGCAGCGACCAGCCCCCGCCGCGTCCCGGCTGCGAGTAGACGGGGATCCCGGCCATCGCGAGCGCCTCGAGGTCCCGGCGCGCCGTGCGCTCGGAGATCTCGAGCTCGTCGGCGAGCCCGGCGGCGGTGACGCGCCCTCGAGCCTGGAGGATCAGCAGGACGGCGACGAGACGGTCGGCTCGCACGGTTCGAGGTTCTCACACAAACCGGCCACATGGTGGCCACGTTGATGGTGCACGATGGCCGTGACACCGATGAGTGTCGGCTCGTCATCCGGTCGACACAGGGACCCGATACGAGGAGGGATGCGATGACCACCTCAGCGATCGAGGCCGAGGGCCTCGTCAAGACGTTCGGGAAGGTCCGTGCGCTCGACGGCGTCGACATGGTGGCCCGAGAGGGCACGGTCTTCGGCCTTCTCGGACCCAATGGCGCCGGCAAGACCACCGCGATCCGGATCCTCTCGACGCTCCTTCGGCCGGACGCCGGCCGTGCCTCGGTCGGCGGCTTCGACGTGGTGCGCGAGCCCGCGAAGGTGCGGGGCCTGATCGGGTTGACCGGCCAGTACGCCGCGGTCGACGAGCTGCTCTCGGGGCAGGACAACCTGTTCATGCTCGGTCGGCTGTTGGGCCTCTCGCCATCGTCCGCTCGAGCCCGAGCCGCCGAACTGCTCGAGGCCTTCGATCCGTCGGACGCTGCGACGAAATACGTCAAGGCGTACTCGGGCGGGATGCGGCGGCGGCTCGACCTCGCCGCGAGCCTGGTCGGGCGTCCTCGGTTCCTGTACCTGGACGAGCCGACGACCGGCCTGGACCCGCGGAGCCGGCTCGAGTTGTGGGGGATGATCCGCACGCTCGTGGCCGAAGGCACGACGGTCCTGCTCACCACGCAGTACCTCGACGAGGCCGATCGATTGGCCGACGAGATCGTCGTGATCGATCACGGACGCGTGATCGCTGCCGGCACGCCCCAGCAGCTCAAGACCCGCATCGGTGGGCAGGTGCTCCAGGCCCAGCCGGCGGATCCGGCCGACCTCGCCGAGACCGAGAAGATCCTTGCCGCCTTCGCGGACGGCGACGAGGGCACCTACAACGACGGGCAGCTCGTCTCGGTCACGATCCGGGACCGTTCGGCGCTCGGTCAGGCGGTCCGTCGCCTCGACGAGGAGGGCATCCCCGTGGACGACCTGTCGTTGCGTCGGCCGAGCCTGGACGAGGTGTTCCTCGCCATCACCGGGCACGTCGCCGAGGACAAGGCCGAGCGCGGCGACGAGGACGAAGGTCGAGCCGACGAAAGGAGGACGGCATGAGTTCGGTGACCCTGGCGCCGGTCGGCCGGCCGAACGTCGTCGCGAACACGCTCACGATCGCCCGCCGGAACCTGCTCCACATCAAGGCGACTCCCGAGCAGCTGGTCGAGATGTCGATCCAGCCGATCATGTTCCTGGTCCTGTTCGTCTACGTGTTCGGCGGGGCGATCGCCGGATCGAGCGCCGAGTACCTGCAGTTCGCACTGCCGGGGATCCTGGTGCAGAGCGTCTGCTTCCTCCCGTTCACGACCGCCATCGCGCTCAACGTCGACTTCCAGCGGGGCGTGATCGACCGATTCCGTTCGTTGCCGATCGCGCGCTCGGCGGTCATCGGCGGGCGGATCCTGGCGGACGGGGCGCGGATCGCCTGGAGCATCCTCATCATCACGGCCTTCTCGATGCTGCTGGGGTTCCGGTTCGAGGGCGGCTCGGCGGGGGCCCTCGGGGCGCTCCTGCTCGTGCTCGCGTTCGGGCTCGTGATGTGCTGGCCGCTGGCGTTCATCGGCATCACGGCTCGTACCACCGAGTCCGTGAACACCTGGGGATTCATGATCATCCTGCCGCTCACGTTCGCCAGCTCGGCGTTCGCTCCCGTGGACACGATGCCCGGCTGGCTGCAGGCGTTCGTGAACGCGAACCCCGTGACGTCGGTGATCGACGCGGCGCGCGGACTGATGCTCGGTGGGCCGGTGGCCGAACCCGTGATCGACTCGGTGATCTGGATGATCGTGATCGTCGCGGTGTTCGCGCCGCTCGCGATCCTCCGGTACCGCCGCCGGATCTGAAGACGCTTCGCAAGGGATGGAGGACTCGACATGGCGATCGCGCAGACAATCGACGACGGCCGGCATGACTTCGACTTCTTGTTCGGGCGACGGCGGATCCACAACCGGAAGCTCGTCGACACGCTGGATCCGGACTCGACGGAGTGGGTGGAGTTCGAGGCGTTCGGGGAGGCGGGGCCGATCCTGGGCGGGATCGGTAACGTCGACACGTTCACGGCGCGGGCGATGCCGCCCAGCGGTGACCCCTTCGAGGGGTTCACCCTCCGGCTGTTCGACCCGGAGACCGGGATCTGGCGGATCTGGTGGGCGTCGATCCGGTTCCCGGGGGTGCTCGACCAGCCGGTGGAGGGCCGCTTCGACGGCGATCGTGGCGTGTTCCTGTGCGACGACGTGATCGGTGGCAAGCCTGTGAAGGTCCGTTACGACTGGCGCGTCCTGTCTCCGACGGCCAACCGCTGGGAGCAGTCGTTCTCCTACGATGACGGCGTGACCTGGCGCACGAACTGGATCAGCGAAGGGACGCAGGTCAGCTGACACCGTCGGCACCGCGCGTGCTCGGGCGCCGCGCGCTCAACCGCACCTCGTCGCGATGAGACGCGTCGGCGTGCGGGAGCGCCGGGCGCGGCTCGGCGTGCGTCACCGCCTGGCGTCGGGCAGCGCGACCGTCGAGGAGGCCGCGGGGGCGGTCGTCGGGCTGCACTCGAGCGATCCCGCGACGGTCTACCTCTCGTCCTGGGCAAGGGTCGACGGCTTCCAACCCGCCGACCTCGAGGACGCGCTGTACGGCCGCCGCTCGCTCGTCCGGATGCTCGGGATGCGAAGGACGTTGTTCGTCGTGCCGGCCGATCTCGCCCCCGTGATGCACGAGGCCTGCACCAAGGCGCTGATCCCCGGCCAACGCGCGCGCCTCATCCGGATGCTCGAGCAGCAGGGCGTGGCCTCATCCGGTCGCGGGGAACCTTGGCTCGCGACGGTCGCCGGTGAGACGCTCGCCGCGCTCGCCGCTCGAGGCGTGGCCACCGCGCGCGAGCTGACCGCCGACGTCCCGCAGCTCGGCGCGAAGCTCACGTTCGGAGAGGGCAAGACCTGGGCCGGCACGATGGGCGTGTCGACCCGGGTGCTGTTCCTGCTCGCGACGGAAGGGCTGATCGTCCGCACACGCCCGCTCGGGACGTGGACGTCGGGTCAGTACCGCTGGGCGACGACCCAGCACTGGCTCGGTGCTCCGCTTCGCGAGATCGGCCACGCCGAAGCGTGCTCCGAGCTCCTCGGTCGCTGGCTCCGTTCGTTCGGGCCGGCGACGATGACGGACATCCGGTGGTGGACGGGGTGGACCGCGGCGCTCGCGAAGACGACGCTCGGAGCCATCGACGCGGTCGAGGTCCGACTGGCCGACGGCACCGGCTACCTGCTCACCGACGATCTCGATCAGGTCGGCGACCCCGACCCCTGGGTCGGGCTGCTCCCCGGGCTCGACCCGACCGCCATGGGGTGGAAGGACCGCGGATGGTACCTGGGCGACCACGCCTCCGACCTGTTCGACCGCAACGGGAACGCGGGCCCGACGGTGTGGGCGAACGGCCGGGTCGTCGGAGCGTGGGCCCAGACCGAAGAGGGTGAGGTGGTGGTCGAGCCCTTCGCTCGGCTCGACACCGCGACCCGCGCGCGCCTGGACGCCGAACGCGGGCGGCTCGCGGCCTGGCTCGGGGACGTTCGGATCCGGCCGCGGTTCGGGACGCCGCTCGGCAAGGAGCTCGCGACGCGTTCGAGCGGCGATGCGTCCCGGGGGCGCTAGGCGATCATCTCGGCTCAGCCCGCCCGGCTCCGAGGGGGTTCGACCGCGAGGTTGGCGTACGCCTCGGCCAGATGCACCACCACCGAGGCCAGCTCCTCGTTCTCGGTCGCCGGCACCAACTTCGTGATCCTGTTCGCGATCGCTTCCCGAGCCTTCGCCGCCGCCGCTGCGGCCTTCATCTCCGAGTCCTGAGTCGTCATCTCCGAGATCACCCCCGGGCGATGCTACGCCCGCGTCCGTACACGGCGCCCTCTCCCTCGTACGGACGACGAAACGACCGACGTTGCCGGAGGCCGGGTGGTGCGCGCA
>DASXTX010000021.1:0-16426 GCA_036505195.1 Actinomycetota bacterium
CGGGACGAGTGGGTTTGACGTCGTCGCGGTCGCCGAGACGGAGGACGCGCTCATCGATGCCGTGTCGGCGGACGAGCCGGACGCGGTCGTCGTGGAGGCTGACCTCTGCGCCTCGCTCGAGCGCGTTCGAGATCTGGCACCCGAGGCAGTGCTCATCGTCGTCGGCGATCACACGCCCGCCGGCGCGCTGGGTCGCGTCGAGCGAGGCATGTCCGGGACAGCGATGGCCGGACTCCTGCACGCCCTGGTCGCCGAAGGCCTCGGGGCGGCCGTCGTGTGGGGGCTCGTTCCCACGTTCGGGGCAGGGGCCGCGCTGCATGTCCCCAGTGCCGCGGGCGTATCGCTCCTGTCCGCGAAGGCGGATCTCATCCGAGCGCATCTTGCGAACGCGCTTCGCGACCACGCGGACGTCGTGACCACGGTGAGCACGGTCATGGTGACCGTTTCCGCGAGCCTCCTGGTGGCGATGAGCGCGCCCAGCACGGACGAACTCCCGGAGCGCATCCCCGTTCCTGCGCCGACTGCGGAGGGCGCGGCGCCGCATCCGGTCGTCGCTGTGTCCCCCACGACGCGAATAACCGCGCACGCTCCCTCGAGGAACGAGGGCGAGCCCGGCAACGGACGGGGGCCGAACCGCGGTGAGTCCGGGGATCATGATCGTCGGGACCATCCACTCGGCGATGCCCTGCGGCCGCCCGGCGTGGCTCACGGTTGGGATCACCGGCCGCCCAAGCATGCCGACATGGGGCACCGCGAGGGGTGGGATAGCAACTCCGTTCCCGAGGATCTCCCCCCCGGGAGGGCATGAACCAGGGCGGTCGGAGACCGCGGACGACTACCTTCGGGTGGTTTTCGGCACAGCACCCTCGGACTCGGGGAAGGCCGAGCTTGATCTCGCGCACCGGACCCGGTCCTGTGCTGGACCCCGGGTAGCCGTTCATCGCTCGCGCACACCGACCTGGAGCGCGGCCTGTCCCGGTCCTAGGTCTTCGGCGTCTTCGCGGCCGCGTCACCGCGCGAGCGGATCGGGTGCCGGGGCTGACGTCGGCTGCCCAGCCCCCCGTAGCGCCCGAACCCGCGTCGCCATGCCCGTCGCCCGCGTGCGCCTGGCCGGCCGCATTGTGCTCGAGTGCTTGGATTGGCGGTCCGCCGCCGTGGTCGAGAAAGCCCGAGTGTGGGCCTCGTCCGCGTCCAGCGCTCAGGCGTTCGTCGCGGCGTCGGTCGCCTTCGACACCGAGTCCTTCGCGGCATCGGCGGCCCTTGAAGCTGACTGCGACACGCGGCTGTACGAGTCCTCGGCGAGCGAGTCCCAGTCATCCACGCCCGAGCCCGAACGCCTCCTCATGATGATCGTGACGGCGGCGATCACGCCACCAACGATCAGCATCCCAATGAGGAACTTCTTCATCGCGACCCCCCTGGTGACGGAACCACGCCCAGCCTACGCTCTCGGCTGCCGGAAGGTCTATCCCGACGACTGTCATCGTTCGCCGGTCGCGGAGGACCCTGGACCGATCAGTAGATGCCGCCCGAACCGCTGCCGGCGTTCGCGGCGATCAGGATCACCGCCACGAGCACCGCGACCCCGAGGGCGATCCCGAGCCACGTCTTCCAGGTCCAACCGCCGCGCCGCTTCATCCCGCTCGAGCTGTCCATCTCGAACCTCCTTCACTCGCGAACCCCGTTGATCCCTACCTTTGCCATTCGCACCGACGCGGCTGCGGGTTCCCCTGTCGAGGGTGATGAACGTCACCGATCTTGCATCGAGCCCGGGGCATGCGCCCGTACTGGCTAGCGGACGCCGATCTCGTCGAGGTGACGAAGCAGGTCGGCCGGGTCGTCGTAGACGCGGTACGCGCCTGCGCGCTCGAGCTCCTCGAGGCCGTAGCCGCCGGACAGCACGCCGATCCCCAGGGACCGCGCCCGCCGGGCGGCGAGCAGGTCCCAGACGCTGTCGCCGACGACGACGCAGTTCTCGGCGGCCATGCCCAGCGCGTCGGCCGCGGCGAGGAACAGATCGGGATCCGGCTTGGCCCGTTCGACGAGGTCGCGCGTGATGACGGGCACGTCCTCCGGGAGCTCGAGCAGCTCCAGTGTCGGGCCGGCAGACTCGCGGTAGCCGCTCGTCGCGATCGCCCACGGCACACCGGTCGAGGTCAGGTGTGACAGGAGCTCGCGCGCGCCCGGCAGCGGGCGGACCTCCGTCGAGCGCTCGGCGTACGCCTCGGCGTGCAGGCGCCGGAGCTCGCCGGCCTGCTGATCGGTCACCTCGCGACCGGTCTCCCGCAGGAGGGCGTTCGCGAACAGGCCGCCGCTCATCCCGACCTTGCGGTGGATCCGCCAGACCGACAGGTCGATCCCGGCGCGGTCCAGGGCGAGACGCCATGCCAGCACGTGCTGGTAGACGCTGTCGACGAGCGTGCCGTCGAGGTCGAACAGGAACCCCTGGGCTCGATCCACGCCGCCATGCTACGGGCGTGAGGGTGCGCCGCGCGCCGGCGTTGGTTCCCTCGGGGGTGGCTCGTTGCTACACTCCGCCCGTGAGTTGAGGTCGATCTCCCGGGCACGACCTGCGCCGACCGGCGCTCCGTGACGCACACCCCGACCAGGAGACGACCTCATGTTCGATCGCTCGACCCAGCCGACACCTCGGAGCGCTCGATGAGCATGCTCGAGGTCACCGACCTGTCCGTCGAGGTCGCCGGCACCCCGATCCTCGAGGGCCTGACCCTGTCGCTGCGCGCCGGCGACAAGACCGGCGTCGTGGGACGCAATGGGGCCGGCAAGACGAGCCTGCTCGACGTGATCGCCGGTGACGAGCCTCCGCTCGCCGGCCGAGCCATCGTCCGCGGCCGGCTCGGCTACCTTCGGCAAGAGCCGCGCGGACGGGAGACCCATGCGCACTCCGCGCTCGCACATGTTCTGGGGGCCCGCGGGCTCCAGGAGATGGCGGAGCGCCTGGAGAAGTTCCGCCTCGCGATGGAGGAGCGCCCGAGCGAGCCGAACGTCGCGCGCTTCACCCGGCTCGAAGAGCGGTACCGGGCGGCCGGTGGCTACTCCGGCGAGGCGGAGGCGCACCGGATCGCAGCCGGGCTCGGTCTTCCCGACGACCGCCTGGACCTGCCGGTCCGGGCTCTTTCCGGAGGGGAACGCCGCCGCCTCGAGCTCGCCCGGATCCTGTTCTCGGGTTCGGACCTCCTGCTGCTGGACGAGCCGACGAACCATCTCGACAGCGACGCCAAGCACTGGCTGATGAGGTTCCTCGCCGCGTACCGCGGCGCGCTCGTGGTCGTGAGCCACGATCTGGGCCTGCTCGACGGCGCGATCACCCGGATCCTGCACCTGGACCGCGACGGCGTCGTGCAGTATCGGGGGACCTACTCGGAGTACCGGGCGGCTCGCCGCGCCGACGAGACGCGCCTCGGTGCGCTCGCCGGGCGTCAGCAGGCCGAGGTGAAGCGCCTGAAGACGCTCGCGGACTCGATGCGCGGGCAGACCGTCAAGCGCGCCAGGAAGGCGAAGGCGCTCGACAGCCGCGTCCGCAGGCTCGAGGAGCGCGTCGTCAATGCGCCGGCCCGCGAACGCGTCGTGCGTTACCGGTTCCCCGAGCCCCCGAGGGCGGGGGCGGTCGTGCTCGAGGCCGAGGGGCTCGCCAAGGGCTACGGTGGCCCGCCGGTGTTCGAGGGCATCGGGTTCCACGTGGCCCGGGGTGAGCGGCTGTTGATCATGGGTCTGAACGGCGCCGGCAAGACGAGCCTGCTCAAGATCCTCGCGGACGTCACGACCGCGGACGCGGGGCGATTCCGCCTCGGGCACGGCGTCTCGCTGGGCTACTACGCGCAGGAGCACGAGGGCATCCGCGACGGCGAGCCGGTGCTCGCCCACGTCCGCGCCGAGTCGATGGACTCATCGGACCAGGACCTGCGCGGCCTGCTCGGGATGTTCGGCCTCACCGGCCGGGTCTCGTTCCAGGACGCCGGCACGCTCTCGGGTGGGGAGAAGACGAAGCTCGCGCTCGCGCAGCTCGTGACGGGTCGGCGGAACCTCCTGCTCCTCGACGAGCCGACCAACAACCTGGATCCGCCATCGCGGACGGCGGTGGCGGAGGCGCTCGCGGGTTGGTCGGGTTCGATGGTGCTGGTGAGCCATGACGTCGGGTTCGTGCAGGCGCTCTCGCCGCACAAGGTCCTGAGGATGCCCGAGGGCGAGCTCGCGCTCTGGGACGACGAGCTGCTCGAGCTCGTCGCGCTGGCCTAGCGATCACGCGGGACGGGCGGAGGCTCGGTATCCCCGGGGTCGTCGTCGGCGGCGCATGCCACGGGGACGCTCGCTATGCTCTGCGCGCTCCGTGTCTGGAGCACCGACCGGGAGGGGACCACGTATGGATCAGAACGCAGCCGCGAACCTCGCGTTGGTGAACGGCCGCGTCTACACGATGGACGCCGCCCGGCGCTGGGCGAGCGCGGTCGCCGTCTCGCAGGGACGGATCGTCGGGGTCGGAACCGACGCAGACGTCCGGGAGCTGATAGGTCCGGGGACGGAGGTCGTGGATCTCGGGGGCAGGATGCTGCTGCCCGGGTTCCAGGACGCGCACGTCCACCCACCGTCGAGCGGCTACGAAATGCTGCACTGCAACCTGTCCGAGGCGTACTCCCTGCCCGAGTACGAACGCATCGTGCGTGAGTACGCGGCGGCGCATCCCGACGACGCGTGGATCGTGGGCGCAGGCTGGTCGATGGACGTGTTCCCGTCCGGGAACCCGCCGAAGGAACCGTTGGATCGTGTCGTCGGCGACCGACCGGTGCGGCTGTGGAGTCGCGACGGCCACAGCGTGTGGGTGAACTCGCGCGCGCTCGAGATCGCGGGGGTGAGCCGGGACACGCCGGACCCGGTCGACGGGTGGATCGTGCGCGACGAGGATGGGGAGCCGACCGGAACCCTCCACGAAGGCGCCTTCGAGTTGGTGGAGAAATTCGTCCCCGAGCCCTCGGCCGAGGAGTGGATCGACGGCCTGCGAACCGCGCAGACCTACCTCCACTCCCTCGGGATCACGGCGTGGCAGGACGCCATCGTCGGCGGGCACGATCCGTCGTTGGACACCTACGTGTCGTTCGCGCGTTCGGGGGAGCTCACCGCGCGGGTCGTCGGAGCCCTGTGGTGGGACCGGCATCGCGGCATCGAGCAGGTGGAGGATCTGATCGCGCTCCGGGAACGCGGCCGAGCGGGCCGGTTCCGCGCGACGTCCGTGAAGATCATGCAGGACGGGGTGATCGAGAACCACACGGCCGCCGTCCTGGAGCCGTACCTGGACGCTGATGGTCGGCCGACGCAGACCTACGGGATGTCGTTCGTCGAGGCCGAGGATCTGAAGGCGGGTGTCACCCTCCTAGATGCCGAGGGGTTCCAGGTCCACGTCCACGCGATCGGGGAGCGCGCGGTCCGGGAGGCGCTGGACGCGTTCGAGGCGGCCCGTGTGACGAACGGCCCGAACGACCACCGTCACCACATCGCGCACATCCAGGTCGTCCACCCGGACGACGTCCCGCGCTTCCGGGAGCTCGGCGTGATCGCGAACGCCCAGCCGCTGTGGGCGGCGAACGAGGGGCAGATGCTGCATCTCACGATCCCGTTCCTCGGTCCCGAGCGGTCTGCGTGGCAGTACCCGTTCGCGAACCTCGTGCGTTCGGGGGCGGTGCTCGCGATGGGGAGCGACTGGTCGGTCTCGTCCGCGAACCCACTGTGGGAGATGCACGTCGCGGTGAACCGGACCGCCCCGAACGCCTACGAGTACGACGGCGGGAACGGCGAGCCGTTCCTGCCCGACGAGCGGATCGACCTCCCGACGGCGCTGGCCGGGTTCACGATCAACAGCGCCTACGTGAACCACCTCGACCATCTCACCGGGTCGATCGAGGTCGGGAAGCGGGCGGATCTCGCGGTGCTCGACCGGGACCTGTTCGCGCACCCGGTGGAGGAGATCGCCGACGCCTCCGTCATGCTCACGTTCGTCGACGGCGAGCGCGTCTACGATGCCGAGGGGCCGGCCTGAAGTCGGGCTTCCGCTGACCAACGGTCACGGGGGCTCGTTGCCAGGTCGCGGGGCCGGACGCACCATAGCCGCGGCCCGATCGGGCCGATGCACCCACCGAGCCGAGGAGGTTCCGTCATGGCCTTCGACATGAGCCAGGTGCAACGCGGGGCACGCAACCGCCGCACGCCGTACCACGAGGCTGCGCAGAGGCACGACCCGAAGGGCTACACGGTCTACAACCACATGTACTTCCCGATCCGATTCGACTCGTTCGAATCCGAGTTCGAGACCCTCCTCAACGGCGTGACGCTCTGGGACGTCGCGGTCGAGCGCTGCCTCGAGATCAGTGGCCCCGATGGGTTCCGGTTCGCCCAGCTCCTGACGCCGCGCGACCTGTCGAGGTGCGCCGTCGGGCAGGGCAAGTACGTGCTGATCTGCGACAGCGACGGGGGCATCATCAACGACCCGGTCCTCACGCGGATGGACGAGAACACCTTCTGGTTCGCCCTCGCGTCTTCGGACGCCCTCCTGTTCGCCCGCGGGCTGAAGAACGCGTACCCGGACCTCGACGTCACGATCCGCGAGGCTGACGTCGCGCCGCTCCAGGTCCAGGGGCCGAAGTCGAAGGACCTGATGGCCAAGCTGATCGGTCCCGAGATCCTCGACCTCCGCTACTACTTCTGGACCGAGGCGAAGATCGCCGGGGCGCCGGTCGTGATCACCCGTACCGGCTGGACCTCGGAGGTCGGCTACGAGGTGTACCTCACCGACACGACCAAGGGAGTCGAGGTCTACGACGCGATCATGGAGGCGGGGGAGGAGTTCGAGATCCGCCCGACGGGCCCGAGCGACATCCGCCGGATCGAGGGCGCGATCTTCAACTGGGGCGCCGACATGACCTACGAGAACGACCCGCTGGAGATGGGACTCGAGCGGCTGGTGGACTGGGACCTCTCGGATGACGCCAGCATCTCGATGCGAGCTCTCCGCGCGATCAAGGAGCGGGGCGTGCGCCGCCAGATCAACGGCGTGGAGCTCGACGGCGAACCGTTCCCCGAGCTCAACAACTTGAAGTGGCCGATCGTGGACGGGGGAGAGGAGATCGGCAGGGTGACCTCGGCGATCTACTCGCCTCGTCTCGAGCGCAACATCGGTTTCGCGTGGCTACCGGTGAAGCGGTCGACGCTCGGCGAGCGACTCACCGTCGAGACCGAGTGGGGTCCGCGCTCGGGGACCGTGGTCGAGATGCCGTTCGTCGACCCGAGCAAGCAGATCCCGGTCTCCTGAGGCCCCCGGCTCCGAGCTGAAGCGCCGTTCAGCCGAACCGTCTCGCCCGTGGTCGCTGCCAGGCTTGCGGCTGGGCGGGGATTGAACGATGATTCAAAGTCCCGAGGCGCCCGGCCGAAGGGATCGAAAGGGGCCTTGCCCGGATGGTGAACGAACGGCAGGAGATGCTCGAGCAGAGCGCAACGATCTACTTCGGACCCTGGTACGGACGATCCCCGTTCTTCGACGCGACCCGGCGCGCGGGCTGCACCGCGTACGACGTCTACAACCACATGCTCCTGCCCGCGTACTTCGACGACCCCGTGGTCGAGTACTGGGCCCTGCTGAACGACGTCACCGTCTGGGACGTGGCTGTCGAGCGCACGGTCGAGATCTCGGGCCCGGACGCAGACCGCTTCGTCGACTCGCTCACGTGCAGGGACCTGACGAGGTGCGCCGTGAAGCAGGGCAAGTACATGATCGTGACCGCCCCGGACGGTGGGATCCTCAACGATCCGGTGCTGCTCCACGTCGGCGAGGATCGGTGGTGGATGCAGCTCGCTGACTCGGACGCCGGGCTGTACGCGCTCGGCGCGGCGGCGCGGTCGAACCTCGACGTCGAGGTGTCGTACCCCCACGCGTACCCGATGCAGGTCCAGGGGGCGAAGGCCGCCAAGACGCTCGAGAAGCTCGTCGGACCCGCCGTCCTCGACCTCAAGTACTACTGGTGTGACTGGTTCGACGTTGGCGATATCCCGGTCTTGATCAGCCGGACGGGATGGACGGCGGTCCAGGGGTTCGAGATCAACCTGCTCGACCCGGGCCGGGGCGACGACCTGTGGGACGCGGTCTTCGCGGCGGGGGAGGAGTTCGGCATCCGGCCGGTCGCGCCGGTCGAGGCGCGGCGCATCGAGGCCGGGATCATGAACTACAACTCGGATATGACCCACGAGGACACGCCGCTCCATCTGATGGGTCTCGAACACCTGGTCGAGGAGCAACCGCAGGACTACATCGGCAAGGCGGCGCTCGAGGCCCTCAAGGCCAAGGGCGTGGATCGCAAACTCGTGGGGGTCGAATGGTCGGGCGACGAGCTCAAGGCCGAGCTCTCGTGGTTCTGGCCGGTGGTTCGCGACGGCGAGCAGGTCGGCCGGGTCACCGATGCCGTTTGGTCACCCCGCCTTGAGAGGAACATCGGGTACGCGTGGGTCCCGATCGACCTCGCCGGCCCCGGGACCGGCCTCGATGTGGAATCCGAGCATGGGCCGATCTCGGTCACGACCGCCGCGATCCCGTTCATCGACGCTCGCAAGGAGGTCCCGGCGGCCTCCCTGCGCGGGTAGGGTAGCGGGGCGCTCCGACCGAGGGAGCAGCCAGGGAGCGCAGCCAGGGAGCGCAGATGGAGGCAACCAGGATCGACCGGAGGCCGCCGCAGACGGCGCCTCCGCCCACCGGGTTCCGGCGGGTCCTCCTGCTCGTCGAACGGGTCACGAAGGAGACCGTCTGGGACTGTCGCATGTGCGGACAATGCATCCTGCACTCGACGGGGCTGTCGTGCCCGATGCGCTGCCCGAAGAACCTCCGGAACGGCCCCTGCGGCGGCACGCTGCAGGACGGGAGCTGTGAGGTGCTGCCCGAGATGAAGTGCGTCTGGGTCTCGGCCTGGGAGGGCTCGCGGCGCCTGCCGTTGTGGCGTGACCACATCCAGCACGTGGAGCCGCCCGTCGACTGGCGCCTGCAGGGGACGTCGTCGTGGGAGAACCTGGTGACGGGGCGCGATCGGCAGGTGCCGGCGGGCTGGACCGGCTCCGGACGCGGATCTCGGTCGTGAGTCCCGCCGCCGCATGACGGACGAGGCCCCGCGCAGCCACCTGCACCGTCTGCTCCAAGCCGGCGAATTCGTCGTCACGGCGGAGCTCCAGACGAGCGACTCGGCCGACCCGGCGCGCGTCACCGAGCTCGCCGGGACCCTCCGGGGGAAGGTCGACGCCGTGAACTGCACGGACAACAGCGCCGCCCATGCGCACATCGCGGCGATCGCCGCGGCCCGGCTGCTCCTGGACCAGGAGGTCGAACCCGTGATGCAGCTGGTCTGCCGGGACCGCAACCGGCTCGCCCTGCAGGCCGATCTGCTCGGCGCGGCCGCGCTCGGAGTGCGCAACGTCGTGTGCATGACCGGGGACGACGTCAGCGCCGGCGACCATCCCGAGACCAAGCCGATCTATGACCTCGACTCCGTCCAGCTGATCAGGATGGCCACGATCATGCGCGACGAGGGCACCTACCTGTCGGGCCGGGCCTTGACCGACGCGCCGAGCTTCCTGATCGGCGCCGTCGAGAACCCGTTCGCGCCGCCGCTCGAGTTCCGGCCGATGCGGCTCGGCACGAAGATCGAGGCGGGTGTCGAGTTCATCCAGACCCAGATCTGCTTCAACCTGGACAAGCTGCGGCTGTTCATGTCGCGGTGCGGCGAGCTCGGGCTGCTCGACCACGTGTGGGTGCTCGCGGGGGTATTCGTGCCGAACTCGGCGGCGGGTGCGCGCTACCTGCGCGACCAGGTCCCCGGCATCGATGTGCCCGACGGGGTGATCGAGCGTATGGCGTCGCTCCCGCCCGAGGCGCAGAAGGAAGAGGGCATCCGGATCGCGCTCGAGATCGTCGAGGCCGTGCGAGAGATCCCCGGCATCTCGGGGATCCACCTGATGACGATCAACCACGAGGAGGCGATCCCGAGAGTGGTCCAGGGCGCCGGGTTGCTCCCGCGCCCGACCCCGTCGGATGTGACGATCGCGTAGCGATCGTGCGGGCGCCAGCCGCCCCGTTCGAGACTCTCAAGCAACGTTCAGACGCATCGGTGAACGTGGGGATGCCGCGTGCCGAATGGAGCCTGAACCCGGCAGACTGGAGCCATGACCATGAGGCGTGCCCTCCTCGCGCTCGGCGCCGTAGCGGCGCTGGCCTTGTCCGCATGCACTACGGGAAGCACCAACACCCCCACCACGCAACCCCAGACGAACGGCTCTCCGGCGGCGAACTTCCCCTCCTCGCAGCCGGTCCTCTCGAGCGGCAAGAATGCCGTCGTGAACGTCGTGAAGAGCGTCCTGCCGGCGGTCGTGAACGTCGTCGTCGACACGGGCGGCGGTCGGGGAGAGGGCACGGGGTTCATCGTGCGCTCGGACGGCATCATCGTGACGAACTACCACGTCGTCGAGAACGCCTCGAAGGTCACGGTGCTGACGTCGGCCGACGACCCCGTTCAGTACGACGCCCGTGTGATCGGGGGCGACGTGGGAGCCGACCTCGCGGTTCTCGACATCGATGCCAACGACCTGCCGACCGTGACGCTCGGCGACTCGGATGCACTGCAGCTCGGGCAACGCGTCGTCGCCGTTGGATACGCCCTCGGCCTCGAGGGCGGCCCCTCGGTGACCGCGGGGATCGTCTCCTCGCTGACGAGGCAGATCGACGTCCAGGACACGGGATGTCCGGTCTCGGAGTGTGGCGCCGACCAGACCCGCGTCTACGACCACGTGATCCAGACCGATGCGGCCATCAACCCCGGGAACTCCGGTGGACCGCTGCTCAATATGGACGGGCAGGTCGTCGGGATCAACTCGGCGGGTGCGAACCAGGCCGAGAACATCGGGTTCGCGATCCAGATCGATTCGGTCAAGCCGACGATCTTCCAGGCCGCCGAGCACCCATCACAGCCTGTTGCGTTCATGGGGATCAGCTCCGGCCCGGCCTCCGATCCACAGGTCCAGTTCCAGTTCGCTCCGCCCGTGGATCGGGGCGCCGTCATCGTCGACGTCGTGGGCGGCGGCCCCGCCGACGACGCGGGGATCGTCGTCGGTGACACCATCGTGCGGTTCGACGGCCGGACGGTGACCGACTCCGAACAGCTGGGCGGGCTGATCCGATCGCATCGGCCAGGCGACGAGGTCAACGTGGGCATCGTCCACGCCGATGGCTCCCAGGACGAGGTTACGGTCAAGTTGGGTGTGAACCCGGTCCCGACCGCCTGATCCGAGCGTCGCGGCTCCTGCCGGCGCCGGCGGTGCGCTAGCCTGACCTGCGTGAAGGTGAGGCTCCGCAACCCCGACCGGGAGGTCGAGCTCGCCGGCGGCCGCAAGATCCACGACGTCCTCGGCGAGCTCGGCATCAATCCCGATACGGTGCTCGTGATCCGCGAGCGCGAGCTGCTCACGCGCGAGGATCGGGTCGGCGAGACCGACGTGATCGAGATCCGCCCGGTGATCAGCGGCGGCTCCGGGAACCGGATGAAGTGCCGGCGCTGCAAGGCGCCCGCCGTCGTCGAGATCCGTCGGCACAACGCAGCGTTCTGTGCCGGATGCTTCCTGCGCCACGTGCGCGAGCAGGTCAAGCGCGCGATCGAGGCGCACGACATGTTCCAGCCCACGGACAGGATCCTGGTCGCGGTCTCGGGCGGCAAGGACTCGCTCGCCCTGTGGGACGTCCTGCTCGAGCTCGGCTACCGGACCGACGGGCTGTACCTGGGCCTTGGGATCGGCGAGTACTCGGAGCGGTCGCACCAAGTCGCCCGGGCCTTCGCACGCGAACGCGACGCGCACCTGGTCGAGGTCGACTTGGCGCGCGACTACGGGTTCGACGTGCCGACCGCCGGCAAGAAGGGCTCTCGGTCGACCTGCGCGGTCTGCGGGCTGTCCAAGCGCTACGTCTTCAACCGGGCCGCACGCGAGGGCGGGTACGACGCGATCGCGACCGGGCACAACCTCGACGACGAGGCCGCCACCCTGCTCGGCAACACCCTGCGGTGGCAGACGGACTACATCGCGCGTCAGTCGCCGGTGCTGCCCGCGGAGGAGGGGTTCGCGCGCAAGGTCAAGCCGCTGTACCGGCTCTCGGAGCTCGAGACCGCGGCGTTCGCGTTCCTGCGCGGGATCGATTACGTGGTGGAGGAGTGTCCGCTCGTTGGCGGCAACACGCAGCTCCGCTACAAGGAGGCAATGAACCAGCTCGAATCCACGTCGCCCGGGACCAAGGCCCAGTTCTTCCTCGGGTACCTCGAGCGGGCGGCGCCGCTGTTCGCGACGCAGGACGAGGTCCGGCTGGTCGGGTGCGAGCGCTGTGATCAGCCGACGACGGGCAGGTTCTGCGCGTTCTGCCGCGCGCAGGCGCAGGTCCTGGGTGAGCGGCTCGAGGCGCCGCGGCACGAACGAGGCTCGCCGGAGGGGCGGGCCGACGATCGTGAGACCGCCGAGGCGTTGTCCGACGAGGTCATGCCGGTCGAGATCTACGGGATGCTCCGTCGATGAACGGGCCCTTCGAGGCGGGGGAGAAGGTCCTGTTGGTGGACCAGCGCGACCGTCGGTACCTGCTCACGCTCCAGACCGGCGAGACCTGGCACTCCCACGGCGGAGGACTGCCGCACGACCTGCTGATCGGGTCGCCCGAGGGGACCCTCGTGCACTCGGCAACCGGGATGGCGTTCCGGGCGTTCCGGCCGCGCCTGGCCGACTTCGTGCTGAAGATGCCGAGGGGCGCCCAACTCGTCTACCCGAAGGACGTCGGCGCGATCCTGGTCGGGGCCGACGTCTTCCCCGGCGCACGCGTCCTGGAGGCCGGGACGGGTTCGGGGTCGCTCACGCTCGCCCTCTGCCGGGCCACCGGACCCGAGGGCCTGGTGGTGTCCTACGACCTGCGGCGCGAGTTCCAGGAGGGCGCCGCGCGCAACATCGAGTCCTTCTTCGGGAAGGCGCCCGACTGGCTCGAGCTCCGCGAGGGAGACGTGCGCGACGTCGGGGGGAGCGGCGAGACGTTCGATCGCGCGATCCTGGACCTCCCCGAGCCGTGGGAGACGCTCGAGCCGCTCTCGACCGTCATGCACGCGGGCGCCATCTTCTGCGGGTACCTGCCGACGACGAACCAGGTGCAACAGCTAGTGCTTGCCTTGCAGCGCAACGCGTACGAGCACCTGGAGACGTTCGAGGTGCTGCACCGCTCGTGGCACGTGACCGCTCGGAGCGTGCGACCGGATCAGCGGATGGTGGCGCACACCGGTTTCATCACCCTGGCCCGTCGTGTCTGAAAAAGCGCTCAGGTAAGGCGCCGCGCCGGCCGAAGACCGTATGCATAGGCCAAGAGACCTCCCCCGTCTTCATCGGTCGCGGTGAAGACCGGGGGTATGCTTCCGCACCGGCGGGAGGTGAAGGAGATGCCGGAGCCCGATCCACGCGAACAGCAGGAACAGTTCGAGAAACAGGTCCACGAGCTCCAGACGCAGGTCCGCTTCCTCGAGGACGAGGTCTCCCTCCTTCGCCGCCGGCTCACGAACGCCCCCCGCCAGGTCAAGCTGCTCGAGGACAAGCTCCTCGAGGCGCGTTCGGATCTGTCTCGCGCGCTCTCGCAGAACGAGAAGCTCGCCGGCGCCTTGCAGGCCGAGAAGGAGCGGATCGAGGGGCTCCGCGAGGAGGTCGAGAAGCTCAGCCAGCCGCCGGCGTCGTTCGGGGTGTACCTCGGCACCAACGAGGATGGCTCGGTCGACGTGTTCACCGCGGGCCGCAAGATGCGTGTGAACGTGTCACCGGATCTCGAGACCGACCGCCTGCGCAAGGGGGCCCAGGTGATCCTCAACGAGGCGCTCAACGTGGTCGAGGTGCTGCTGCCCGACCGGGCGGGCGAAGTGGTCAAGGTCAAGGACCGATTGGGCGACGACCGTGTGATCGTGATCGGACGCGGCGACGAGGAGTTGGTGGCCACGCTCGGTACCGCACTGCTCGACGAGCAGATCCGCGCCGGGGATCCGCTGCTGATCGACCCGAGGTCCAACGTCGCGCTCGAGAAGCTGCCCAAGGAAGAGGTCGAGGAGCTCGTCCTCGAGGAGGTCCCCGACGTGTCCTACGAGGACATCGGCGGGCTCGAGGGACAGATCGAGGCGATACGCGACGCCGTCGAGCTCCCGTTCCTGTACGCCGAGCTCTTCCAGGAGCATCAGCTCGAGGCGCCGAAGGGCGTCCTGCTGTACGGGCCTCCGGGCTGTGGCAAGACGCTGATCGCCAAGGCCGTTGCCAAGTCGCTCGCCGACAAGGTGCGCGAGCGGACCGGGCGGCAGGATGCGCACTCGTACTTCCTGAACATCAAGGGGCCCGAGCTTCTCAACAAGTACGTCGGCGAGACCGAACGTCAGATCCGCCAGATCTTCCAACGAGCGAAGGAGCGGAGCGAGGAGGGGCTGCCCGTCATCGTGTTCTTCGACGAGATGGACTCGATCTTCCGGACCCGCGGCACCGGGATCTCGAGCGACGTCGAGTCGACGATCGTGCCGCAGCTCCTGTCCGAGCTCGACGGCGTCGAGACGCTGAAGAACGTCATCGTGATCGGCGCATCGAACCGGGAGGATCTGATCGACCCGGCGATCCTGCGGCCGGGGCGGCTGGACGTGAAGATCAAGATCGAGCGCCCGGACGCCGGGCAGGCGGCCGACATCATGGCCAAATACCTGAACCCGACCGTGCCGATCCACCCCGAGGACATCGCCCGCGCGAGCGGCGACGTGAAGGTGACGACCTCGCGGATGATCCAGTCAACGATCGACCGGATGTACTCGGAGGCCGAGGACAACCGGTTCCTGGAGGTCACCTACGCGAGCGGCGACAAGGAGATCCTGTACTTCAAGGACTTCAACTCGGGCGCGATGATCGAGAACATCGTGCGCCGCGCGAAGAAGGAGGCGATCAAGCGCTTCCTGTCCACGGGGGAGAAGGGGATCAAGACCGAGGACCTGTCGCACGCGATCCGCGACGAGTTCAAGGAGAACGAGGACCTGCCGAACACCACGAACCCGGACGACTGGGCCCGGATCTCGGGCAAGAAGGGCGAGCGCATCGTCTACGTGCGCACCCTGCTCGGCGACGGGGACGGCGAGGGCAGGCAGGTCGAGCGGGTCAGCGCCGGCCAGTACCTGTAAGGTCGCGGGGTGGCCATCCCCAAGGTCATCGGCACCGAGACCGAGTACGGCATCTCCGCGGTCGCGTCTCCCGAGTTCAACCCGGTGATCTCGTCCTCGCTGCTGATCAGCACGTACGCGGGCGCGCTCCGGCGGATCCGCTGGGACTACGAGCAGGAGTCCCCGCTCCGCGACGCGCGCGGGTTCGAGCCGGTCCAGCTGCGGGAGCCCTCCGAAGAGGATCTTGGTCTCGCGAACGTGATCCTGCCGAACGGCGCCCGTTACTACGTCGACCACGCCCACCCCGAGTACTCGACACCCGAGTGCGTGACGCCGCGCGACCTCGTGATCCACGACAAGGCCGGGGAGCGCGTGCTCGAACGCTCCCTCGACGAGGTCAGGCGCACGATGCCCGGCGCGCAGCGGCTCGCCGTCTACAAGAACAACAGCGACGGCAAGGGCAACTCGTACGGGACGCACGAGAACTACCTCGTCGACCGGCAGGTGCCGTTCGCGAACCTGGTCGCGGGGCTCACGCCGTTCTTCGTGAGCCGGCAGATCTTCTGCGGGGCGGGGAAGCTCGGCGGCGAGGCGTCGTGGGACGAGCGGTCTCGGGACCGCTACCAGGTCACACAGCGCGCGGACTTCTTCGAGGCCGAGGTCGGCCTGGAGACCACCCTGAAGCGTCCGATCATCAACACGCGCGACGAGCCACACGCCGACCCCGAGAAGTACCGCCGCCTGCACGTGATCGTCGGCGACGCGAACCTGTGCGAGGTCGCGACGTTGCTGAAGCTCGGGACGACGTCGCTGGTGTTGAAGCTGATCGAGGACGATGACGTCCCCGACCTCAGGCTGGCGACGCCGGTGCCGTCGCTCCACGACGTGTCCCGGGACCTCACGTGCACGGCGCTCGTCCGCCTGGCCGACGGCCGCAGGCTCACGGCGGTGCAGATGCAGTGGGAGTACCTCGAGCGCGCGCGGAAGTACGTCGAGCAGGAGGACACGACGGAGGACAACCTCGAGGTGCTCGAACGGTGGGAGGCGGTGCTGACCGGGCTCGAGGACGACCCGATGCAGCTCTCCCGCGAGCTGGACTGGGTCGCGAAGTACCGGCTGCTCGACGGCTACCGCGAGCGGGACGGCCTCGAGTGGGCGGACGCCAAGCTGCGGCTGATCGACCTGCAGTACCACGACGTGCG
>DASXTX010000022.1:0-17626 GCA_036505195.1 Actinomycetota bacterium
TGTTCGAGGACTTCACCCACGTGAAGTTCTACCGCCGCTCCTTGTACGACGGCGTCCTCCTCCAGGGAGCGCGCTTCGACGGCTTCAGCCACGTCGAGGACTGGGTGCCGCAGCGGCTGGTCACCGCCACCGGCCCGAACCGCTCCCGCGGTGACCGGAGCTGCGCCACCCGTCGCGGAGCTCCTGAATCTCGGAGCGCGCTGGTGACCGGGGCGTCCGGTGGTGTCGGCGCCGGGATCGCCCGGCGCCTTGGGGAGGCCGGCGCGCCGCGGTCGTTCTAGACCCGCGCGCGTTCGGTGGACGCCAGCGCCCGCAGAGCGCCGCGTGGTAGCGCTCGGGGTTTCCAGATCGGGGACTCCGGATCGTCTCGGTCCCTAAACCCGACCTCGGTGCCCGCGGATCGGATAGCGCGATCACGAACGCGGAATCAGCGCGACCGTGGAGGCCGGCGCGCGAGCGGGGAGGGGCTGCTTGCGGTTCCCTGTCACCTCGAGGGAACCGGCCTCCTCCTGCTGCAGAGGCGAACGGCGCGTCGAAAGGGCGGAGCCTTATGTATGCGTTGTGGACTGCCTTGGGGTTCATGCACGAGGTCGGGAGTTATCGGACGAGTGGCCGGATCCAGGCGAGGTCGGTCTTCCATCCACGACTGATCGGACCACTCGCCGCGGCGTACCCGGGAACGAAGTCCCCAACGATGGCCGTGGAGGAGCGCGGACGGACCCAGGGGTCGAGGGAATGGATTGCCGTGGGGATGCGGATGCGGCTTGGGGCGGTGTGTGGGCTGATGTTGGTGGCCGTGACGGGTCGAGTGCTGCTTGGATCACCTCCGCCGGGGCCCAGGGGGAGCCGATCCGGGTTGACCAGAGATTCGGCGACCTGCGCTTTGAGCGCCTCGACTACGACCACGATGGAACAAACGAGATGGGTGACCGCGTCGCGGTCCGGGGGCCGCTGGCGGATCCCTTCTCGGGCGAGCGCGTCGGTCTGGCCTTCTGGGACTGCGTCACGATGACACGGGTCGTCAGTTTCGAGCCACCCCCGGGGCTCGCAGGTCTGCACGGGTCTGATCCGCTGACAGACGGAGACATCACGATCCAAGGGACAGATCCCGGCGGATACGGGGCCTCGGTCTTCGCCTTGACGGGTGGGACCGGGCTGTACCGGAACGCGCGCGGTGAAGCGGACGTCGTGGACGCTCCCGGCCCCGACCGCACGGAGATCACGATCCAGCTGGAGCCATGCATCAACCAGATCGAACGCTACATCCGAGGACACCGTTCGAGAGGGAGGGAGAACGATGCGGAAGGTGCGTCTCGCGGCAGCTTGCGCGCTGACCTCGGCTGCGCTGACGGGGGGAGCAGTGATCGGGATGAATTCCGCCGGAGCGCAGGTGGAGATCCGAGTTGACCTCACCGGCGCTCGCGTGGTGTTCGTCGATCTCGATCGCGACGGCAGGATCGATAGCGGCGACCGAGTTGCCGTTCGGTCACTGGTGGTGGATCCCGCCAGTGGCGAGCGCGTCGGTCGCGGCCTCGGTGACTGCGTTGCGATGACCCGGATCGAAGTCGAGCAGCAGAGGGGCACCTGGGCGTGTACGCACGTGCTCGCTCTGGCGGGTGGCCACATCATCCTTCAGGGCGAGGATCCGGCTGGATCCGGCCCATATGTCCTCGCTGTGACGGGAGGGACAGGGTTGTACAAGAACGCCCGCGGGGAGGCGGATGCCTCGGACGTCGAGGACCGCACGGAACTCACGATCCATCTCGAACCGTAGAGGGCCCGCGGATGACGCCGATGCTGCTCGGGGTGATGTGACGGGTGGTGGTTCAGTTACATGCAGCAGGAGTGGATGCCTTCGTTGACGCCGCCGACGATGGTTCCGACAACAATTGGAGGAACAACGACTTCTGCGTCACGTCAGGGTTCTGAGGGCGTGGTGGCCGAAGATCGTGTCCGGGATGGTGGTCACATCCAGTCCGTCTTCCGGGTAATCGGTCTTCCAGATCACCGTATGGATCTGTGTCCCGCCAGGAACCGGACGAAAGGGACGCCAGCTGCCGAGCCCGTTCCTCAGGACCGTCATCGAGGGCCGGCAGATTCTCCACAGGAGGTTCGCACCTCGTGCGCCGCCTGGGCGAGCGACACGAATCGCCCCGCCTCTATAGCACGTTCGAGCTCCGGATCGTGATCGACGAGCGCTCGCGCCGTGAGCTTGTCGAGCTCTCCATGCCCTCGACCGAGCGCGCGCTGCGGGTCGCGGGCGTCACCCCCGAGGACGTCGGATACATCAACGCGCACGCCACGTCCACGCCCGCCGGCGACGTGTCCGAGACGAGAGCCATCAGGTCGGTGTTCGGCGAGCACGCGTACTCCGTCGCGGTGTCGTCGACGAGGTCGATGACGGGTCACCTGTTCGGCGCGGCCGGAGCTGTGGAAGCGATCGCGATGATCCTCGCTGTCCGCGACGTCCTGCCGTCCAACATCAACAAGGTGACGCCGGACCTCGAGTGCAACCTCCACTACGTGCCGAACGAGGCGCCCGAGGCCAGGATCGAGGTCGCGCTGTCGAACGGCTTTGGCTTCGGAGGCCACAACGCGGTCGTCGCTTTCCGGCGGGCGAGCTGGGGGCGCGAGCCGTGATCTTCGACGGGAAGGCCGCGCTCGTGACCGGAGGCTCGCGCGGGATCGGCCGCGCGATCGCCACGATGTTCGCGCAGAACGGTGCCGCGGTCGCGATCAACTACCTGCGCCAGACGGCGGCGGCGGAGGCGACCGTCGCCGAGCTCCAGAGGAGCGGCGCGAACGTAATCGCCATCAAAGCGGACCTGCGCGGCCCCGAACGCGTCGCGAACATGGTGACGCGGGTCGTCGTAGAGTTCGGCGGTCTTGACTTCGTCGTCAGCAACGCGGCCTCCGGGTCGAACAAGCCGTCGATGGAACTCAAGCCGTCGGGATGGGATTGGACGCTCAATATCAACGCGCGGGCGCTGTTGCTGCTGGCGCAATCCGCCCTTCCCCAGTTCCGGCGGCGAGGCGGGGGGCGCATCGTCAGCATCTCGAGCCTCGGCGCGATCCGGGTGAACGAGAACTACACGAGCGTCGGCGTCTCGAAGGCCGCGCTCGAGGCCCTAACGCGCTACCTGGCCGTCGAGCTGGCGCCCGAGCACGTCGTGGTGAACTGCGTCTCGGCCAGCACCGTCCGGACGGAAGCGCTCGACCATTTCCCAAACGCGGAGCAGATGGTTGCGGCGGCGCTCGAGCGGACCCCGGCGGGCCGCATGGTCACGGCTGAGGACATCGCGGCCGTCGTCCGTTTCCTGTGCTCTCCCGAGGCCGAGATGATCGTCGGCCAGACGATCGTCGTCGACGGAGGGTTCTCCCTCCCGATCTGACACCTGGCCTGGGCCATCCAGGCGTCCCAAACAAACGTCCAACTGGACGAGGTGTGGTACGAGATACCGATCCATCTGACGGCCCTCGCCGGGTGTCGACCCGAGCGGGATCTGGCGGGATCTGGCGACGCCAGTCCACCCCCATCAGGTCTGTACAAAACGCAATTCGCCGCGTGACCTGCGGTTTTCCTCGTAGTCCCAACGAGGTCGAACCCATGTCTCCACCTTGAGAGGGCAATCCGGCATGTCCTGCTGGGTCCCGGCTCGTCCCGTTTTGTCCGTTGCCGCTGGTAGAACTCGGTTGTCGGGATGAGATAGGCCGAGTCATAACGGTGTAGGAAAGGCAGACTGTGACCCGAAGTGTTGACCAGAACTCCCAAGCTCTGGCCGGGCGACCCGATCAGCTCGAGCGCCGCCTCCGGGAGTGCCTGGACGCCCTCGGGCCGGCTCCCCGCGCCGAACTTCTGAGCGTATGCTCGCCCAGCAATGCTTCCGCCGTTCGACCATGTGAAGGACCCACGTTTCACTCAACCGCCGAGCGAGCCAAAGTGGCGGAAGGTGATCCTCGTCTTGGCCGCCATCGCATTAGTGGTCCTCCTCGCTGTCGCGGTCGGCGCGGTCGTTCGATGATGCAGCCCCAACTATCCGGCACGCTCAAGGCTTGAGAGCAGTTGCGTCCCGACGAGCTCGAGCGCCGACTCCGGGAGCGGAGCGCCTCGACGCGCTCGGCCCCGCACCCCGCGCCGAGCTGCTCCACGTCCTCATGCTCCTCGACTTCGAGCGAGCTGACCGGATCGGAGAGTTCTGGGGCTGCCCTGAGAGTCGCGCCTTCGCCGAGCTCCTGATCGACCGCGAGGAGAGGACCGGGTCCTGCGGGCCGTGCTCGTCTGGATGCTGCGGGAGGACGAGGGGTAGACACTGGGTGGGAGAAGATCGCACACCCGTGTAGGCGATCCGTGGTCCCCGAAGGTTGTTCTTTACAGGATGAGCGAGAAGGCGCGGCTCGGCCCGGCGGGGATGGAAGTCCACGAGGCCGCGTCGCCGCCTGTGACCTTCGAGGCGTTCTTCGAGGAAGCGCGAGATGGGGCTGTACGGAGCCTTGTGGGTCGTGACGCGCAGCCGGTTCCAGGTACCGCACATCGAGAGATGTAGCGTCCTGATCAGAGAGGCAGACATATGATCGTCGGCTTCGGTCTCCCCAGCCCTCGGTCCCCCCCGGCGGATTCGGGAATCCTGCTGCCCGCAGAAAGTGCCACGCGCCCCGAGCGAGCCGACTCCAATTGAATGGTGGCCTGGCATTGCCCTCAAACCTGGAGCCGGGCTCGATTCAGGAGAGGGGAATGGAAATGAGAAGGCCTTCAGGATTCAGGGCTTCCACGGCTGTCGCCGTGGTGGCAGCGGTCGTCGCGGTACTCGCGTTGATGTTTCCTGGCCTCGGTGTCGGCCAGACATCGACTAGCCACGGTGTAACCCCAAGCGACGTCTATACGACTACCGGCCCCCCGGGCGGGGAGATCTGTGCAGCCGTTGACTCCTTCGGTGTGCCACCGGTCTTGCCGACGAGGGTCACCGTCGCAGTCCCCTCAAACCTACTCGTCTACTTCACCTCTGAGTGGTCCGGCCTGGAAGCCAACACGGAACTACTCCTCAACTTCCAGGTCCATGACGACGCGGGCAACTTCCTCGCGAGCACACCATTCGAGTGGGGTGTGGGCAGCGATCCTGGGATACACGACAGCGGAACGGTGATGTGGTCATTCGACGACGTCGACCCTGGCGCATACAACGTCTTCGTGGACGCACGCACCGATCCGGTGCCTGGGCCGCACGGAGGCGGGGAAAACACCAACAACAACCCGACGGCGGCGTTGGAGAACTGCGCGTTGACGGTGTTCGTGATTCCGGTTGCACCACCGGTTCCCTGAATGGTGGTGTGGCGCGCAGACGGCCCAGCCCTGGTCGAGCCCTCGCGTTGGGACCGGGGTTGGGTCGCTGCGCCCACGACGGCTCCCTGTCCATAGACGGGTCACCAAGTTCCGTAGCGACGGGATCGAGGCTCCGTGGCTTCTCCGTGACCGTCACCTTCAGGTCGTCCACCATTGGAAAACGCCTCTTTGAACGACGATGCCGTACCGATCCATGGCTACCGGCGAGCTCCTCGACCAGCTGGCGACGCTTCGCGAAGGGGCATGGCGTCGCGGGCGTCACGTTTCATTCCCTGAGACACGGGGCGGCCACGCTGCTGCTCGCGGCCGGCGTGTCTGACACAGTGGCCCTCGACGTCATGGGACATGAGAACCGCCATTCCGAACACGACGAGCGCCGCGCCCTGTCATCTCGTCGGAGTGATCGGACGTCGGGGGAACCGTCTCTGCTGCCACGCATCAATGCGTTCATAGTTCACCAGCATGGCGACACCGAGAAGGACCAGCACAAGACCGAGACCCACCGCCATGCGCCGAATCGTCCAGAGCAGAACATCGGTCGTCAAGGAGGTTCCGGCAAACCCACAGATCGCACCTTCGTCGAGCTTCTGATCCTCTGCGAGGAGGACCGGACGCTCCGGGCGGTGTTCGTCGGCATGCTGCGCGAGGCCGACCACAAGCGCTGATAGGGTGTCTATCAAGCGAGTGATGGCGGACGATGTCTTCCCCTGTGGGCACCCGATGAGCCCGGCGAACACCTACACGGCGGTGGCCGATCGGGAGCCTCGCTGCCGTACCTGTCTGCCGGGACGAATGCGGGAATACCACCTCAATCGTCACCTACTGGAGACGAGCTCTGAGGAACTCCAACGGGAGATTCGCGGGGCCTATGCGAACAACGGGGTGACGATCGAAGCGCTGGCCGAGATGTATGGAGTCACGGAGTTGCGTATCCGGAGAATGCTAAGGCCTCAGCTCGAGCGCCGACTCCAGGAGCGTCTCGACGCCCTCCCCAAGGCGGCCCGTGCCGAACTGCTCCACGTCCTGATGATGCCCGACCCCCAGCGGGCCGAGCGGATCGGCGACTTCTGGTCCTACCCGCAGAGCCGGACCTTCGCCGAGCTCCTGATCGACTGCGAGGAGGACCGAACGCTCCGGGCAGTGCTCATTGGGATGCTGCGGGAGAACTACCGCTAGACGATGCTCGAGCAGCACTACGCCGGACGGCTCGATCGCGCCGACCGTGAGCTCGCGCGTGCTCTGGACGCTGCCGCACGTATGCGGCACGTGGAGGGATCAGAAGCGCGCGCTCCCGATACAGACCCCTCCTGACCTGCGGTTTCCCTGGTAGTCCCAACGAGGTTCGAACCCGTGTCTCCACCTTGAGAGTGTTCTCGGGCCGATCTCGCCACCAGCGACGATGCCCGAATCCGCGTTCTGACCTGCGGATTCGATGCTCCGGCGGTTCTCCTCGTTTTCTTGACGTCTCCCGGTCGTTCGCGGGATGAATGCGGGACGACCGGCGTGTGCGGGTTGCGGGTGAGGTCGTAGGCTGGAACTCAACCCAGCCCCCGTTTGAAGGGGCCACCCCGGGGAGCCTCCAACGATCCAGAGTGCTCCCGGCTGACGCAAAGCGTGGGACTTTGCTCCCGGACCAGAGAGCCGACATCCCAGGAGCTCGATACGACGCTTGAGGGGGGACACACATGAAACGTGCATCCGGAACCACCAGCCCGATCGAGACGAAGCCCGATAGGGCCGACGATCTGTTCTCGACCGAGACGGCGGGACTCTCGGACGCGGCGCGTCCGCAGCTCATCCGACTCCGCGACGGCGACCGATTCGACCTTCGCATCCAGCCCGTGCGCAAGCGCGTGGACGACGCAGAGCTGCGCATGCTCGGGTACAACGGCTCGATCCCGGGCCCCATACTGCACGTCGATCAAGGGTCGGAGATCACCGTGCAGGTGACCAACGATGGCGACGTCGAGGCGACGGTCCACTGGCACGGCCTGCGGCTGGAGAACCGTTACGACGGCGTTCCCCACGAAACACAGGCACCGATCCCGATCGGAGGGACCTTCACCTACAAGGTGCAGTTCCCCGACGCCGGCTTCTACTGGTATCACCCGCACATCCGCGAGGACTTCGGCCTCGAGATGGGCCTGTACGGCACGATCATCGTCGAGCCCGCCGATCCGTCGTACTGGCCGGCCGTCGACCGCCAGCTGAGCATCACGCTTGACGACCTGCTGGTCGAGGACGGCCACATCGCGCCGTTCCGTCGTTCCGGCCCGACCTACACCGCGATGGGGCGGTTCGGCAACGTCATGCTCATCAACGGCGAGACCGCCTTATCGGGCGAGGCCGCCGTGGGGGAGGTCGTACGCCTCTATCTCGTGAACACGGCGAACACTCGGATCTTCAATTTCACCGTCCGCGGTGCGCGGATGAAACTGGTCGGCGGCGACAGCGGTCGGTACGAACGAGAGGCCTTTGTCGACGAGGTGATGCTCGCCCCCTCGGAGCGGGCGGTCGTGGACGTGGTCTTCGACACGCCCGGAGAGGCGCGACTCGAGCATCGAACACCTGATCACGTCTACGACCTCGGCGCGTTCGCTGTCGAAGGGAACTCGACCGCGGCCGCCGCGGCGTCGTTCGAGACTTTGCGTGTCGACCCAAAGCTCACCGCTGAGCATCAGTCGATCGATAGGGACATCGAACGGCCGCCGGACAAGGTGCTCGCATTCGTGGCCTCGATGCCGCTCCTCTACGGGGACGACGTTGGAACGGCGACCTCCTACGCCTGCCCGATGCACCCGGAGGTCACGTCGGCGGAGCAGGGAACGTGCCCGAAATGCGGCATGAAGCTGCTGCCGGTACGTTCGGAAGGGCCGAGCTCGGCCTCGTACGTGTGTCCGATGCACCCGGAGGTCACGTCGTCGGAGCCGGGAACTTGCCCGAAGTGCGGGATGAAGCTCGTACCCGCAGACACCCTGCCGGAGACCGAGCCCAAGCCCAGCGAAGCTGCCTTGCATCACGGGCACCAAGAACACGAACAGAGCGACGGTCTCGAGTGGGAAGACCTGATGCCGGAGATCAACCGTGCATCGGAACACAGCAACATGAGATGGATGCTCATCGACCGGGAGAGCGGAGCCGAGAACGGGGCCATCACGTGGGCCTTCACGGTCGGCGACCGGGTGAAGATCCGACTCGTCAACGAGATGGAGTCGGATCACCCGATGCACCATCCATTCCACGTCCACGGCGCCGGTCGCTTCCTCGTCCTGTCACGAGAGGGCGAGTCGGAATCCAACCTGGTGTGGAAGGACACCGTGCTGGTGCCCGCGGGACGGACCGTAGATCTCCTGCTCGACGTCTCCAATCCTGGTCTGTGGATGGCGCACTGCCACATCGCCGAGCACGCCCAGAGCGGGATGATGTTCAGCTTCAACGTCTCACGGCCTGATCCCGCGGAGGTGACGACATGACCTCAGGGGTTGGAGCGTTCGACGTCGTCGTCATCGGTGGCAGCCAGGCCGGCCTTGCCGTCGGCTACCACCTCGCGCAGCGGGGCCTGAGGTTCGTGATCCTGGATTCCGGCTCCGAGATCGGCCACGTATGGCGGTCCCGATGGGACTCGCTCACGCTGTTCACCCCCGCGCAGTACAGCGGACTTCCCGCGATGGCCTTCCCTTCTCCGAAGGACACGTACCCGTCGAAGGACGACGTCGCCTCGTACCTCCAAGCCTACGTCTGGGCCTTCGACCTCCCCGTGAGGCTGAACGCCAAGGTCACGTCACTCACGCAGCGAGACGGAACCTACGTCGTGACGTCTGGAGACGAGGAACTCAAGGCGACCCAGATCGTCGTCGCGACCGGTCCATTCCAGGATCCGTTCGTGCCTCCGATCGCGGATGGGCTGGACGAAACGGTCACGCAGATCCATAGCGCCGATTATCGAAACCCGGCTCAACTGCCCGAGGGTCGCGTGCTCGTGGTGGGGGGAGGCAACTCCGGCTTCCAGATCGCCGCGGAACTCGCCGCCACGAGGAAGGTGGATCTCGCCGTGGGCCAGCGAGTGCCTTCTCTTCCGCAGCGACTTCTCGGGAGGGATCTCTTCTGGTGGCTGTCCGGGATCGGGTTCATGAAGGTCAACACCGATTCACGTATGGGTCGGAAGTTGGCCAAACGCGACGTGCTCATCGGATCGAGTCCGAGGGGGCTTCGCCGATCCGGGGTGACACTGAGAAAGCGGCTCACGAGAGCTGTGGGGCCGCGCGCGATCTTCGACGACGGAAGCGAGCAAGACATCGACGCGATCGTCTGGGCGACGGGGTATCGACCTGACTTCTCCTGGATCGACGTTGCCAGTGTTCGCGACGAAAGAGGCGGCATCGTCCATCGGCGCGGGGTCACCGACGCTCCGGGCCTGTTCTTCATCGGGCTCACCTGGCAGTACACCCGGGGGTCGGCGCTCATCGGATTCGTGGGCGACGACGCGGCCTTCATCGCGGGTCGCATCGGCTCGCAGCCCGAGACCCGTGCTGGACTTGCCCCGATGGATTCTGAGCGCAGGTAGAGGGAGGACCTCATGGCGATGGTGGAGGATCCAGTGTGCGGGATGCGCATCGAAAGCGAGGAGGCCGCGGGGACCATCGAGTACGAAGGCAAGACGTACTACTTCTGTTCGCAAGCATGCCACGACGCGTTGCAGGCGAATCCGAGCGCCTACGTGGCCTGAAGGCGACCGAACTGATGAGCACGATCGACTCGTCGACGACGGCAAGCAGAGCCCGATGAGTGACCTTGACGAAGCGACGGGCGTCCCGGAGCCCGCGCGTGTCGAGTCGTGGCTCCGAATGCTGATCGGGTTCGAGGACGCGCGGGTCGTAACCGTCGTGGCGCTCACCGACGGCCTGTCCAACGTAACCTGTCGAGTGAAGCTAACCGACGCGCCGGTCGCGGCCGCGGTGCTCCGGATCCAGCCTACGCGCGGGATCTTCGAGCCCTACAACATTCTCCGGGAGGGCGAAGTGCTGAACCACCTCGCCGGCACGGCGGTGCCGGTGCCCGACGTGCTCGCTTCGGAGAGCGACCCACGCTTCTTCGGGGCACCCTTCCTCCTGCTTGAATCCATCGACGCAGCCCACATGCCTGCGCCGGAGGCCGACGCCGCCACGTTCACCGCCGACCTCCCCGCCTTCGCCGCGGCGCTCGCCGCGATCCACGCGATCGACTGGCGGGCGGTGGGATTGGACTTCCTCGGTGTACCGAGTTCGGCCGCCGAAGGATTCAAGGGCGAGGTCGAAGCCGTTGCGCGGCGCATGTCGGCGTTCGGTTGCGCCGACGAGCCGCTGCTGAACCGAGCACTGACGGCGTTGCTGGCGACTACCCCGAGCGGCGGCCGACTGGCGCTGTGTCACGGAGACCCCAACCCGTTCAACTATCTCTTCCGGGGCCAGCAGTTGGTCGGGGTCGTTGATTGGGAGCAGGCGCTGATCAGCGATCCTCGCTCAGACATCGGCCAACTCGTCTCGCTCTCGCATCTCAGGGGCGCTGCGCCCTACGGCCCGCCGAGCGAGAACCCCTTCGTGCAACTGTACGAGGCATCCACCGGCGAGAGGCTCGAGAGCATGGAGCTGTTCCGGGCGCGCTGGCTTTTCCAGCTCGGCGTCGTGTACCACGGCTGGAAGGCCTACGGAACGGAACCGTGGTTCTCCTGGGCGCAGGTCGAGGACCTCCTTACCCGCTCTCTCGCGGAGTTGTGACGTGGCCGCCCAACAGGACGCTGGGACTATCCAACAGCCACGGTTCCGCATTCGCCGTCATCGAGCTAACGGTCTTCGAGCATGAGCGAAAAGGGGTTCACCGAAGAGGAAGTCGCGAGGCGGGCGGGGACGACCCCGGAACATGTCCGTCGTCTCACCGAGCTCGGGATCCTCGAGTCGGGCCTTGAAGGCTCCATATGGCGCCCACCGTCGTTCAGCCACAGCCGCTCTCAAGTGCCAATTGCTGGTGCGTGAACGGCTGTCTGGCGGTTCGCGCACCGATCAGCGAGGACTACCAGGGAATCGCATCGACGGAGATTCCGTCTCCACCCTGGTCAAGGTGGAGACACTGGTTCGAACCCCGTTGGGACTACACGGAACAGCCGAGGTCAGAGGCCTTGGGATTCGTGGCGGGCGACGACGACGGAGCTCGCGGTCGTCTTCGTGCCCTGGGGTTGCTCGTCAACCCCGACTGCGCGGATCACCGGCGGAGTACCTCGACGAGATCGAGCAGACCCTCACGCGGAGCTAGCCCGAGCTGCGGACGAAGCTCAGCGCTCGGCGCCAGGCGTCGTCGCACGCCTCGCGGTGCTCCTCGAACGACCGATCGAAGAACGAATGCGGCGCGCCGTCGTACACGACGATCTCCTTCGGCACGCCGCCCTCGTTCAGCGTCTCGCGGAATCGGTCGAGCGCCTCGACCGGGATGCCTTCGTCGGCTCCGCCGAACAGACCGAGCACCGGACACCGATACCCCGGGCGCGAGTGTGATCGGTGCCCGAGCGTCGTCGGGGCCGGCGACGTACCCGAGCGAGAGGTCACCCGACGCCAAGGCATCGGCGACCGCCTCCGCATCGATCCCCATCGCATCGAGGTCGAGGACGACCCGGGCTCGAAGGACTGCGCACGGTGCGAAGGACCCCCCGCAAGGGCTAACCTTGCATCGAACTGGGCTTGGCTAAGAGCTTAGTGGATACCTTTGAGTGGACTTGCTCGTGCTGGGGACGAGGGGCGCAGAGCGCGAGTGTAGCCCTCGCGCCGCACGGCTCGAATCGGCGGGGGGGAGCGCCGGAGCGCTCCCCCCACCGGAAACTAGGGGCCGAAGACCTGGACCTCGGCCACCCGCACCGTCAGGTCCTGGACGCTGCCGGCCGAGCAGTCCGTGACGTTGATCGGGTCGTCGTCCTGGTCGCCTTGGTAGTCGGGGGCGCCCGTGCACTGGTTCGTGAGCACCACGAACCGGACGTGCGTGGCCGTCCCGTCTAGGTCGAAGCCCCGGATGATCAGCTGCGGCGCCCGTGGTCGCGGTGCGACCGCGGGGAACGCGTCCGCCGGGCTCGTCAAGACCGTGGTGAAGTCACTCGAGACCGAGCACGCGGTCGGCCCGGATGCCGTGCAGGTCTGGATCGCGAACCGCCGCAGTGCCGTGAACCGGTTCTGTCCGAGGAACAGCATCGCGCTCACCTGAACCTCGCCCAGCTCGTGCGGCCCGGTCCCCTCCAGGTCGATGATCACGGCCTTGTCCGCGACCGGAGAGCCGGCCGACTCCCAGTTCGTCGCCTCGCTGTCGTCGATCAGGGCGCCGAGCCGCGTGCCGACGCCGGTGGCGGTGGCGCCGTTCGTTGCCGAGGCGAGGTTCCGTCGCAGGGTCACCGTCAGCGTCTGGGTCCCCGTCCCGGCGATCGCGACGTCCTCGACGCGCGCGTGGCCGAAGCCGTTGGCCCGCACGAGGAAGTCGAAGGTGCCGCCGACGATGTCGACGGAGTCCCCAAGCGCGGTGGCGGCGGTCGTGTCCGCGACGGGCAGCGCCCGCGCCTGGTAGTGGCCGACGAACAGCTGCGCGCCGGCGACCGGGTCACCGTTCTCGCCCCGGGGGTCGAACGTCAGCGTTGTCTCGGGCCCCTGTGGGTTCTGGAAGCTCGGGATCGGGTCCGTGTCGTTGTTCGTGTTGCTCGACGCGCCGATGCCGAAGCCGCGGCTCGCGAACACCTCCCACATCGCGTCGACGTGGGCACCGCCGAACCGCATCTGGTCCGCGGCGAGATAAGCGTCGCGCGCGTCGATCATGCTGACGGCGGACGGCATCAGCAGGAAGGCGTCGAACATCACCTGGCGCCACACCGTGTTCCCGATCGCGGTCCGCATGTCGAAGTTCGTCGCGCTCCAGATCTCGCCGTCGGCGTGGACCTGCGGGCCCGTGACGTCGTAGCCGACGTCGGAGTAGTTCAACGGGCTGTCGTTCATCCCGTAGTTCCGGATGCCGGCCACGGGGTCTCCCGTCACGTACGGGCCAACCGCGAAGGGGTTCTCGCCCCCGATCGGGACGAACCCGTTCGAGTTCAGGTATTCCATCGCGACGAGGTCGGACCAGGACTCGCCCATCGCACCGCCCTGGAACCCGGAGATCCCGGCGTTGGGCCCGCCGATCATCCGGTTCGTGATCGCGTGCGTGTACTCGTGCCCGATCACGGTCATGTCGAAGTCGCCGTCGACGCACGGCGAGTAGAACGCGCCGGCGATCGGCTGCCACAGATACATGTTCGTGTTCGGCGGTAGCCCGTCCTTGGGCGTGATCTGGTTCGCGTTGTCGCGGGCCGTGAATCCCGGAGGGCCGCCCACGATCCCGCCCGCCTGGGCGCTGCCGACCTCGGGATCGTGGTCCTTGCCGCCGAGACCGAAGTTGAACGACTGGAGGTTGAACGCGGTCTCGGTGAAGCCCAGCGAGAACGCGAAGTCGTGCATCCGGTTGTGCATCGCGAACAGGTTCGCGATCGCCGCGTCGATGTCGTTGCGCTCCGGTGACTCGAAGACCGCCGGGTCGCAGCGCTCCTCGAACCACTGGTTCGTCCAGGCGTACTGATAGTCGCGGGTCGGCGACGCGGTCGCCGGATCGTGCCCGACCTTGAACGGGTTGTCCGTGTTCCAGTTCTCGAAGGACTCGGCGTTGTTCCCGATCGAGGTGTTCGTCACACCCTTGTTCGGAGGGAGCACGTCCCAGGGGTTGGGTGAGGACGGGTTCCCGACCACCCGGTCGCAGCCGGCTCCCGCCACCCAGCACCACGTCTCACGCGTGTCGGTCGAGGAGTAGTCGAGCGGCGGGCTCGCCGGGAACACCTCCCACGTGGGGTTGTCGATCGCGTAGTCGACGAGACTCTCGCGTACGAGCGTCGCGCCGGTGAGTGCGTCGACGTACGTGGCGAGGCCGAGCGGCTGCTTGGTGTCGATCAGCTGGGTCAGCCAGGCGGGCCGCACCCCGTTGCGCGGCGTCGGCACGGCGACGAGCAGGGCCGTCTGGGGGCCCGTGAACCCCTCGATCGTCATCTGCGCCTCGCGACCGGAGCGGGTGAATCCCGAGATGTCGTCTAGTGCGAAGCTCCGACCGGCCCGGGCGCCGGCGAGCTGCATCGCCCGCTGCGCGGACACAGCGGTGGTGCCCCTGATCGACGCGTGCGGCGCGATCGACGAGGAGACGTAGGCGAGGTTGCCGTCGACCAGCCCGAGCGTGACGCGCCCGTCGATCCCGGCGGGCAGAGCGCCGAACGTCTGCTGGAACGTGATCGCCCGCCCGGCCCCGATCGGCGCGTTCCGCACGACGACGAGGCTACGGACGCCCTCAGCCGAGAGGCGGAAGAGCGCGCGGTTCGTTCGCAGCCACAAGTGGGCGGCAGCGAGCTCGTCGGCGGGGAGGTCCGTCGCGAGGTACCCGCTCGCCGCGGGCGCGAGCGACTGGGGGGTGCCGAACTGGTTCCAGGTCACCCTCGCGCCGAGGTCGGCGACGATCCTGCGCTGGAGGGCGGACGGCTCGACCGATCCCGCTCGGAGATCGAGGTCGTCCTGGAGCGCGGCTTCCTCGCCCTGGAACGTGCCCACGTCGGAGACGCCCAGCACCGGGACCGTCCCCGAGACGAACGCCGTCACGCAGAAGAGAGCGGCGAGCGGCACGAGCCGCCGCACGCGCACACGACCATCCGATGACACGGGTCCCCCTTCCCGGCGCGAGACCGCGCCAGCTCGAACGGGGAGGCGCGGTTACCCAGGTGCGCGCCTTGTAAACGTTCGTCGCCGGCCTCAGGCGCGCGACCCCGGAGCGGCCGTCCTCCGCCGTGATGTGTTCATCCCACCCTCCCTTCGATCGTGAGTCGATCTGCATTCATCGCCTTCTCCCTTAGCCGAACGAGAATCCCGGTGGAACGGGGTGACTTCGCTCCTCCGTCGGTACTCCTTTGCCTATTTGCCAAGCTGACCTCTGATCGCCCCGCCAGGGAAGTTCGGCATACTGTGCACGTTCACGTAGTAGGCAGGCGGATCCTGCCGGATGGCCTTAATGAGATCGCGGTCGATGTTCTCGACGCATCCGCTGACGGAGTCCGTTCCAGCGAACGAACCGGCGAACAAGGGGACGACGATCGGGCCGTTTGTGCCTGCCGGTGCGACGTGGATGTGGGCCGCGAACACCGTGCCGTCGACGTTCTCCCAGCTCAGGTCGAAGCAGACAGTGCCCAAGCCCTGATTGAGGAGGATCGCCGCGCTGCCGGATGCGTCGGGATCAGCAGGTGGCACCTCGGCCGCCCCGGTGAGCGTGGTGGCGAACGGCCGACCGGCGTCGGCAGCTCCCGCCCCCGCGGGTAGGACGACTGCGAACACGATGGCCGCAACTGCGGCAAGAAGACGGCGTCTCATGGGCGCCTCCTTTCTACCGGGCCTCGCGTCACCGGCGGAAGATCTCGTAGATCGCGCCGTTGCTGAGCGAAACCACGAATAGGTTCCCGTTTGGTCCGGCCTTGATGTCCGTGACGATGCCGAAGTCCGTCCCGATCAGCAGACTCTCGCTCTCGATCAGGTCGTGGAACGTCGCATTGTCGGCGACCCGGTCCTCGAGTCGAGGATCGTCAACTGCGATCCTGTTGCGATTGCCAGTGAGGTTGAACCGGAAGAGCGGGCCCCCGAGGGGTTCCGGCACCGCGAATCCCATGAACAGGTCGCCGAGGAACTGGCGCCCGAGGGCCCGGCCGCTCACGAACCCGATGCCAGCCGGGGCCAGGACATGTTTCCAGCTGAACTCGGGGTCGCTGTAGTGCGAGCCGGGCAGCGCGAACAACCTGGATAACGCTTGCGCTGGATCGTCGGCGATGCGCTCGGGGCCCCATCGGAACTGCTGTAGGTTCGGGAAGTCCTCGTGATGGAGGGACGTGGTCTCGATGCTCTTGTACTCGGCGATCCGCCCGACGGGACCCATGATCTGGATCCAGCCCCCGTTCATCCCCGGCTCGACGAGATTGAGCTCGTCGAACGCGTCTTCCCCGTTCTCCTGCGCCCACAAGTGCCCCGCCACCGGGTCGAAGGCCATCCCGAAACTGTTGCGGATGCCGTAGGCGAAGATCTTCTGGATGTTGGCTCCCACCTCGCCGCCCATGGCCGCCCCGGCGGCGAAGAATGGGTTGTCGGAGGGCACAGTGCCATCGTCGTTGAGCCGGACGATCACCCCGGTGAAGTGGGCGTCGTCCGGTTGCGGGCCGCCGAACTGGTCGTCCGGCACAGTAGGCCCGAGGCCGGTCAACGTCGGCCCGGAGGGGAGATTCTGGAGCTGGCCCCGACGTCCCACATCGCCGATCAGGATGTAGAGCTTCCCGTCCGGACCGAATGCGATGACCCCGGCGTCGTGATTGCCACGGGCGACCTGGCCCTCATCGCCCTGGCCAGCCGGTACGGGGGCGCCATCCTCCTGGATGGCCCGGATGTGGAGGAGATTCCGATCGAAGGTGAGCGTGGATCCATCCCACATGAACCGGTCAACACGGTTCCCCAGGAGCGGCGTTTCCGAGAGGACGCCCGAGTCCGCACCGGTCGAGCTCTCGGTCCAGTACAGGTAGACGAAGGGCGTGTCCGGGAAGCCCGGGTGCAGCGCGACCCCAAGGAGCCCTCGCTCGGACGCGAAGTTCACGGCCAGGTCCAGGACGGTGGGCCCGACGACCCCCTCGACCACCCGAAGGACCCTCCCGGTGTTCTTCTCCAGGACGAACATGCCGTGTGGCCCCAGGAACGCCAGGCTGGTCGGTGTGGTCAGGCCGGAGGCCATCGTTCTCACCGCCAGCCTCGGGTGGAGCATGGTCGGACCAGATCCCTGAGCCTCGGAAGGGGGGGCCGCCCCGGCGACGATGGCCAGGGAAAGCGCCGCTAACAGGGTGAGCGCACGACGGACCATGGGACCCCTCCTCCCTCGGACCGACGGTGAAACGTGCTCCTCGGAAGGTAATACCCGCGGGTCCGGCGGATGGATTGCTCGAATCGGAGGCTTCTCCAGCGGTCCTGCCTGAGTAAGATCCGTGTGGAGGACGTGCGGTCACGCTCAAGCGGCGTCAAGCCGAGTCTGGCCGATCCCATCGCCGACCCAGTGGGTGGTCGCTCTCCGATGAGTCGGTGCCAGCGGGGCTCATGCGGCAACCTCGTACTCATGGATATGGCCACCGAGTAGATCGTGCCTCCGAACCCGCCCACCCAGGACCAAACGTGGAAGCGGGTGGACAGACCGGGGAGT
>DASXTX010000023.1:0-8421 GCA_036505195.1 Actinomycetota bacterium
TCGGAGCATATGGTGTCCCACCCGCTCGCCCAGGATCGACCCGCGAGCCTCGTCGGCCTTGCCCTGGTCGCGCGATGCCATCACGACGAACGCGCCTTACGGGCGAGCTCCCGGGAGACCTCGAGTCCGAGGCCGCCGTTCGCGCCGGTCACGACGGCGATCCTGCCCGACTGGTCCGGGATGTCCGCGGTGGTCCAGGCCATGGCCGATGCTATGTCGCGGAGCGGCGACGGGTCGGCCGGCTCCTTGCCTCCTCCCGTCTGAAGGGGTGAGACTCGAGGTCCGCGTTCCGAAGGAGGATCCCGTGGCGGTGGTGCTCAAGAAATCGAAGGCGATCGTGACGGAGCCGCTCGATGTCGGAGAGGGGAAGCTCAGCCTCGTCGACGTGATCGCTCAGGCCGAGGGCGCGCCGGTCTCGGCCGGCATCTGCGAGATCTGGGCTTCGGCGCCGGTCGAGTTCGACTACGACAACGATTGCGCGGTGTGCTACATGCTCGAAGGTAACGTCACGCTCAACGAGGGCGGCACCCGGCACGACTTCGAGCCAGGTGATGTGGTCTTCGTCCCCCAGCAGGCCGGCCTCAAGGTCTCCTGGGACACGTCTTCGTACGGCAGGTTTTTCTACGTGACCTATCCACACTGGCGGTAGGGCGACCTCAGCCGCGCGTCCGATCGGGATCGGCTGCCGCGCTCGAGGGAACCCGGGACATTCCCGAGGGAAATTAGCGGGCAGGCACCGGTTGCACGCGATCAACCGCTTGCCTGCTCATGCGCTCCGGTTTTTTACCTCTTGACGGCGAGGTCTCGGCTGACCGAGAGCAACCCGTCGGGAAGGTGACGACCCCCAGCGAGTGAGAACTGGGGGCCGTCGACTTCACTGACACGGTTCGAGACTGCACTACCCCACGGTGATCGAGCCCTGCATCCACGGATGGATGGCGCAGAGATAGAGCAGCGTGGTTCCCGCTGGCGCCGACACTACCGCGCTGACGGAGCCGTCGGGGGCGAGCAGCAGCGAGTCTCCGGGGGCATCGAGCCCTGGAGCTCCTGCGTTCAGCACCGGGACCGGCGGAGCAGGCGGATTCGGGAAGTGACCGGCCAGGGCGACAGCACAGGGCTGCGGAGGTGGGCCGGGATCCTGGCAGCCGAACACCTCGTCGAGGGTGGCGGGAAGCTCGGCGACGACGGTGATGGTGTGAGGATCTGCGATTTGGCCCTCGTCAACCCAGGTGATCTCCTGCCCCGAACTCACGCTGATGGGACCCGGGGAGAAGTGGAACGTGCTCTGGATCATCGCGTTCGGTACGAACCGCTCTCCCCCGCGCACCGCAACGGTCGTCGGGCTGGCCCCGGCGGCCACGTCGATCGACAGAGCGAGAAGCAGAGCTGCCCCCAAAGCGACCATGAACTTTCGCATCTCGCCTCCTCCTTCGTTCCGCCCCCTTGGGACGGTGGGCCGGTATGCGACTGTGCTATGCGGGCGGTGGATCCCGGGCCTGAGGCCGGCCGGTCATGTCGGTGGAGGCAGAGAGCCTGAGTGTAGGTCGCCGGCGACGCGGGAGGCCAGCCCTGAGGCCTCGACGGGCGGCTCGAACTACGATCGGCTCGCACAGCTCAAGACCACGTACGACCCGGAGAACGTGTCCCACCTGAACCCGAACGTGAAGCCGGCGGTCTCGCCGAAGAGGAGGGTGGTGGCACGCGCCAGGGCACCCGCGGACGGTTCCGGTTCCCGTGCGATAGCTCGGTCGGTAGGGTCACGGTGTGGAAGAGCCACATCCGTTGCGAACCATCCTCGAGTCCGCCGCTCGCGGTCGATTTCCGGAGGCCGATGGAAGCGTCCATGTCTTCCCTTCTCCGCCCGGAAAGTCACAGGCGGTGTGCGGCTTCACGGCTCACCACGTCATTTTCGGCGAACGTGAGCCACGAAGGCGAACGTGAGCCACGAAGAGGTCCTCGAGCGCATAGACCCTTCAGACCTGGGCGCGGCTCTCAACCCCACCTTCGTCACATGGCTCGGGCGTTGTCTGGAAGCTGCCCCGGGGAGTCTGGACGTCGTGCTGGCCGCCCCGGGTCTTGCGGACCCTCCCGACGGCCTGCTCCGTGCATCACTGCCCGTCGAGCATGCTCGCGTATCCCGCGCCGAACGCTACCGGGAACAGCTTGCGGTTTACACGGCTGTGAACGGCGAGGCGGTCGTTCGTTCTCGGCCGCGGCCTCGCGGGCCGACGGGAGGTGAGTCTGGCGCGCCCTCGCCCAGGTCTCGGAGCGGCGAGGGGACAAGGCGGAGGCGGAGCAGCGGCTCCGGCGTTCGCGCGAGGCTGAGGCGAAGAGGCCGCGTTAGGCCAGATCGTACAAATGAGCCGGCGCGCTCAGGGAAGCGTCCGGCGATCCACGCCGAGAAGGATGTGTTCTGTAGATCTTGTGCCGGAACCTTCCCCACTGGTTCAGTAATCGCCCGCGCGACTTTGGGTGGGCGGCTGCCTCGCACGCCCATGCCGTCCAGATGTCGTCGGGGAAGCCCTCATCGCGCGGCCACGCATCCTCGACGGTGCCGATCGCTTCGCGTCCAAGGCGGCGGGACCTGAGTCCGGTGACGTCCAGGGCAGACGCGAGATGAACGAGACGGGCCTCGATCCCCCGCGATCCCTTCACGCGGACGTTGACGTGCAGGGCGATGGCTTCGGCCAAAGCATCCCTCTCAGGTGCTTCCCTCCACGCGAACTCGTCCGCGAGGCTTCGCGCGACCGCCGAGCTCCGCACCGCGAAGCACGGTGCCGAGGCGCCCGCATAGTCTCGGACGAAACCCGGATCCGCTCCGTGCTCGTAGGCTGCGGTCAAGCCGACGTCGTGCAGCATGGCGGCGAGATACAACGTCTCGCTATCGAACCCGTCACCGAGCAGCACGCCGAAGGCGAACGTGCGTTGACAGTGAGCGAACAGCCAGGGCTCGGAGATCCTGGAGCATAGCCCTGTCGCGGCGTAGGCGATCGAGCTCTCCGGTATCTGCGATCGCACACGATCGATGATGTCGACCTCGCTGAGGTCGATCGGGGTCCTGAACCCCATACGGAGGAGTGCATCGTCCACCTTCACTCCGATCCAGGTCGGGACCCCCTGGCCGACGAGCAGGTCCAGACGATCGCGGAGCCGGAGCTCGCCGCCGGTCTCGGCCGCCCAATCACGTGTCCCGACGCGTCCCATCCCGAGATCGCTACGCCGTTGCCTCGTCGACCGGTGCACAGGTTCCGGGATCGTTCAGGAACTCCTCGAGCCTCCCCAGCGCCTCGACATTGCCCTCGGCCGAGAGCTGCGACCGGAGGTCGCTCCTGGCTTCGTCGGACAACGTCCAGCCGAGCGGAGCCTCCGCCCCCGGGTGGGCGTACGGATAGACGAGCGCATAGACACCCTGTCTCGCAGGCTCGGTTGGCGAACCCGTGAACGGGAGCGGGTCGAGGACCGCCAGCTGAGCGGCGTTCCGCTGCCAGACCGTGAACCCGTTCGGCGCGGCCTTGATGCCTTTCGGTGGGACGGTCAGCTCGCCCTGCGACGTCGACGGCGGATCGGCGGGCGGCCCATACCCGCTCTGGATCTGCAGAAGCGCGGGCACGATGCACGATCCGTTCAGCGGATCCCCGTTGTACTCGTCGATGAGCGGCCGTAGCGACTGCCAGAGCTCGAGCACGCTCCCGGCGCCCGTGTTCTCCCCGTAGCCCCCGTCCACGACGTTGATCGCACGTTGCGGGTCGGGGCCCGGACAGCTGAGCAGGCGCCCGCTCGGCGAGACGTAGGGGAACCGGGCCGAAAGCAAGGCAGCGGTGCTCAGCCGGACGTCGTTGTCGGGGGCGCAGAGCAGATCGGTGAGCACACGAGAGCTCGACAGGAACCCCGGGCGCCCCTCCGATGGTTCGGGAGGCACGACGACGTCGTCATGAGCGACCACGCAATTGAGGCTCTTCAACTCCGGGCCGTTGCCATCGATCGGCGTGGTCACGAACTTGCACCCGTCCTGCACCGAGAAACCGTTCAGCAACAGCAACGGCACGTCCGGGTTGTTCTCCCACAGGGATCGGAACCCCTCGGCGAGCGGCCCTCCCGAGGCCGGCGAAACCGTGAAGAACGCGAGCGCATCCCAGATGCCGTAGCGCTCGTGCTCCATCCACGTCTGCTCCCATCCGCGCTCGAGCACCTCGGCTCGATCCATCCCCGGATCGAACTGCAGCCACGCGCGCGGCGTCTCGACGAAGAGCTGCCACGCGATCGAGGGTGCGACGAAGTCAGCGCCGAGCCGCCGGTCGATCCAGTCGCCCGGCTGGGTCGCGAGCGATGGCTCGGCGGCGAAGCGCGTGTACTCGACGAGGCCGACGCTGCCCCCCGAAACCCCGCTCTCCGCGAGCACCGACGAAAGGCGCGAGCCGTCGTGGCTGGGACACCGCTCGACGATCGGCTCCGCCGACAACAGGCAGTCGAGCACCAGGGCGGTCCACGTCGCCGCCTTGATCCCTCCGCCCTCGGTCGCGACCAGGACCATCGGGACCGCCTGCCGCGGCGCCTCCGGGGAACCGGTTGACGCCAGCGCCGGCTGGTTGCCCACCCACCGCGCGAAGACGTCGTTCGTGCTCATCGATGCGGACGATGGGTCGAAGCCGGCGCGGATCGTTCGGACGTCGTGGAAGTCCTCTCGGCCGATCCGTGGGATCACGCTCGTCAGCACGAGCCAGAGGAAGAGCAGGAGGAACACCGGGGTCCGTTGCATCCGCATGACCTTGAACAGCCCAGGTGGATCGGTCCGCTCGACGGAGAGGGAGACACGCCCGACCGCGGCGGAGAGCACGGCGAAGAACGCAACGACGAGCGTGATCGCGCCCAGCGCCTGCCCTACCGCCCAGGGGTGGATGAGCACGCGGAGCCAGAGGAGGAGCCCCAGGATGATCAGCGTGTCGACCAGGAGAGGCCAACCGACGGTTTCCGTCGGGGCCGCCATCACGACGGCCGTCGAGACGGCCTGCTTGACCTTCGCGACCTGCGTCGGCGAGCTGCCGGTCGCCGGGGCGGGCGCGCCTTCCGCCGCCGGCCGCTTCCTCGCGTTGTCCCTCTCGATCAAGGCGAGCGATCCGTAGTAGAGCAGAGCGATCGACGTCGCCGGAAGGACGAGCGCCCAGAGCACGTACACGGCGCCCGTGTAGAGGAACGTCCCCGCGTGGTCGTACATCGTGAGCGGGAACAACGATCTGACGACGAAATAGGCGAGGAGGATCGGCCAGGCGGCGGCCAGCACCGCCGGCACTTGGTCGCGGATCCCCCCGCGGACCTCTTGAGGGGCGGCCACGATGACGTTGTCGCCGGCCGGATCGAACCGCCCGAGGAGCAGTAGGAAGGCGCCCGGGATCACGAGCCCCCGAGGGGCGAGGTTGAACCAGATCCCGAGGGCACCGAGCAGGATCAGCAGCATGCCCGTCCCGACCACCAACGCGTGGGCGCGCTCCGGATCCTTCTTCGGCACGGGGTTCCCCGCGTGATCCTTGCCGCGACGAACGTACGTCACGCGCCGGCCGATGCTCAGGGTGACCACGCCGGCGAGGAAGGCGGCAGCGATGGCGGGGATGGCGTGACCCGGTCCCCATCCGCGGAAGACGTCCTTGGTCTGAGGGTTGATCCTCATCAGGACGAAGAAGACGACGAGCAAGACGATCTGCGCCCGGAGTCGCCGCAGGGCCGGCCTCACACCGAGGAACCAGTCGGTTGCCAGCCTCGCGCAGGCCGCCGCGGCGGGAAGCGAGACGACGATCGCCGCGACGACCAACGCCAGCTTCGTGTAGCTGACGGCTCGGAGCGCGGTCACGTAGGCGTCGCTCGGAGTGTTCACGCCTTCGCAGACGCCGGAGCCACAGACCTCGATCCTGCGCTCGATGAACCGCCACAGCATGCCGTTCTCGACGAGGTCAAAGAACGGGACCAGGGCGAGGAGTCCCACGGCGAAGCTCGCCGTGATCTCGAACCGCATCAGGGTCGCAGGCGAGAGGTCCACGCGCTTGTTCCTCCGCACCTCGTCCCGTTTCCGATGCCCCTTGCGGCCCTCCATCGCCGCCTCGGTCAGGACGAACTGGGCGCGCCTGAACAGGACGCCGAAGAAGAGGACGTACGCAGGGACGAACACGAGGGAATCCAGGCCCAGGTACCAGAGCGAGACCGTTCGAGGAGCGAGGGGCGGCCGAGCCGACGCGCTCGTGTACGGGAGCGAGAACCAGGTTTGCCAGGCGTCGACCGTGCCCCTCGCTCGGACGGGGTCCCCGATGATGTCCATGATCCCGCGGCCCGTTCGGCCGAGGGGGTGCATCGCCTGGAGGACGCCGGTCACCTCGGCCATCACGCCCAGGGTGATGAACCCCACGATGCCGGAACCGACGACGATGAGCGCCCACCATCCGGATCTCACGGCACGTCGCGAGAGGTGCCAGAGCACGATCGCGCCGCCGGCGGCGGCGAGGATCAGGATCGCCAACACGATGCCATCCATCGCGTCGCTCGCCCTCCCCTCCGGCGGCTCGTGGACCTCTTGTCGCCGTGCCCTCGTACGCCGACCGTGGGTCCGCGTCAAGTCAGTCGTGTGGAGTACCTCGATCGCCGGGGTCCGGGTGCTTCTCCTGTCACGGGGCCGAACGGCGGACTTGCCCCGGTCTCGACCCCGCGCCAGACTTCTTGGCTCGAGGACCGGCTGCGGGTGGAGGTGGCCATGTTCGTCTCGAGCCCCACGTCCACAAGTCGTGCGCCCTCACGACCCGGAGCCGAAACTGGCCACCGCCATCGGCCAGCCCGATCGCTCACGCCGTCCTCTTGCCAGATGACCAGGGTCGGGTCGGTGGTCAGGGTCGGGTCGTTGTCCCGATGTTGGCGACGTCCGCCGCGCCGATGAACCGATGAAGAGCCCTGAATCAGAATCCTTTGGGCTCCTCTCCGAGGTTCCCACGGCTGCGCGCATCACCGGTGGGGTCAACAGATTCATCAGCCTTACGCTCTCTCGTCAGTCGGTCCTGGTCTGCTTCGGGCTCGCAGCGACGATCGTCCTGCCAATCTTCATAAGCGCAAAGGTGCGAGAAGCAGCGGACAGCTTCCCCCTTTCCCTTCTGACCCTGGGAGTCCTGTACGGCGTTGAAGCGATCCAAGCCCTTCTCTGGAGTCAGATCGCGGTCTTCCTGCAACAGGCTGGAGTTGGCAAATCGGCGTTCCGCAGACTCGACCTATGGCCACGGGCTCTCCTCAAGGTCTTGGTCTGCGGCTCAAGTGAGATGACGATCGAATTGACCGATGAGCAACAGCAGATCATGGAGCGGATCGCGCTTGTCGATCGCGAGAGGTCGAAGGCAGAGATCAGGAACAAGTTCATCGAGGCGTCGGGTGCAGACGACGATCAGCCAGACGTCGAATCAACCTGGGAGCGATTCTGGGAAGACGAGTATCTTGGCGGAGAGATACGGGGCGCAAGCATCGGGGAAGCCTTCTACGAACCGCCGTACGGCGCGATGCTCCTACTCCCACGGCTGTTCGTCACCGCCCGTCTGATCCTTCCGCTCTACGGCATCGCATTGTTCGTTCTGACCTGGCTCGCCTACCGCGCCGTATCTGGGCCGGGAGCGTGGTTGACGGTCTTCCAGGTTGCACTTGCCCTCGGGTTCTCTCTATCGATGCTGATCTTCGTCAACCATGTGTACACGTTTGCCGAGGTTACCGTCCTTGACCCCACTGCCCTCTTGCCTGGGTACGAGCTGACCGACGAGGAGAAGAGCCTCTACGACGAGATCCGTGGACGGAAGATCCGGCTCAGGAAGGTTACGCTGCATCATCCAGGCTACTTCCGCGCTGTGGGCGGGTACTTCGCCCGGCAGATCGCGGTGGCCACCGGTTATGTCATACTCTCCTACCTCCTTCTCGTTGCTATCACGTTGGCCGTGGGACTGTTGGTGGCCCCAGACTCTCGAGACGAGCTTTGGGACTACTACGGAGAGCTGGCCATCGGCTTGGCGTTGCTTCCACCAACTCTCGTCGGCGCCCACTTCCTAGCGTTCCTTGTGCTCGAGAATCCACGCAATGTGGCCGCCGAGGTGATCGCGGCGTCATTGTTGGCCGTCGTTCCGCTGGCGGCGAAGTACCTAATCTTTGGCGAAAGCCCCGACACGGCGGACTTGATCTCGGCTGTCGTGACGGGCTTGTCGGCTGCACTTGTCGCGCTCCTTGTCGTACGCCTCAAGAGGCCGACGAAGGAGACATAGGGATCCCACGCCGCAGAGGTCGCGATACAACCACGACCCCGCCGGCCGCCTCCACGGGTCGACGACCCCTTCACGCCTCTCGCTCGCGCTGCGGTTCCTCGGCGACATCGCGATCAACGTCGGGGGCGACGTCGGCAGGTCGAACTGAGGGCGA
>DASXTX010000024.1:0-11995 GCA_036505195.1 Actinomycetota bacterium
GCGGACCTCCCGCTGCTGCTGGGCGGGGAACAGGTCGAGCAGTCGGTTGATCGTCTCGGTCGAGTCGATCGTGTGCATCGTCGAGATCACGAGGTGACCGGTCTCCGCGGCCTGGATCGCCGACAGGGCGGACTCGGGGTCGCGGATCTCGCCGACGAAGATCACGTCGGGGTCCTGCCGCACGACGTGCCGCAGGGCCGCCGCGTACGATTCCGTGTCGACCCCGACCTCGCGCTGCTGGATGATCGCCCGGTCGTCGTGGTGGACAACCTCGATGGGGTCCTCGATCGTCACGATGTGCGCGCGCCGCGTCCGGTTGATGTGGCCGATCATCGACGCGATGGTCGTCGTCTTCCCGGTGCCGGTCGGCCCCGTCACCAGCACCAGCCCGCGGCTCGAGTCCGCGAGCTCGGCGATGACGGGGGGGAGCATCAGTTCGGCGACGGTTGGGACCTCCGAGTGCACCCGGCGGATCGCCAGCCCGACCATCGACCGCTGCCGGAAGACGTTGACCCGGAACCGACCGACGCCCGCCAGCGTGTGGCCGAAGTCGGCCTCGCTGGTGGCCTCGAACGAACGCCGCTTGTGCTCGGGCATCAGCGCGAGGGCGGCCGCCTCCGTGTCGGCGGCCGACATCGCCCCGAACGTCGTCGGGCTCAGCTCGCCGTCGACGCGCACGAACGGCACGTTGCCGGCCTTGAGATGGAGGTCGCTGGCCCCCACCTCGACCGAATGCCGGAGCAGCTCGGTGATCTCCACGTGCCTACTCACCCTCCCGCTCGTGCTCCCGTTGATCCTTGGGCGCGGCCTCGACCTCCTCGAGGTCCTCAATCACTTGTCGGCGCGCGGCCAGGATCTTTGAGCCCGCGATCAGAAGAAGCAGGAGCACGAGCACGATGATCCCGATCGGGGTGAGAGAGCGCTCCCAGCGCTGGTAGCCGGCCCCCAGCGCGTAGCCGAGCAGGGAGTGGCCGATCCCCCAGATCGTCGCCCCGGCGACGTCGTAGACGAAGAACCGACGCCACTCCATCTGGGCGACGCCGGCCACGATGAACCCGACGCTGCGTACGACCGGGATGAACCGACCGAGGAACACGGTCTTGCCCCCGTGCCGGCGGTAGTAGCCCTCGGCGGCCTCGAGCCGTTCGGGCGTGACGAACAGCTTGCGCCCGTGGCGTTCGAGGAAGCCCCGGCCGTAGCGCCGACCGATCCAGTACCCGAGGTTGTCCCCCAGCACCGCGCCGACGATCGCGACGAAGGCCACACCGGGGAACCAGAGTTCGCCGATGCGCGCATAGAATCCGCCGATGATGACCAGGGTCTCGCCCGGGACGATGACGCCGGCGCCGATCGAGTTCTCGAGGAACGTCGCCGCGAACACGACGCCGTATCCCCACGGGGGCTCGAGGTACGGTCGGAGGAAATCGATGATCCGGTCGACCACGGCCCAGTATAGGAAGGGGCCCGCTCCCACCGGGGCCTGCCTCTGATGGGATCGCGGAACGAGGTGTCCGCCGGGGGCGTCGTCTATCGGCGCGATGAGGGCGCGATCGAGATCGCGCTCGCCGCGCGCCGGACGCGGCGCGGCGACCTCGCGTGGGGACTCGCGAAGGGCGCGATCGAAGCCGGCGAGACCGAGGAGCAGGCCGCGGTGCGCGAGGTCCTCGAGGAGACCGGGCTCGAGGTCGACGTGGAGTTCGACCTGGGCGACATCCGGTACTTCTACGTGTGGGAAGGCGTTCGCGTCCGCAAGCGCGTGCACTTCTTCCTGATGCGGATGACCGGCGGGGACGTCGAGGACCACGACACCGAGATGGAGGACGTCCGGTGGTTCCCGCTGCGCTCGGCCGTCAAGCGAGCCGCGTACAAGGGCGAACGCGAGGTCATCGAGCGCGCCGTCGAACGGCTCGCGTGACGCCGCTGCAGGCCCTGCTCGGCGTCGCCGTGGGGTTCGGCGCCGGGGTCCTGTCGGGTCTGTTCGGCGTCGGCGGCGGGATCGTGACCACGCCGGCCGTCGACACCCTCCTGGGCGGGACCCCGATCCAGGCGATCGCGACACCCCTGCCCGTCATCCTGCCGACCTCGCTCGTGGGCTCGTACACGTACGCGAAGGCGGGCGAGGTGAGCTTCCGCGCCGCCCGATGGGCGGCCGCCCCCGGCATCGGCGGCGCGATCGTCGGCGCGTTGCTGACCGAGGTCGTGAACGCGCACCTGTTGCTCCTGGTCACCGCGGCCCTGATCGCGATCACCGCCGTCCAGGTGATCGTGGGGCGCACCCCGCGAACGCCGTGGGTCCTCGGCGAGACGCCCGGTTGGAAGTACTCGGCGATCGGGCTCCTCGCGGGGTTCGTCTCGGGCCTGCTCGGGGTCGGCGGCGGGATCGTCATGGTGCCGGCCCTCACGACCTGGATCGGGATGCCCCTGCGTCGAGCGCTCGGGACCTCGTTGCTCGTGATCGCGATCCTGGTGATCCCGGGCACGATCGTCCACTCGCTGCTCGGCAACATCGACTGGGCGATCTTCCTGGTGCTCACGTTCGGCGTGATCCCCGGGGCCCGGGTCGGGGCCCGCATCGCACTCGGCGTTCGCGAACGAACCCTGCGCGTCGCCGTCGGCACGTTCCTGCTCTCGGTGGCGCTCGCCTATGCGGCGGTGGAGGTCACCGCCCTGGCCGAAGGGCGAGGGTAGGATGGCGCGACCGATCATGCGACGGCTCCCGCCGCTCGTCCTCGTGTTCCTGGTGGTGCTCGCCCTGCCCCCACCGTCCTCGAGCGCTCAAGAGAGCCCGTCGGTCCACCTCACCCTTCTGTCCCAGACGACGTGGAACTGCCCGACCGCGACCGAGGACGCGGCCCCGGGCCGGGCGACCTGGAGCTGCCCGACCGGGCGCGAGCTGACGGTCCGCTTCCGCGCTCTCAACCTCGGGACGGTTCCGCTCGACGAGCTCGCGGTCGGGATCACCCTGTACTCGCGGGTGCTCACCAGGAGCGCGTACGTGGCCTCGCTCGCGTCCGACCCGTCGCTCGCGATCGAGGCCCAGACCCTTCCGAGGGAAGGCGTGATCGATCCGAGCAGACCGCGGGACTTCGAGGTCTCGGTGTCGCTCGGTCAAGGGATCGACCCCGATCAGTCCGGTGTCTACCCGCTCAAGGTCGACCTGCGGAGCGGGTTCACCTCGCTCGCGGCGCTTCGAACACCGGCGATCTTCCTCGTTCGCGAGCCCGAGATCCCACTGGGGCTGTCGTGGACGTTCGTCCTGTCGCACCCGATCACGTTCGCGCCCGACGGTACCTTCACCGACCCGTCCCTCGAGATCGCCCTGGGCGCGGGGGGCCGGCTGAACGGCGAGATCCGCGCGCTGTCCGAGCTCGCGGTCGATCCGACCGGACCGCCGGTCGACGTGGCGATCTCGCCGGTGCTGCTGACCCAGCTGGGAAGGATGGCGGACGGTTACGAGGTCTCGGATGGGGGCGAGACCCGGAGGGTCCAACCCGGCGACGGCGGGGCGGCGATGGCCAGGCAGGCCCTCGAGGAGCTCCGAGCGATCGTCGCCACCCCGAACGTCGAGGTCACCGCCCTCCCCTTCTCGGCTCCCGAGATCCCCTCGCTCTACGGCGGTGGTCTCGGACGCGACGTGGATGTCCAGCTCCAACACGGGCGCGACGTCACGTCCGCGTTGGTCGGAGCGCAGGTGCCCGAGACCATCCTGCGGCCACCGGGCGCCGCCCTGGACGATGCGACGCTGCGGGGGCTCGCCGCCGATGGGATCCGTACCCTGATCGTCGGGGCCACGACCGTCGACCTGCCCGAGCAGCCGCTCGGCTTCGCCGGCCCGGCCACCACCTCGCTCGGCGACGGTCCGCTGACGGCGATCGTCCCCGAACCGGCGAGCGACGCCCTCCTCGGGTCGGCGGTCGGCGAGGATCCGGCCCGGGCCGCGCAGGTTCTGCTCGGCGAGCTCACGACGATCTGGCAGGAGCAGCCCGGCGAGACGCGCGGCGTCGCGCTCGTCTTCGGCGAGGACGCGCCGCTGCCGGGTCCGTTCTTCCCGTCGATCGCGCGGGGCATCGCGACGGCGCCCTGGCTCGCACCAACCGTCGCGGGAGGGTTCGTCGCGACGTTCCCGCCGGCCGACGCGTCGGTCCTCGCGTCACCGTCCTTCCGGCGGTTCCCCATCTCGTACGTCGCCTCGCTCAAGCAGGCGAGGAGGCGGATCGAAACGCTCCGCTCGATGCTCCCCGACAGCAGCCTCGAACCCGCTCGCCTCGAGACGATGTTGCTGTTGGCGGAGGCGCGCCAGTACCTGACCTCGACGACCGAGGGACTCGCGTTCATCGACGCGGTCCGCCGGAGCGTGCGGGCGACCGTGGACGACCTCGCACTCGAGACGGTCGACTCGGTGACGCTCACGTCGGACTCCGGGGGGATCCCGGTCACGGTCTCGAACGACGGTCCGCACTCCCTCGAGTTCTGGGTGCAGCTCGTCTCGACCAGGATCCGGGAGGAACCGGCGACCCGCGTCGAGCTCGCGCCCGGCGAATCCGAGACGCTCCGGCTGAAGGCCCGCCTGCGATCGACCGGCCGGTTCCCGGTCCGCGTGGTGCTGATGGTCTCGCCGAGCGGGAGGATGATCGGCGAGGCGACCCTCATCGTGCGTTCGACGGCCTACAACCGCATCGCGCTGGTGATCACGATCGGGGCGGCGCTCGTGCTCCTGCTCGTGTGGGCGAGGCGGTTCGTGCCGGGTCGGACGCCGCCCGAGAGGACCTGACGATCGGATGGCCGACGACCTGACGGAAGGCCTGACGCCGGGCGGCGGCGAACCCCCGTCGCGGCCACCACCGGCGGCCCGGGCCGAACCGCCACCCGAGGACTCGACGCCCACGTTCGTCCGCAACACGATCGTGATGTCGACCGGCACGGGTATGTCGCGGTTGACCGGATTCCTCCGCCTGTCGGCGATGGCCTATGCGATCGGCATCACCGAGACGCGCCTGGCCGACGCGTACAACGTCGCGAACATCACGCCAAACATCCTGTACGAGCTCGCGCTCGGCGGGATCCTGACCTCGGTCGTCGTCCCCGTCGTCGTCGAGTGGATGCAGTCGCGCGGTCGCGAGTTGGCGTGGGACGTGGTCCGGCGTCTGTTCACGATCGCGGTCGTGGCGCTCTCCGGGATCGCCCTCCTCGGCATCGTGCTGGCGCCGTGGATCGTGGACCTCTACACCGTGGGCTATCCCGACGATCAGCGGGCGGCCGTCCACGGCCTCGCCACGTTCTTCCTACGCTGGTTCATGCCGCAGGTCGTCTTCTACGGGATCGGGGCCGTCGCCGCCGGTCTGCTGAACGCCCACCGGCGGTTCGCCGCGCCGATGTTCGCACCGATCGCCAACAACCTGATCGTCATCGCGACGTTCCTGACCTTCGCCGCGATCGCCCCGAAGCACCCGACGGAGCTCGCGACGGATGCGCAGCGGCTCGTGCTCGCGATCGGGACGACGCTCGGCGTGGTCGCGATGACGGCGGCGCTCTGGCCCTCGGTCCGCGCGACGGGGTTCCGGTTCCGATGGGTCGGGGGGATCCGCGACGAGGCGATCGGGCGGATCGGTCGGTTGGCGACGTGGGTGGTCGTCTACGTGGTCGCGAACCAGCTCGGGTACCTCGTGATCGTGATCCTCGCCGGCGGCCCGACCGGTGGATACTCGTCCTACGCGGCCGCGTTCATCCTGTTCCAGCTCCCCCACGCGATCTTCGCGGTGTCGATCCTGACCGCCCTGCTGCCGGCGATGTCCTCGCGGTGGGCGGCCGGGGACCTCGACGGATACCGCGCGCTCCTCTCTCAGGGGATCAGGGCCACGGCCACGATCCTGATCCCCGCGGCGCTCGGCTACCTTGTGCTCGCGAAACCGATCGTCCGTCTCCTGCTCGAGCACGGCCAGACCGAGTCCATGAGCGCCGAGCTGGTCTCCGAGGTGCTGTTCGCCTTCGCGATCGGGCTATTCGCCTTCTCGGCGTTCCAGTTCCTGCTCCGGGCCTCCTACGCGATGCAGGACACCCGGACGCCCGCGCTCGTGAACGTGGCCGCGGTGGCCGTGAACGTGGTCGTCGATCTCTTCTTCTTCTTCGCGTTGGAGCTCGGCATCCCCGGGCTCGCGCTCGGTCACGCGGTCTCGTACGTGTTCGCCTCGAGCGTGCTCCTGCTGCTGATCCGCCGGCGCATCGGCCGGATCGGCGGACGGAGGATCCTCGCATCACTCGGCCGGATCCTCGTGGCCGGGCTCGCGACGGCGGCGGTGGCCTGGCTCGTGGCCGAGGGGTTCGAGCAGTGGCTCGGGACGACGACGCTCGCCGCACAGACGGTGCAGGTGCTCGGCGCGGTGGCGGCGGGGCTCGCCGTGTTCGTCGCGTCCGCCGCTGCGCTGCGGATCGAGGAGGTCGACCTGGTGCGGCGGCAGGTGGCCGCGCGTTGGCGATGATGCCGGGACACTCGCGCGGCGAACCGTCCCGGCACGATCCGTTCCGAGACGAACGGGGGCTGGTCGGCAAGATCCTGCTCGTGTGGCTGCTCGTGGCGGCCGTGATCGTGGTCGCCGCGATCGACGCGGGTTCGATCCTGCTGACGCGGTCGCGCGCGACCGACCTGGCGAAGGACGCCTCGGTCTCGGCGGCCTCGGCCCTCCGGCAGGGCGGCGACGAGGAACAGGCCAAGCTGGCGGCCCTGGACACGATCGCCGACGCCGACGAGCCCGTGCGTCTCAAGCGGATCGGGTTCGGGCGCCGGGCGGTGACCGTGGTGCTCGTCGTCCGGGCCGAAACGCTCGTCGTGGGGCGGATCCCCTTCCTCGAGGACCTCGCGCAGGTGACGGTCAGCGGCTCGGCCTCGGCGCCGCGCGCCTGAGCGGAACGCCCCTCGTACCCATGGGAGCCGTGCCACCGGGCATAGACTCGAACCATGACCACGTCGATCGAGCCCGCCCACGTCCTCGCCGGCCGATACGCGCTCGAGGAGGAGCTCGGCAGGAGCCGGACCGGGATGGTGTGGCGGTCGCAGGACCCGCTGCTGCGACGCTCGGTGGCCGTCAAGCTGATCCACCCACGGCTCGCGGAGGACCCGGGGTTCGCCCAAGCGCTCGCGGAGGAGGCTCGGCGCGTGGCGGGGCTGTCGGTGCGGGGGATCGCCTGCCTGCTCGACACCGGCGAGCAGGACGGCGTCATCTACCTCGTCCGCGAGTACGCGCCCGGCTCGAGCCTGCGCGACCGGCTGGACACGGGAGGCCCCGCGACGCCGTCCGAGGCCGTTCGGATCGGGGTCGCCGCCCTCGGCGCGCTGGCCGAGGCGCACGATCGCGGCGTGCTCCACCTCGCGCTCGACCTCGACGACGTGATCGTCGGCGACGCCGACCGCGTGTGCCTGATCGACTTCGGGATCGGTGCGGCCGTCGAGTCGAGCAGGCGGGGCGAGGCGACGACGTTGCTCGGCGAGGAGCACCTCTCCCCCGAGCAGGCCGCCGGGGCCGAACCCGATGCGCGCACGGACGTCTACGCCATGGCGTCGCTGCTCTTCGAGCTCCTCACGGGCGAACCGCCCCGGGGTCGCACCTTCCCCCGGGCCGTCCGTCCGGATCTCCCACGCGCGCTCGACCGCGTCCTGGCTCGAGCGCTCGATCCCGATCCCGAACGCAGGTTCCCCGACGCGCGCGCGTTCGCCCGCGCGCTCGCCCGCTCGGTGGAGACCGAGACCGTCGACTCCGACGAGGGACGGGCGACGAGCCTGTTCACCTGGATCGGCGTGCCGCTCGTCGTGGCGGCGATCGCGATCGCCTCGATCGCGCTGGGGCTGTGGATGGGCAAGCTCGAGGTGGGAGGTCCCCTCGGCATCCGCGCCGCGCCCGACGAGCCTGCGGCGGTCGAGATCCCGCCCGTGCTGATCCGGCCGGCGTCCGTTGGCGTGATCGACCCGTTCGGCGACGGTTACGAGCTCTCGTCGAACGCGGGGCTCGCCGACGACGGGGACCTGCAGACGGCGTGGCGATCGGAGAACTACTTCGACGGCCTGCTCGGCAAGCCCGGGTTCGGGCTCCTGCTCGACCTCGGCGCGCGGCACGAGGTCCTGGGACTGCGGTTGTGGACGCCGCATCCGGGATTCCGGTTCCGCCTCGCGGTCGGCGACGACCCCGACGCGCTCGTCGACGAGGCAGGGGTCGAGGTCACCTCGACCTCCCTGTCCCGCGTCCCGCTGCGCGGCGCGGGCCGGTACGTGCTCGTCTGGATCACATCGGTCGTGCCGGTCGACGACGGCATCCGCGCCGAGGTGGCAGAGGTGCGGGTGGTCGTCCGGAGCGCCGACGCCGAGGCGGTCGGTGCCTGACCCGCCGGCGCGCGACGAAGACCTCGTCCGCCGGTACCTGTCGGGAGATCGAGCCGCCTTCGCCGCGTTGGTCGAACGCCACGAGCGGCGCGTCTACAACCTGGCCCTCCGCATGACGGGGCGAGAGGAGGACGCGCGCGACGCCACACAGGATGCGTTCCTCACGGTCCTCCGCAAGCTCTCGTCGTTCCGCGGCGAGGCCGCGTTCACGACCTGGCTCCACCGCGTGACCGTCAACGCCTGCTACGACCTGTTGCGCAAGCGCCAGCGGGCGCCCTTGCTCGAACGCGGCGAGGACGATCTCCCCGCGCTCGAGCCGCCGCCGGCGCCCGACCACGCCGACGCGTCCAGCCTGTCGATGGACGTGCAGCAGGCGCTCCTGCAGGTGCCCGAGGACTTCCGCGCGGTGATGATCCTGCACGACGTCCACGACCTCCGGCAGGAGGAGGTGGCCGCGATCGTTGGCGTGCCGATCGGGACCGTGAAGTCGCGACTGCATCGCGGCCGGATCGCCCTGGCCCGGGCGATGGGCATCGAGCAGCAGGGGCGGTTCTCCGTGGACCCGGAGGGTCCACCGGCGTCCGGCGGGTCCCCCGGCGCGGCCCCTGGGGCTTCGAGGTCCGGGGAACGGGCGGACGCCGCCGGGCCGTCAGAAGGGACGGTATCCCCGTGAGCCATCCCGAAGATCTCCTCGCCGACTACGTCGGCGGCACGCTGGACGAACGCGAGCGCGCCGCCGTCGACGCGCACCTGCCCGGGTGCGCGCGTTGCAGCGCGGAGGTCCGGCAAGCGGAGGCCGCGAGGGCCGCGCTGAGCGAGCTCGAGGACGTCCCCGTGCCGTTCGGCGTGACCGGCCCCGTGCTGGCGGAGGCCGGGCGGCGGTTCGAGCGGCGTCGGGGCGTGGCGTGGGGACGCTTCCAGTGGGCCGCCGGGCTGGCCGCGGCGGCAGCGTTCGTCGTGGTGGTGGCCCTGAACGTCGGCGGCGAGGACGCCCAGAACGCGGCGGCTCCCGAGCGGACCACGGCGGTTGCCGGTGGTACCGGCGCGGAAGGCGGCGCCGGGGCGGCGACGCCCGGGGTCATCCACTTCGCGGGTCTCGAACGCCAGAGCGACGTGAACTACGACGAGGCAGGGATCCGCGCGGTGGCGACCGAGGCGGCCGGCGCGGTCGTCGCGGCCGAGGACGCGCCGGGCACCCAGGCGGCGCTCGCGAGCACCGCCCAGGACTCGAAGGAGCGCACGAGCCTTGCGAAGGAGTGCGTCGATCAGAGCGGTGTCCGCGGCCCGAACGACGTGTTGATCCGGCTGATCGAGGCGCAGTTCGAGGGCACGCCGGCGTACATCGGCGTGTTCTCGGAGGGCCCGGGCGCCGGGCAGGCCCCCGACCACATCGTCGTCTTCGTCGTCGCGAAGGACGATTGCCGCATCCTGAGCACGGCTTCCCAGAGGATCCCGTCCGGCTGAGCTCCGCGCTGCCGGGGTGAAGGTTCGAGCGTTCACTCGTAGAGTTACCGGTCGTGAGGTATCGCGTGGAGCAGCTCGCGGCGGCGTGCGACGTCTCGGTCGACACGGTCCGCTACTACCAGACCCGCGGCCTCGTCCCGCCTCCCACGCGCGAGGGCCGGGTCGCCTGGTACGACGAGCGCCACGCCGAGCGGATCCACGAGGTCCGCGAGCTCCGCCGCCGGGGCCTCACGCTCGCGGCGATCGAGCGGGTGCTCGGCGATGGGCTCGATCCCGCGGACGCCGACCTGGCCGTCGCGATCGCGGCGGCGCGCGGGGAGGCTCGCCGGGACGAGCTCCTCACCCTGGAGGGGTTCGCGAGCCGCAGCGGCGTCCCCGCCTCCCTGATCCAGGCGGTCGAGCGCGAGGGGATCGAGCTCGGCCGGACGGTCGACGGCGAGGTCCGGTACACCGCCGCCGACATCGACATGGTGCGGGGCGCGCTCCGCCTCCTCGAGTACGGGCTCCCGCTTGGCGAGCTGCTCTCGCTCGCGCGGGACACGAACGAGGCCATGGTCGCGCTCGCCGCTCGGGCGGTCGAGCTGTTCGACGAGCACGTGCGCAAGCCGATCCGTGACACGGCCGGTGCGGAGGACGCCGCGGCGCAGCTCGTGGAAGCGTTCGACGCACTGCTGCCCGCGGTGACGAACCTGGTCGCCAACCACTTCCGCCGGGTCCTGCTCGCCGAGGCCGAGGAGCGGCTCGAGTGAGCCAACCCGCGACCCCCGAGGGCCTCCCGGACCCGAGCGAGAAGGCGCGGGTGGTCCGTGGCATGTTCGACCGGATCTCGAACCGCTACGACCTGGTGAACCGCGTGATGACCTTCGGGATGGACGTCGGGTGGCGCCGGCGCGCGGTCGGCGAGCTCCGCCTGCCCGGCGACGCCCTCGTGGCCGATCTGGCGTGCGGGACGGGCGACCTGTGCAACGAGCTGCTCGCCAGCGGGTACCGGGCCGTCGGCTTCGACTTCTCGCACGGCATGCTCGGCAACGCCCGGACCGAGGCGCCGGTCGTCGAGGCCGACGTCCTACGGCTCCCCCTCGCCGACGGCGGCGTGGACGGCGCGACGTGCGGGTTCGCGCTGCGCAACGTGACCGACCTGATCGAGCTGTTCGCCGAGACCGCGCGCGTGCTGCGGCCGGGCGGGCGCGTCGCGTTCCTCGAGACGAGCGAGCCCGACGGGCGCGTGCTCCGCGCCGGACACGCCCTGTACTTCCGACGGATCGTCCCGCTGATCGGCGGGGCGCTCTCGGACAGGGATGCCTACCGGTACCTCCCCAGGTCGACGGCCTACCTCCCCGAGCCCGACCGTCTGCTCGAGATGCTCGGCGAAGCGGGGTTCGAGCGGGTCGAGCGGACCCCGCTCGGGGGCGGCGTGGCGCAGATGCTCGTGGGGACGCGCCGTTGACTCCGGGGCGACCGCTGAGGCCGACGACGTGACCGGTCTCGCCGCGCGCGCGACCCGGCTCGGTCCGGCGTTCGACCTGCTCGCCGGGTACCGAGAGGGCGGCTTCTTCCTCGAACGCTCCGGGCTCGGGCTCGCGACGAGCGGCGAGGTCGACCGGGTCGCTGCCGAGGCCGGACCCGAGCGCATCCTGCGCCTGTCGCGTTCGGTCCTCGAGGCGCTCGCCTCGATCGAGGCCGAACCCGGCGCGCCCGCCCCGGCGGCGGTGGCTTCGATCCCGTTCGACGATCGTGAGCCCGCGGAGTCGATCCTCCCGCGACGGGCGACGATGCGCCTGGACGCGGGCGAGACCTGGCAGGTCGAGGTCGCCCCGCGCGGCGAGACCCCGCATACGGGCGAGCGCGAACGATGGACGGGCCGGACGCTCCCGCACGACGCGTTCGAGGAGATCCAGCTCCGGCCGGACCCGGAGCCCGACGAGTACGCGGCGGCGGTCGCCCGGGCGACCGAACGGATCCGCTCGGGTGAGCTCCGCAAGGTCGTGCTCGCTCGAACCATGCTCGTGAACGCGGATCGGACGCTCGACCCCAAACAGCTGCTGTGGCGACTGCGCGCCGTCGACGCGGACTGCTACGCGTTCGCCGCCCCGCAGCCGAACGCGGTGACGGGTTCGGTGCTCGTCGGCGCGACGCCCGAGCTCCTGCTCCGACGCCGCGGTC
>DASXTX010000025.1:0-4131 GCA_036505195.1 Actinomycetota bacterium
TAGAACGTGCTCGCGCCGTCCGGCACCCGGCTGACGGCCCGCCGGTACGAAGACGACGCGCCGATGTTCGGCGCGCTCCCCGCTTGGGTGTCGATCACCTTCCGGATCTCGGTGGGGCTCGATCCGACGATCGCGGCACCCTCGACCACCGCGTAGGAGGGCACGAACCCCGTGCCCGAGAGTTCCGGATCGTCCAGGTACCAGATCGTCGTGCCCTGGTACGTCGAGCTCCTCCACGTCGCCTTCGGGACCGTCTCGAGAACGTCGTGACGCTCCAGTCCGGTCACGTCCCCGAACGCGGGCGCCCCCGCTTGACGCCGGGCGACGAGCACCAGGTCGGCGAGACCGTCCAGCGTGCGCTGGACCGCGGAGGGATCGCGCACGCCGATCAGGATCGCACCCCCGGCCGGCACGGGACCCGATCCGGGGCCGACCTCGAACGCGAGATCACCGGTGAGCGCGGCCAGCGTGTCGTCCACGCCGATCCGCTGACGGATCCGCTCCCCTTCGGGCGTGGCCAGGATCTGGTCCACGGTCTGCTTCAGGGTCTCGTCGAGGCCCTGCTGCGTCGCCACGGCGTACGCGTCCGCCGGGACGAACCCGAGCACCCCGTTCTCGTGGACGGGTTGGTCGAGCTGCAGACGCGTCGCCGGATCCAGTTTCGAGGGATCCATGCGCACCGCGACGTCGAACGCCAGGCCATCGGGATGGGCCGACAACGTCGCTCCGACGCCACTGATCGCGCGCAGCAGATCGAGACCGGGAGCCGTGCCCGCCGCACCGAGACCAGCCGCCGAGAAGGCCTGATTCACGATCTCGGTGGGGTTCACGTACGCGAGTCCGAGCTTGCCCTCGGGCAACGACGAGATCGTGTCCAGGAACGCCGGATCGTCGGCGATGGCCGACGCGCTTCCCTCCGATACGTCGACCACGCGGGTCAGGCCGATCGATTGGTTGCTGAGCACGACGACGTGGTCAACGATCACGTAACCGACGGACGAAGTACCGCTGCCGAAGACGTGCAGCGTCGCGCCCCGGTATTCGCTGGTCTGTTCGTTGCCGAGCGAGCTCCGGAGAGCCTTCTCGAGGGCTTCCCGCGCCGCGTCGTCGTCCTTGGTGGCGACGAGGAAGGAGGCCGTAGGAACGTCGTCGTTCGCCTCGAGGTCCACGACGATCGCAACCTGCGAGCCGAGCCACGGCCGAACGTCCTCATGACTCAGTCCCGCGCCCTCGAGCGCCTCGTCGAGCACATCGTCGATCTGCTGCCGGAACCGCTGATCGTCGCGCAGCGCCGGGAACCGGTTCGCCAGCGCCATCAGGTTCACCTTCTGGCCGGCCGACGGATCGAGGTAGGCGGTGACGACGACCTCGCTCGACGCCGGGATGAGCTGGAGCAGCTCCTCGCCCGCTCCCCGCATCAGGAAGAACGCGGCCGCGGACCCGCCACCCACCACGATCAGCAGCGTCGCCAGCACGACCGCCAGCCAGCGTCGCGCGCGGCCGGTGGTGGACGTCGGCGGGTGGCCCTCGGACCAGGGTCCCCAGGACGACCCCGGTGGTGGGGTCAGACCCTCGCCCCGGCTGGGCGGCACGACCTCACCCGTCGGTGGGGGCGGCATCGATATCGATCGTCCATGCTCGCGGCCGGGTGATCCCGGTTTGCTCGGATCCATGACCAGACTCCTCGGGGCTTCGGTGGAACCTCTGCGCAGCGCTCCTTTTCGTTTCCCGGGTCAGAAGACGGTATCGGCCGGTCCGGGCCTCGAGTTCAGTGGAGTCGGGCAACCTGGTCCTCAGGTGCCGAACTTCTACCAAGCCTCGCTCTCCGCACCGAGCGCAGCGCGTCCTAACGGACTTCCCGCGCCGAAGGTCTGTACAGCGTCACAGCGATTCCAACTGCGTTGCTGGCGGAGATCACGCTTACCTGTCCGGGCCTCTTGGAAGCACTCTTCACGTAGGTGAGGCTCGGAGGCGTCTTCGAGGCTTTCAAAGCGCGGACGGCATGAGACGAGCGAATCGATACGTGGGCGTCAGCGACCTCGCCGCCTGAACTCGAGGGGCGTGCTTCCCCTTCGGGCCCGAAACGTCGTGACGAAGTGGCTTGGGCTCGCGAAACCGACCCGCCAAGCGATCTGCGTGACCGTGAGATCCGAGTCCACGAGCAAGCCCTCGGCGGCCTCCAGGCGAAGGTCGATCAGGAACTGGTGCGGGGTCCTTCCCGTTCGTTGCTTGAACAGCCGCCCAAGATGAGTGGGGCTGACGGCGAGGACGCTCGACAGGGAAGGAAGATCGATGCGTTCCGCGAGGTGCTCTCGCATGTACTGTGAAGCGGCCTCGGCGACCTTGGCGACGTGCGGAGGGAGCTGTGGATCCGGATCCGCACGGAGTAGGGCCGCTGCGATCGTCGATGCCGCACTCCACCGCTCCATCCCGGCATCGGACATCGCCTCGTCGGCATCCCGCAGAGACGTCACGTCGACGAGGACTCCTCGATGGATCACTCTCCCCTTCGAGTCGCAACCAGGAGCGGTCGCATCGCAGAACCGGACCACGCGACCGTCGCGAGCGAACATCCTGTACTCCACGACCGGCGGTGCTCCCAGGGCATCGAGCGCCTCGAGCCTGTTCCGGTCGTCAGGGTGCAGGAGCTTCCAAGGGAATCCGGGCTCGCGAAGCCACGCTTTCACGGGGTAGCCAAGGACCTCCTCGATCCGAGGACTCATGAACAGCATGCGCTTCGGCTCGCCGTCGGTGTGCGCGTAGGTGAGACCGGGGGCCTCCTCCACCACAGTGCGGTACCACTCCAGCTCCTTGCGAAGATGGATCTCCGCCGTCCAGCGCTCCATCGCCCACCCGAGGAGGCGAGAGGCTTCGAGCAGCACCTCAACCTCGGCATCCCCCCACCCGGACCCAGACAGGCGTTCGATCCTGGCATACCCCCACCATCCGGAGTCCGTGAAGATCGGGAGCGCAAGGACCCACGGTGTTCCTTCCTGGCCGAGGGGATCATCGTCCGAGAGTGAAGCGTCACTCGCCTCGATCCGAACGGGCTTTCCCTGCTCGAGCATCTGCAACCGCGACACGAGTACCTCATCCGTCGAGCGCAACCCACGTCTCCAGGTGAGACCGGCGGAGTTGCGAGACCAGGACCGAACGAACGATCCGGCAGATCCCCGCGCGCTGGAGACGAGCCCCACCCGATCGGCTCGAGCCAAGCGGCCGAGCGCCTCGAGGGCCGCGTCCATCCGGTCGTCCCACGGGGCTCCGGCGAGGAGATACCCGGCCAAGAGGTCGGGCGGCGCGGCCGCCCGCCCGGCGCCGGAGTGCCTGCTGTCGGGCCCACGCGCAGGGTCGCGTGGCTGGTCCATCCCACCCTTGATACGTGAAGCGTGGGTACCTCTGGACGGATGGCCCGATTGTTCCCAGAACGAGTCAGGTCGGAATCCGCTACCAAGGGGCGCGATCACGATACGCACGAAGGCTCTGCGGTCGTACCCCTTTACGAGAGGACGGAACGGATCGGAGGTGCATCGTCGTGAGTCGCTCCATCACGCGTCTTGGGTTGCTCGTGCTGCTCGCCTGCATCGCCGGCTGGATGATCCCGGCCTACGCCGCGGAGGTTCCGCTCGAGACCATCGCACGTTTCGACGCGCACGCGCAGGAGTACCCCGAGGGCGTCGGGGTCGATGCCTCGGGCAACCTCTACGTCAGCCTCTCCTATATAGGCGAGATCCGTCGGATCGCACCGGACGGGTCCCAGTTCACGGTCGCGCGTCTCCATGTTGGAGGCGGCTACGTGCTCGGCCTTGCCGTCGCGCCCGATGGCGCGATCTACGTCGCCGTTCCGGCAACACCGCAGAAGGACCTCGGTCTGTGGCGGATCCAAGACGGCGTCGCCACGCGCGTTGCCGGACTCGACCCGAAGGGGTTCCCGAACGACGTCGCCATCGACGGCGCGGGCAACGTGTACGTGTCCGACTCGGCTCTCGGCGCAGTCTGGAAGGTGGCACCAACGGGGGTGGCCGCGATCTGGATCCAGGATCCACTCCTCGAGGGAGACAGGACGGCGTTCGGCTTCGGGGCGAACGGTCTGGAGCTCCGCGACGGCGCCCTGTACGTGAACAACACCTC
>DASXTX010000026.1:0-5121 GCA_036505195.1 Actinomycetota bacterium
CTCCGTGAAGGACATGTGTGTCTCGATGTAGGAGAGCGAGCAGGCAAGTAATTCATCGCTCACGGTAGGGTCGCCATCGGTTGTCCTGGCCATTCCCGTCACCATGCCGATCTCCGCCGCCTTCGGATACGATTCCTCGAACGTGTTCGCGAAGTACTTACCGGAGTGAGCGTCGGCAACGATCGCCGAGATCCGGCCGGGGTCGCTCACCGGACCGGGCGACGTTCCGACACTGGGGGTTGTGACTGCGGTCGGGGATGGTGCAGTGTCCGATTCGACCGCGTCTGCGTCGGCTGACACGTTCGGTTCCGCGTCGTCCGGTGCGGTCCCCACGAACAACATCAGGGATCCGACCACGAGGATACCTGTGGCGATAGCCACCGCGACGACCGCCATATATCGATTCTCCGGCGGCGGAGGCGGTGACGGTGGGACCGGAGGAAACGACATGCGAGTCTCTGAGCCGAGCACGGCGAACACTCCTGTTCGATCCTGCCCAAAGGCATCGGCCTGCATCGCTCCGTGCTTGAGTCACGGTCCCGAGTGACGCCTGATGACCATGGGCCCGGGGCCTCAAACGGAAGCGATCCGGTTGAGGCGGTGGCCGCGAGCCCGAGCAGTCCATCCCGCCGCGACACCCCGGGAGCCCGCGCCGCACGGCGAGCCGGCTGTCTGGCCGAGGAATCGGGTACCCCACGGCAGCAATGAGGAGGCCGATTACGGGCCCTCCGGTGTGATCATGCCGATTACGAACGCCGAACCAGGCGTCCGAGAACCCGTCGTGTCGCGGCGTGGCGCGGACAACGTTCAAGAAAGACGCCGAAGGCTAGGTTCCGAACCACAGCATCAACCCCCATGAACACACAAGCGAGTGGGCCGATCGCCTCGCGCCGGCCGACCACCTCGGACAAGATCTCGTGCCTAGGCGCGAGACAGCTCCTCGATCATGTCCTGGCGGGCCCACTCCCACTCCTCAAGAAAGATCAGGAGATCGGCCATCTCCTGCCCGTCAGGCCTCTCGTGGAGCTGCCGGATGAAGTCGGCGCGGACCTCGCTGGGGGAGGTCAGGACCCGAAGGAGATCCCGACGCGCCGCTGGTCCGAGCGTGTCAGCGAGGCGAACCGCATCCTCCCAAAACACCGGGCGCGAGCGTATCAGCGGCCTGGCCGCCAGGCGAGCTGCCGGACCGGCTCCTCGACCGCCCCGAGGTCCGAGTCGGAGGGTCGGGTCTGTAACACTCTGTGATGCGCCAGTGTTCGTGAATGCATGGACAGGCACGCCGGATAAACGGCCGACGGATCGACGGCGTAGCCTGCCGCCAATGAAACCCGACGAGATGGAGTGCCGGATACGGAGGGTGACATGGAGAATCGTCTACATACCCCTCCTGTACGTCATCCCGATCCTCGTGACGTGGGTCGTGATCTACACGGCCGTCCTCTCCGCGCTGCGACGGCACGATCGCGACTAGGGGGCATGGACGTGCCGTCGGTGCTCGATGCAGCCCGGATGTCGTCAAGGGGCATGGGGGTGTCCGTCGTGCCGACGGCTTGGGCTCCAAGCAGTGCGTCCCGACGAACTCGACCGCCGACTGTGGGAGCGACGCGCTCGGCCCTGCTCCCCGCGCCGAGTAGCTCCACGTCCTCATGCTCCCCGACTTCGAGCGGGCCGACCGGATCGGAGAGTTCTGGGGCTACCCGGAGAGTCGGGCCTTCGCCGAGCTCCTGATCGACTGCGAGGGGGATCGGTCTCTCCGGGCGGTTCTGGTCGGGATGTTGCGGGAGCACGACCGCTAGTTGTCGGCTGTCCGGTTACGCGAGGGTGACCATCGGAGGGCAACTCCTCGGAGCAGCAGGCTCCGCCCAAGCCGGCGAGCGGCAGCTACATCGACGCGTAGGCCGTGAAGATTTGAGGGACCTCCCTGTCGGCCAGATTCGCTCGCAGCTCTGCGCTCGGCTCACCGATGAGCTCGCCGTGAACCACGGGGACTGTCGCAAGAACCGCCGCCGATAGGTCGGCGAGGTTCGCAGCGTGCTCGATGGCCGCCTCGGAGTCCTCCCACCTCCAGACTTTGCGTTGCTGGCCGAGATCGACGCGCTCGGTTGGCCGAGCGGTCGTCCCGATCATGACTACCCGCACTGCCGGCGGGCAATCTGGGCCGCGACGCCGAGCGGATCGGCGAGTTCTGGGGCTACCCAGAGAGCCGCACCTTCGCCGAGCTCCTGATCCACTGCGAGGACGACCGAGTGCTGCGGGCGGTGCTTGTCGGGATGCTCCCGGACCCCGACCGCGGTCGTTAGGGAGGGGGAGGAATCGAGGTCGAGTCGTCGTCGCCTGTTTCTGTGGAGCCATGGCGGCGCAAGTACTTCTCTTCCTCACGTCGCTGCCAGTCGCCACCGAAGAGACCGCTCACGCCGAACATCGATAAGCCGATGATGGCTACGATGACGCCAGCGCCGAGCGTGGGCCAGTAGAACCACCAATCGTCCGACCCCGTCGAGACGTCGATGATGAACCAAAGCACGACCAGGGCGAGGTAGACGAGTAGAACGATGTAGAAAGTCCGCTTCCGCCGAACATGTCGACGGGCGTCGTCTCGCGAACTGCTCATGGCCAGCCCTCGCCTGCCCATTCATGCTAGGCACCAGAGGATGCGCGAAGCAACCTCCTGGCCGGTGTGCAGGCGCCCGGCGCAGCCGGGCGTGCGGCTGATCGAGACTCCTGATCGACTGCGAGGAGGACCGGATTCTCCGAGCGGTGCCGGTTGGGATGTTACGGGAGCGCCAGCATTGACCGCCCGGATCCCCCCCATTGCCGGCGGGAGGCGGATTGGCCAGTATCTCATGCGAGAAGTGGGACGGTGCCATGGCTCTCTTCAAACGACGCTTTGGACTGCGCGTAGAGGCGGTCGCCGTCGTGTCGGCCCTGGTCGTGCTCGGCCTTCAGGCCCCGGCATCCGCCACCTCCCCGACCATCTCGTCGTTCTCGCCGACCAGCGGCCCGGCAGGGTGCGTGGTGGTGATCACAGGAACGAACTTCAAGGACCCGATTGTCACAAGCGTCGATATCGGCGGCACGCCAGTGTCCGCGTTCAAGGTCGTCTCTGGCAAAGAGATCTGGGCGACGGTCGCCGGCGACGCGAGCGGAGCGATCCACGTCACCAACGCGAGCGCGACGGCGAGCAGCCCGTCCGACTTCACCAACGCGAACCCGGGGGGTTGCTCTCCAACCATAACGTTCTTCTGGCCATGTGGTGGAGCGGCGAGTTGGGGAACAGTGGTGACAATCATCGGGACAAACCTCCTGAAGAGCTCCGGCACAGCCACGACCGCTCCCGTCGGGGGCGACGTGCGATTCGCCCTGTACACGGACACGGCGACCCACACCGGGACACAAGAGAGTCCGAGGCAACTCAGTGTGGGCGTGCCAGCGAGCGCTGCCGACGGACGGATCCGGGTGAGCACGTTCAACGACATTGTCGGAGAGGGGGCGGTTCTCGGCGCGGGATTCATCGTGCCGCCGCCGGACTTCGATTGCGTTGGCCCTGAAACTTCAAGGTCTGTGACCCTGCGTCTGGTGAGGTCCCTCGTCGCTCGGGGGGTCGTCAGCGCAGACAATGGGTACACCGCCTGCGCGGCGAGCGTTCCGGTCAAGATCCAGCGCCGCGTCGCTGGGGGATGGGAGACCGTGAGGACAACCACCACGATCCCCACCGGTTCCTACCGGAGGCGCATCCCCGACAAGGCAGGCAGATACCGGGCCAAGGCCCCGAAGATCTTCGTGAGTTATGGGCTTGTCCCTCCTTCCTGCCTTCGGGCCATTTCACCCACCGTTCGGACCACAAGCTGATCGGCCATTGGGCGCACCGAGAGCCCGCGCCGCACGGCGAGCCACGTGGGCAACCGCGCTCGCGATCCCCGAGCCCGGTGGCCCGCAACAGATCTCGTTGCCCGACGAAGCGGTACCGTTGCATGAGGCGAAAGGAGGCGTAGATGTCGAAGACCGTCGAACTGCACGCCGAGATCGCCGAGAACGACGCAGGCGACATCGTAATGAGGTTGAAGGAGCAAGGGAAGGGAGCGATCACCTTCCATCGCGGCAGCGGGGCGTCCGGACCAAAGGCGTACAAGAAGCTGAAGGCGATCCTCGACCAGGCACCACCGAAGCAGACCGCAGGCAGCCAGCCGTAGGCGCAGGAGGCGACCGCCCAGGACCTCGGTGGCGACCGCGAGGAACACACGCATCCGAGCGCTGCTTGAGTCCGGCTCGACACCGACACCGAGTTCGGTCGATCGAGCCCGTGACGGAGCGCGAAAGGCCGTTACTCCGAGAAGAATCGCCGCAGAGCCTCGACCAAAAGACGTGGCTGATCCTCGGGATGAAGTGCCCCGCGTCGGGATTGGACACGAACCGCGCTCTTGGATCGCATCGGCCGGCGGCCGCCGAGACCCGCGAGGCGCTCGAGGAGTGGGCCTCGAACGTCGTCGGTCACCTGTCGGACGCGGAGCCCGATTTCCCTCAGGAGCTCTCGGACCGGCAATGGGACCGTGGGAGCCGCTGTTCGCGATCGCCGACCTCACCGGCTCGTCGACTGACTCTCGTAGGCGGCGGTGGCGCTGCACGCCGGCGCGTACAACGACACGTCGGCGGGGCTCCTGGCCCTTGAGCACTCACGCGCCATGTTCAACGGCCATGAGGCGTGAGGGGTCCCCAACCGTTGAGCGGACTTCTTCAGTGACATATCTGCAAGCAAGCAAGCGAGGCTGTTGCGGCAACGTCGTGAAGCGGGCATTCACGTCTGCGCCGCGGCTTGCGAAGCCGCAGGGCAAGCTCTTGATCGGAGTTCCGACCCCTACAAGCACGTGACCTGTCCGTGGGTCCCATCGATCGTTGTCGGGGTGTCGGCTGCGTGGGCGATTGCTCTTGGGCGTAGCGTGCTAACCATCGGGCGACGAGCAGGTCCCCAGCACGAATGCCGCTGAGACGATCGAACAGAGGCTTGGGAGCGGGCGCATCATGGAGCCCTCCAGAGCTCCTGGCCGGTCGAAGGGCGCCTGGCGCTGAAGAAGGCGGTTCCCCGAAGATCCGCGAAGAACTTGGGAAACGAACCCCTGGTGCCGG
>DASXTX010000027.1:0-14199 GCA_036505195.1 Actinomycetota bacterium
TACCAGATCACGAGCTTCGCCGTCAATCCCGGCGGCGATGCTACGCGTTCGTTCAGCAGCTTCTCGCAGGCGGTCGACGAGATCGTCGAAGCCCGCATCTGGGCGGGGCTCCATTTCCGCACCGCGGACGTGCAGGCCGTAAAGCTCGGCACGAACGTCGCGAATTTCGCGATGGAGAACTACTTCCAGTAGCTGGACTGACTCCGAGGCGCGGAGGGCCGTACGAGCGGCCCTCTGCCCTCGATCACTCGATCACCAGCTCGCCGTCGGGGGTCGAGATCGCGACCCGGTGGATGCCCGGCTTCTCGTGGGTGACTCGGATCGGCAGCTCGTCGCCACCGAGCCACGTGCGGAGTCGCTCGGCGTCTCCGCCCACCTCGACCCACGCGAGACCGGTTGCGCGTACGCCGTGCCCGGCTCGAGCGCGCCCGGGGTGCAGCTCGTCGGAGATGTCCCAAGTGAGGAAGAACGGCATCCAGGCCTCGCGCCGAGGGTCGTCGAGCCCGGCCATCCGCCAGCGGACGGTCTGGCCGTCCGGGCGCGTCCTCGATCCCGAGCCGATCTCGATCCCGAGCCGCGACGCGACGGCGTCGAGGTCGTCGGCGACCGCGGCGACCGTGAACCAGCCGCCGCCCGCCGCGCGTTCGAGCACGCCCCTGCCGAACGCGGTCTCGGCGGCTACCGGTTCGTCCACCACGGCAACGAGCTCCAGGTACTGATCACCCAGCGGCACGATCCGATTCGCCGTCCCCCAGCGGTCGTGCCGCCCGCCTTCGGTCGAATCCAATCCGAACTCCCCGCGGAACCGGACCGCGGCATCATCGAGATCGGGGACGGCGTACACGACGTGGTCGAGCCGGAGCACGACGCCACCTTAGTCGTCAGCGACCTCTACGTTTCGTACCTCGAAGTCCTCGAGACGTTGATCCGTTCTCGTGGGGATCGAGTCACGGACGACCTATCGCCGACCGGGGGCAGGGCTCGGCTGACGTCAGCCGACGATCTGCAGATCGCTCGGAGACAGCTTGGCCAGCGCCGCCGTCCGGCTCCGAGCCCCCACTTTGTCGAAGATGTGCTCGAGGTGCTTCCGGACGGTTGAGGGCGCGATCCACAGGCGGCGCGCGATCTCGCCGTTCGACAAGCCGCCGGCCACGCAACCCATGATCTCCCGTTCGCGCGGCGTGAGCTGTTCGGCGACAGCCGGCCGCTCACTCAGCATGAGCGCCGAGGCATCCTGATCCGCTTCGACGACGAGGACGCGGTCCTCGCCCCTGATGACGAGCGGCTCGCGCGTGCGGTTCGCCAGCCAGTCGATGATCAGGTCCGGAAGACGCACGGTCTCGGCGCCGAAGTACCGGCGTAGAAGCCGATGGGCCGATGGGGACGCGAACTCGGCCGTCGTGCCGTGACCGATGAGGACGAAACCATTCGACGCGTCGCGATCGACGAGCGAGAGTGCCGCTCGGAGGCGCCGACGGACCGACGCCTCACGCCAGAGGTCGGTCAGGTGTGGTTGCAGAGCGCGTGCCAAGAGGCGAGCCCGTCCGTCGAAGGGCCGACGAGCCCGATCCAGGGTGACCCCCGCATACGGCAGGCCTAGAAAGCCGATCCACATCCGATCGACGCATACCTCCTTACCGAGGGTCTCTTCGAGAAGAAAGGCACGGACATCGCCCGCAAGCATGACTCCCCGAGACACGAGCCCGGAGAACGAGAAGAGGCCGCTTCGAGCCTCGCGGACGGCACGGTTGCACGCGTTCTCGAAGAAGCCCTCCCATTCCTTCTGCGAGATCCCCTCGTCGGGCCCGAAGAGCTGCACCTCGGCCGTGCACGGCACGTACGCGGTCTCGATCTGTTTGGCGAGATCGATCTCCTTGTATCGCGCGAACTCGCAGCCGACGACCTCGGTCAACCGGTCCATGAGCGCCTGGGTGAACAGCTGGGGGGCGTCCACCGACCGTGCTTCGTGGACGAAGCCGAGGACCGCCTCGAGGTCCGAGCTGCCAAGGTGCGCCACGACCCTCGAAGATACGCACAAAGGCGAATGGACTCAATCGGCCACCGGCGTGACCCTCGGCGGACGGAGGGAGCTGAGGGAACCTCCGTGGGCTACGCCGGCGCTTTTACAGGTCGGCCACGCTCAGTCGACGTGGGTCGATGGTGCTTGACCAGCAGGACGCACCTTCGTGTTGCAGGGTTCGGCGCGGCCGTGTACGCCGGTAGGCCAGACGATTTTGATGATCTCTAGACGGCGGAAGGCACTCGTGCATCCAAGTGTCATGCAGGCGGAGGGTGAGGTCCTGCAACTCCCGGTCGAGCGCGTCGAGACACGGGCCCGCTTCGACGAGTTCGTCGAGGACGAGCACGAGCGCCTCTTCAAGGCTCTGTACTTCGTGACGGGGAGTCGCGAGGACGCGGAGGACATTTCGCAGGACGCGTTCCTCACGCTCTGGGAACGGTGGGATGAGATCGACCGGATCAACGATCCGACCGGCTACCTGTTCCGGGTCGCGTTGAACGGGTTCCGGATGCGACGGCGTCGGGCCACGATGACGCTCCGGCGACTCTCGCCGATCCGGACGGATCGCGACGAGTTCGCCGAGGCGGAGATGCGCGCCGATGTGCGCGCGCTCCTGCTTAGCCTCTCGCCGCGTCAGAGAGCCGCAGTCCTGCTCGTGGATCTGCTCGGGTACCCGTCCGAGCAGGCGGCGCGCATCCTGCGCGTCCGGCCGTCCACGGTCCGGAACCTGGCGAGCCAGGGTCGAAGGGCCCTCCGGGCGACAGAAGGAGCGCGAGATGCCTGACGTGCAGGAGGTGTTCCGCTTGGCGACACAGAAGATCGATCCTGAGCAGGGCTTCGTCGAGCGCCAGCACCATCATCAGCGGCGGCGGACGCGCAACCGCAAGTTGGGCGCGCTGGCGCTCGCCGCCGTGATCGGCTTGGTGGCCCTGGTCGCCGTGATACGAGCGGCGGACGATGGCACAGGGACGTGGCCGGCGGTAGAGCCGACGCCGACCCCACCGGCGGGAACCGCCCCCGAGACCGCTTACCTGATCGACCTCAACACCGGCGAGATGACGCCGCTCCCCAAGAGCATCGCCGGCGGCGGGTACGCGGTCTCACCGGACGGCACGATGGTGGCGTACACCTCTGGTGACGATGCGGGGAACTCCCAGGTCTTCATCGCCAGCCTGGACGGCACGGATGTCCAGCAGGTGACGCATGACCAGCGCTGGGCTGGAGAGCCCGACTGGTCACCCGACGGCGCGGCGATCGCGTACACGTCTGCTTCGGTCTTCGCCGGTCCCCACTACACCGGGGACGGGAACATCAGCAACATCTTCGTGCTCGACCTGGCGACGGGCGAGACCTGGCAGGTCACGAACGAGAAGCCGACGACCGAGAAGTGCCTCGGCTGCGGCACGCTCGGTGCCGTCTCCCCCCAGTTCTCGCCGGACGGCACGTCCATCGTCTACGAGGTCAGTCGCGCCGTCCCCGTCCTGGGTTCGGCCAACCCGCTGGCGGTCCCCCGCGTGAGCGTGCGGATCGTGCCCGTCACGGGCGGGAAGAGCGTCCTGCTCGTCGGCAGGGCGGCCGGGGGAACGCTCTCGCCCGATGGGTCAACGCTCGCCGTTGGGTGCGGCTTCGGTGGCGGGCTCTGCATCGCCCACGCCGACGGGACGAACCTGCGCGTGTTGGTCAGCGGTCGTTCGCTTGTACCAAAGTGGTCGCCCGACGGCACGCGGATCGCCTACATCAACCTCGACAACAAGGTCTTCGTGGTGGACGTCGCCACCGGCGAGACCACCTTCGTGGCCGAGGGGACCTGGCCAGACTGGCTCGACAACCACACGCTCATCATCGAAGGGAGGGGACAATGAATCTGCATCGGCGACTCGCCGTGGCCTGGATCGCGGTCTTCGGCGTCGCAGCGATCGCGTTGGCCGCGCTCGGAGGTCCAGCCTGGGGCACCACAACGGCGATGCCGGGGCACCGAGCGACGCTCTCCACCATGATCGAGGAACAGCACCCGGACCAGGTGCTCGAGTGGAATCAGATATTCATCGACACGCTCATTGCAACGAACACAGCGAACTCTTCCAGTCAGCGGCTCGGAGCGATCCTTCACACCGCCATCTTCGATGCCTACAACGGGATCGAGCGCCGCTATACGCCGATCTTCGTTGACGAGGAAGCGCCCTAAGGCGCGTCGCGCCGAGCGGCGGTCATCGCTGCCGCGTACACCGCGCTGGTCGGCCTGTTCCCGTCGCGGCAACCGCAGCTGGATACCAGCTATGCGGCGTCCCTGGCGGCGCTGAGCGACGATGCCGAGGACGGGGGCCAATCGCGTGCGCGCGGCATCGCCTGGGGGATCCGGGTGGCGCAAGCCGTGCTCGCCTGGCGCGCGACGGACGGGTTCGTCGGCGCCTATCCGCCGTTCATCGGTGGGACTGGGGTTGGCCAATGGCGGCCGACACCGCCTGCGTTCAGTGCGATGAGCGCCCAAGGGTTGGCGTTCACCTCGATGTTCATCGTCGCGAGCAACACCCAGTTCCGGCCGAGACCACCGCGAGCGCTCACCAGCCCCGCGTACACGGACGACTTCAACACCGTCAAGGCGCTCGGCCGCAGGACCGGATCGACCCGCACCGCCGACCAGACGGCGCTCGCGGCGTTCTGGGAGTTCAACGCCAGCGTCCACTGGAATCAGGCAGCGAACCAGCTCGCCCGCGCCAACCACTTCTCGATGTCCGACAACAACCGGCTGCTCGCGGTGCTGAACATCGCGATGGCCGACACCGCGATCACCACCTGGAGCGCGAAGCGACACTACGGCGCCCTCCCGACCGAAGTTACCTGGCGGCCGGTGACGGCGATCCCGCTGGCGGATACCGACGGCAATCCGGACACGATTCCTGATCCGGACTGGCTGCCGCTGATCAATACGCCGGCGCACCCCGAATACCCCGCCGGCCACCCCAGCCTCAACGGTGCGGCGGCGACCGTTCTCCTCAGCTACTTCGACGACGCACAGACGTTTACGCTGACCGCAACCGCACAGCCGAGCCGGACGTACACGAGCATCACGGAAGCCCGCCAGGACGGAAACGACGCCCGGGTCTGGGGCGGGATGCACTACCCGAGCACCGTCGCCATCAGCGACGCCGAGGGCGAGGCGATCGCCAACTACATCGATGCGAACTCGATGCAGTTGGTCCGAGACTCCAATCCGGCCCCGTGACGACTCACGACCAGAACTGCCAAACACGGAGGGGTCATGACCTCTCGAGGCAGATCGAGGAGGAGGGATACGCCATGAGAAGGTCCACACCTTTGGTCGCGGCGGTCGTTGTGCTTGCCGTGCTCGCTCCCGGAGCACCGTTCGCAACGGCGGATCCCGCAGAGAACTCGGTGACCCACTGGACCAGGATCGCCGAGCAGTTCATCCCGATCGGACGGCCGCCGGCCAGCTCGGAGGTGATCATGGGCACCGTCCAGGCGGCGATCTACGACGCGGTCGCGGCGACCGAAGGAGGCCTGGAGCCGTTCATGGCTTCGGTCTCGGCACCGCCGGGAGCCTCGACGGACGCCGCCGTCGCCACCGCCGCCCACGATGTATTGGTCGCTCGCGTGCCCTTGCAGGCGGTCCCGATCACGACCGAATACGACACCTTCATGGGGATGATCGCCGACGGTCAGGCGAAGACCGATGGCCAACAGGTCGGGACCGCCGTCGCGGACGAGATCCTCTTGCTTCGCGCCGGCGATGGTCTGGGGAACGTCGTTCCGTACGCGCAGCCGACACCGGGGCCCGGCGTGTTCGAGCCCGTCGCGCCGACGACGCCGGTCGACGTCGTGCTCACGCAGGTGCAGCCGTTCACGTTCGACTCGCCCTCGACCTTCCGCCCGAACGGCCCGAGCAGCCTGTCGAGCGGCGAGTACGCGGAAGACTTCGCGGAGGTCAAGGCCTACGGACGTAGCGACAGCGCGGTCCGGACGCCTGAGCAAACCCAGACCGTGCTGTTCTGGGCCGAGAACACGTTCATGCAATTGAGCCGGACGGTGCGTCTGCTCGCCGAGGAGCGCGGGCTCGATGTCCGTGAGTCGGCGCGGCTGCTGGGGTTCGTGCACGTCGCCACGGCCGACGCGATGATCGCGTGTTTCGACGCCAAGTACTCCTTCTCCTTCTGGCGACCGTTCCACGCGATCCGTCGGGCGGATACCGACGGGAATCGGGCGACCACGCTCGACCCCACGTGGACCTCGTTCCTCGTCGTGAACCACCCCGAGTACCCGTCCGGCCATTCCTGCTACACGGGAGCCGTGACCAGGGCGCTCGAGATCTACTTCGGTACCAACGCGATCCCACTCACGATCTCCAGCACCTTCGCCGGAGCCGGGCCGCCCCGCACCTACGCGCGGCTGAGTGACATCCGCGCCGAGGTTGCGGACGCGAGGGTCTGGGCGGGGCTCCATTTCCGCAACTCGATGCAGGAGGGATTCAAGCTCGCTCGCAAGGTCGCCCGGAACGCGGCCTCGCAGGCCTTCCTCACCTAGGCATCTGGAAGCCGCCGTTGGGCCGGCCGATCGTCCCTGAAGGGTCGACGGCCGGCCCTCGTCGTCGCACCCTCCCAGCGGGATCGTCCGGGTCGCGCACGGCGTCGACGTCGAGCCGGAGCATCCCGCACCCTATCCGGACGTGCCTCCTAGACTCGCTCCGTGATCCGCAGGCTCGGCCTTGCGCTCGCCGCCCTCGTCGTTCTCTCCGCCTCGACCGCCCTCGCGCAGGAGGGGTTCGAGCGTGAGGTCGAGGGGTTCGGCTTCGCCGTGAACCTCGCGTTCGCCCAGGACGGGACGATGTTCGTCGCCGATAAGGACGTTGGCGAGATCCGGATCGTCCGCGACGGCGAGATCCTCGACGAGCCCTTCGTCACGCTGCCGGTCCAGGTGACCGTGAACGAGACGGGACTGCTCGGCGTCGCGATCGACCCCGCGTTCCCCGACGAGCCGTGGGTGTACGCCTACTACACGGGCACGGACGTCGTGAACCACCTCGTGCGGATCAGGGCAGACGGCGACCGCGGGACCGAGATCCAGCCGCTGCTCGACCTGCTGCCGGCAACCGCCGGATGGCACAACGGCGGCGACCTCGCGTTCGGACCCGACGGCAAGCTCTACGTCTCGGTCGGCGACGGGCACGACGGGAGCCGATCGCAGGACCCGAACGGCATCGGAGGACGGATCCTGCGCCTGAACCCCGATGGCTCGATCCCCGACGACAACCCGCTCGGCCCCGGCAACCCCACGTTCGCGCTCGGGATCCGCAACTCGTTCGGCCTGTGCTTCGATCCCGAGACCGGCGAGCTTTGGGAGACCGAGAACGGCCCCACCGAATGGGACGAGATCAACCTCATCCGCGCTGGTGGGAACTACGGCTGGCCCGAGCATCTGGGCCCCGGCGGCGATCCAAAGTACGTGCCGCCGGTCTTGGCGTTCGAGGAGCCGGTCGTCTTGACCGGCTGCGCCGGATGGGTCGCGGACGGCGGCCTGTTCTTCGGCGAGGGCTACTCGGGAAACCTGCACCGGATGCTGCTCCCCGGAATGGGTGCCGACGATCGGGCGCCGGTGGATGAGGTCGTCGCGACGTTCGACGGGGGGATCACGGATGTCGAGCGAGATGGCGGGGGATCGCTCTGGGTCGTCACCCCAACCGCGCTCTACCGCCAGACGGGCCGGATCGAGGCCGTCTCCCCCTCGCCGTCCGTGAGGCCCGGTGAGGAGGAACCGCCGAGCGCGCCCCTGACGGTCGGCGGGCTCCTGATCGCCGGCGTCCTCATCGGCGGGCTCCTGCTGATGCGGAGCCGGCTGCTGCGGCGCTAGGCCTTCGGGCGTTTCATGTAGGCGACGAGCGATTGGCCACCCATCGGGTTCTGGATCTGCGCCACCGAGACGAGCTCCCATCCGTCGTCGCCGAACGTGTTCAGGATCTCGCCCGGGTTGTGTTCGAGCAGCGGTGCCACGAAGTACTCCCACTTCTGCATCACGGTCCCCCTTCGAGCCTTTGTCGCTGCTTCTTGATGCACACGCCCATGATCACGGTCAGGCCCGCCTCCTCGCCGACCCGGCGCGCGTCGTCGTTCACGATGCCCTCCTGCAGCCAGAGCACCTTCGCGCCGCGCGCGACCGCCTGTTCGGCGACCTCCGGCGTGTGTTCGGCGCGGCGGAACACGTCGACGACGTCGATCGGGATCTCCTCGGGCACCTCGGGCAGCGACGCGTACGCCCGCTCGCCCAGAACCTCGGTCTCGTTCGGGTTGACCGGCACGATCCGGTAGCCCCGGCTCTGCAGGAACTCGGCGACCTCGTTCGACGGGCGGTCCGGGTTCGACGACAGACCCACGACGGCGATCGTCCGCGCGTCGCCCAGGATCGAGCGGAGCTCCTGGTCGCTCGGCACGTACGCACCGTCCTCGTCGGTCACGGCCGGCCCCCGAGCCGCTCGATCAGCTGATGCAGGATCGCGGCCGTCGCGCCCCAGACCGTGTTCCCGTCGCGCATCGGGTAGGCGAACCCGCGGTACACGTGCCCGTCCCGTGGCCACTCCACCGTGGTCTCGGCCGCCGTGAGCTCGTCGAGCGGATAGGTGAGCACCTGCGCGATCTCGGCCTCGCTGGGCGCGAACGCCGGGGCACCCACGACCACGCCGACGAAGGGCACGATCAGGATCGCCGAGACGAACGTGTGCACCGGCACGAGCGCGCCGAGCACCTCGACCTCCTCGGGCGGCAGCCCGAGCTCCTCCTGCGTCTCGCGCAGCGCCGTCGCGGCCAGATCCGCGTCCTCCTCCTGCGCGAGGCCACCCGGGAACGAGATCTCCCCGGGGTGCCGCGAGAGATGTTCGGTCCTCCGGGTGAGGACGAGCCGGTCGACTTCGACAAGGGGCAGCAGCACCGCGGCGAGCCGGTCGCCCGAACCCGCCGTGGGCGAGGGGCGGGGATCGAGGCTGCCCTTCAGGCGCGTGCGCACGTCGCTCCGGTACATTCGCCGCCATGGTAGAGGAGGCGGTGGTTTCGGCCGTCGTCGAGCGGGTGGACCCGGACGAGGTCCTGCGGTTCGCACGCGGGCTCATCACGACCCCGAGCGAGAACCCGGGCGACACCGAGGACGCCGTGGCCGCGGTCGCGGTGGAGATCCTCGAGGACCTCGGCGGCAGGCCCGAGATCGTCCGAGGCGAGGAGGGGCGCCCGAGCGTTGTCGCGCGGTTCGGGAGGGGCAACCGGCCCGCGCTCGCGTGGAACGGCCACCTCGACGTGGTCCCCGCCGGCGATCCCTCGACGTGGCGGCATCCGCCGTTCGGCGCCGAGGTCGTCGACGGCACGCTGGTCGGACGGGGGGCGGCCGACATGAAGGGCGGCATCGCGAGCGCCCTCGGCGCCGTCTCGGCGATCCGTCGTTCGAGCGTCGAGCTGGCCGGCAGGCTGGACCTGCACCTCGCGGCCGACGAGGAGCTCGCCGGCCTGCACGGGACCAAGGTCCTGCTCGAACGCGGCCACCTCGACCAGGATGCTGCCATCGTCGGGGAGCCGACCGACCTGAACCTCGCCCTCGCGGAGCGCGGTGGCGCTTGGATCACCGCCACCGCACGCGGCACGGCTGCGCACGGATCCACCCCGCAGCTCGGCGTGAGCGCGATCACCTCGATGGCGCGCTTCCTGCTCCGGATCGAGGAGGTGCTGCCCGACATCGAGCATCCGCTCGTCGGACGGCCGACGGTGAACGCGGCGATCATCCAGGGCGGGAGCGCACCCAACGTCGTCGCGGACCGTTGCGTGGTCGAGATCGATCGCCGGATCATCCCCGGCGAGACCGAGCCCGGGAAGGTGCTCGAGCCGTTCGACCGGCTCGCGGACGCGATCCGCGCCGAGCACCCCGAGATCGACCTGTCCTTCGCGATCCACCTGTGGACCGACGCGGCCGAGACGACCGGCGACCCGACGATCGTCGACCTCTGCCGCGCCGCGGTCCGGGAGGAGACCGGCCTCGCGCCGCTCGACACCGGCATGACCGGCATCACCGACGCCCGCTTCTACCTGAACGACCGGAGCATCCCGACGATCATCCTCGGTCCCGGCTCCCTGGGCGTCGCGCACACGGCGAACGAGTCGGTCGAGATCGCCCAGCTCGTCGCCGCGGCCCGCGTCTACGCCCGGGTGTTCACGCGGTTCCTCGACGGTTCGTGATGGAACGGTTCGACGTCTTCGTGATCGGGGGCGGCGGCACCGGCTCGGAGGTCGCCTATCAGCTCGCGGAGCGCTCGGAGCTGCGCGTCGCGATCGCCGAGCGCGACAAGCTGGGCGGCGAGTGCAGCCACTACGGCTGCGTGCCGACCAAGGTGATGTTGCGCAGCGCGAAGATCGCCCGGCTCGCGCGGGACGCGTCGAGGTTCGGCGTGGGCGTCCCCTCGGTCGAGATCGATCTACCAGCGATCCAGCGGCGGGCCCAAGAGGTGATCGACGCCGGATCGGGCCAGGGCGCCCGGCCGTTCGAAGACGCGGGCATCGCGGTCTATCTCCAACAGGCGCGAATGGTCGGAGACCGTCGGATCGAGCTCGAGGACGGGACCCAACTCGAGGCCGATCGCGTCGTGTTCGCCACCGGGACCGAGACCGCCGTCCCCTCGATCGCGGGGCTCGCCGACGGCCCCTACTGGACGAACCGGGAAGCGATCTGGGGGCCGGACGCGCCGCCGAGCTCCCTCGCGGTGATCGGCACCGGGGCGATCGGCATCGAGTTCGCCCAGATCTACGCGCGATTCGGCGCTTCGGTCACCGCGATCGAGACCCTCCCGCAGATCCTGCCGACCGAGGACCAGGACGCGGCAGCCGCGCTCGTCTCCGCGTTGGAGGAAGAGGGGATCCGGCTCCTGGCGGGCAGCACGATCGAGCGCGCCGAGCACGACGGTCGCGGGTGGACGATCTCGCTCGCCGGTGGGACGACCCTGCGAGCCGAGGAGCTCCTCGTCGCGGCGGGGCGACGGCCGGTGTTCGCCGGCCACGATCTCGATGCCGTCGGCATGGAGCTGGACGATGGCGGTCGGCCCGTGCTCTCCGAGACGCTGCGCACCACGGCCCCGAACGTGTCGGTGGCGGGCGACGCGACCGGCGAGCTCCTGTTCACGCACGTCGGGTCGTACGAGGCCGAGCTCGTGATCGACGACATCCTCGGCACGCCGCGTGCGCGCGACTACCGCGTGGTCCCGCGCGTGACGTTCTGTGACCCGGAGGTCGCGAGCGTCGGGCTGACCGAGCGGGCCGCCCGGGACGCCGGCCACCAGATCCGCACCGCGATCACCCAGCTCGGCGACAACGAGCGATCGGCCATCGACGGGCGCTCGTTCGGGCTGGTGAAGCTGGTGGCCGACGCGCGTTCGGACGAGCTGCTGGGCGGCCACATCGTGGGCGAGGACGCCGGGGCCATGATCCACGAGGTCGTGGCCGCGATGTCCGGCCGGGTCCCGGCATCGGCGATCGGCGACGCGATCCACGCGTACCCGACGCTGTCCGAGAGCGTGAAGGAGGCCTTCCTCGGCCTCGCCGAGCGTTCGTGACGTGGGCGCGGGTATCCTGGTGGCGTGGAACAGACCGCAACGGTGATCACGGTGACGGATCGGGCCGCCGGCAAGATCCGGCAGCTCGCCGCCAGGGAGGGACGGGCCGAGCCGGTGCTCCGCGTCCGGGTGGTCGCCGGCGGGTGCTCCGGCTTCTCCTACGAGCTGTCCTTCGCCGACGCCGCCGAGGGGGACGACCACGTGATCCCCGCGGCGGACGGCGTTCGGGTCCTGGTGGACCGCCGGAGCGCGCCGATCGTCGAGGGATCGACCCTCGAGTTCAACGACGCGCTCCTCGGTGGCGGCCTCAAGATGCTGAATCCCCGCGCGACGCACGAGTGCGCGTGCGGCGACTCGTTCTCCGTCTGAGCTCCGTCTGACGCGGATCCCGCTCGCTACGAGACCTCGATCTGTCCCGTCATCTGCGGGTGGATGTTGCAGTGGAAGCCCGTGGACGCGGACACGTCGACCGTGACGGTCTCCGTCGCGCCGGGTTCGACCGTCTCGTCCACGCTGCCGTCGTCGAGCGTGAACGTGTGGGTGGTGCTGTCGTCGTTCGTGACCGTCACCTCGGTCGGACCGGACACCGTGATCGTGTCCGGGTCGAACGCGAACCCGGCGATCGTGATGGTCGCGCCGCCTCCGCTCGAACCTGTCTCCGCGGTGGTGCCGGTCGCGCCGCCGGTCGTATCGGTCGTGCCGCCGCCGTTGTCGTCGCTGCTGCACGCGGCCACGACGAGCGAGAGCACGAAGAGTCCGGCCACGAGCCGGACCCACCTCGCCTTCGTCATCCTCCACCTCCGTCCTGGACGTCCGTTCGGCCACCCTAGCCCAGACGGCCCGGAAAGGTGCCCGGGGCCCGCGACGGGGTTTCGGACGTCTGCTCCTATACTTCGCCCGGATGCCGACCAGCGCCGACAAGACGCAGTGGCGGGACCTCTACAACGAGGTCGTGCTCACGGGACTGTGCACCGGGTGCACCGCGTGCATCGTGGCGTGCCCGTTCCACGTCCTCGGCTACGAGGACGACGAACCCGTCCAGCTGCAGGAGGACGGTCCGGACGCGTGCGTCCACGGCGATCGAGGGTGTTCGCTCTGCACCCTTGCCTGCCCTCGCTTCCGTGAATGGGAGTCCGAGATCGATCAGCTCCTGTTCGGCCAGACCCGCAAACCGGAGGACGTGATCGGCCTGTACCAGGACATCGTCCTGGCGCGCGCCACGATGCCGGAGGCACTCATGCAGGGCCAGGACGGCGGCGTCGTCTCGGCGCTGCTGATCTGGGGCCTGCGCACGGGCGAGATCGACGGAGCCCTCACCTCCAAGCTCTCGGACGAACGCGAGTGGGACGCCGAGCCCACGGTCGTCACGGACGCGGAGGGGGTGCTCGCGACGGCCGGGTCCCGGTACACCTACTCGGCGAACCCGCTCGCGCTCATCAAGGCCGCCGAGCTGGGCCTGTCGAAGGTGGCGCTCGTGGGGATGTCGTGCCAGGCGAGCGTGACGGGGTCGATGACGGCCCGGCGGGTCAACAAGTGGGCGAAGAAGATCAACTGGACGTTCGGGCTCCTGTGCTCGAAGAGCTTCACCTACGACGGCCTGATGGGCGAGATCGCGCAGAACCGGCTGGGGCTCGAGCTCGAGGACCTCGTCCGGGTGAACGTGAAGGGCAAGCTCCTCTTCTACACGAAGGACGGTGAGGAGGTCACGTACTCGCTGAAGCAGGCGCACGAGTTCACGCGCCCGGGATGCCTTCGGTGCCCGGACTTCGCCGCGGAGCACGCCGACATCTCGTTCGGCGGGCTCGGACAGAGCGACGGCTGGACGCTGACCATCATCCGTACGGACAAGGGTCGCGACCTGTGGGATCGCGCCGTGGCGGACGGCGTGGTGGAGTGGCGACCGGGGTCGGAGGACCCCGCGGCGATCTCCCTGATGTCGAAGCTTGCCGCCAAGTCGCGGTCTCGGTGGGGCGAAACCCCCTGGGGTGCGCCGGGCGAGATGCCCGAACCCGCCTCCGAGGGCACGTAGACGCGCACCGATCCGGGCGGCACCTCAACGCGGAGAGCCGAGGCGAGCGCTCCCAGATCGGTCAGCCGACGGTGGGCCAGCCGGCGACCACCGGATGGTCCACGTTGCTCGGACCCACCTGAGCCGCTCCCCCGGGCGAGCCGACGCCGCTGATGTTCTCGTTGAACCACTCCGCGTTGATCGGGGTGAATTGCTTCCATTCCGCCGGCACGTCGTCCTCGTAGAAGATCGCGGTCACCGGACACACCGGCTCGCACGCGCCGCAGTCCACGCACTCGTCGGGATGGATGTACAGCATCCGCGGTCCCTCGTAGATGCAGTCGACCGGGCACTCGTCGACGCACCCCTTGTCCTTGATGTCGATGCACGGCTCGCAGATCGTGTAGGTCATGGCCTGGTCCCCTTCCCTGAGCCTTCCCCCCGGGTTTTCCCCTTTTCCACGGTGCCGACCTTGTAAACCCTAGTCTACGGATCACGGGCTCGTGCGCAAGTCGTGCGTGGGATCCTCAGGCCGGAGCGAGCGCGCGAAGGGTGGCCTCGATCGAGGCCGCGGGGTCCGCG
>DASXTX010000028.1:0-1774 GCA_036505195.1 Actinomycetota bacterium
CGATCTTCGTCAGACCGCTGTCTTCGCGCCCGGCGGATCGAACGGTCTCACCGCCTATGTGGCGAGAGGCGTGTTGTGGGTCGACGATCTCCTCGGTGGCTACTACTGTGCCGATGCCTCAAGCGGTGCCCTGCTCGGCCACGTCGGCATCAAGCATTCGCCCTCCGGGATCAGCAACATCGTGTGGGTCCCTTCCGGCCTCTACGTCGGTGTTGATGGGCTCGCTCGGATACGCACCCGCCCCGACTGCTCCAGCGGATGAACGGTGCACTCGCCGTAAACGTTGCGCTGATCGTGGGGATTGCGTTCACGGACCAGCCGTCGAGGTCCACCGTTGGAGCCTGAACGAGGTACCGGCTACTCGGGCACCCACGGCTTGACGACCGATACCTCGAGCAGCTCCTCGCGTACGAACGGATCGGCGGCGATGACGCGCTCGGCCGCCTCGGGCGAGTCGACCTCCAAGGTGATCAGGCCGCCCGACCTGTCGGCAACGGCCCGCCCAGGTACCCGGGCGGAGCGGTCGTGTGCCAGTAGGCGGCGTGCTTCGGCGCGACCGTGGACCCGGTCCGGCTGGTCCTTCATCCAGTACCGGTACGCGACCCTCATCGCAGCCCCCGGATACTGACAGAACCGGTCAGACTGCCGGGATGCCGACGCGCCCACTCGACGAGGTGGAGGCGCCGAGCTGATGGTCGACGGCTCCGGTTGAAAGCGGGCGGGTGGCGCCAGCTGCGTGACCTCCGCGCCTCGATGGGGGTTGGAGCTGACGCCCGCAAGAACGAAGCCATAGGAGCGGGTACAGGCTCCGTTCCGATCGGGCCCGAATCAAAAGCACCGGGGCAGATGATTGTCGGTGCTCTCTCCGTCGGCCGACCTGGGCCATCCAATGAGCACGTCCTTCAGTCCCACTGAGAAGGACATCGAGTCGCCGTCCTACCGAGGCCTTCGCGAAGGTCGCGCACGCGTTGAACCGGGCTCGCGGGGTGTACCCGTTGCGGGAACTGAGCGGAGCGGCACCGATGATTCCGCATGCGCGCAGTTCGATGGAGCAAACTATCAGAAGGCTGACGACACCTGGCTGGGATGGAGCGGAGTCCGGGGATGGTGTGATATCGATTCTCAGTACAACGTGGACCTGACGGGGAGCGGAATTCGTTCCTTCTGGGTTCGCAAGATGGGATCTCCAGGAAGCACGAATTGCCAGCCGTAGCCGATCGGGGGTAGAGGTTATTGAAAGCGCAATTCTCCCGATGTTCGAGGATTAGGTTTGTTGTCACGGGAGGGCTTGCCGCTCTTCTTGCCTACGCTGCTTTCGCGGCGATTCCTTCAAAAGATCCGACACCCGAGGTGGGCGTGGGAAGCTTCTTCGGCTCGCCACCTCAGGAGAACGGTGTCCCGATATTCAATGCAAAGCCGGTGCGGAACTTCACGGACGCCCGAACCCTTCTCGCTCTCCCGCTTCCGAGGCCTGAGTCTTGCGCCGCAAACGACAACAGCGTCCGGAACATCTACGTTAGCCCATCGCAAGTGCAAGCCTTTGTTGAATATGAGGAGATCGACCCCGCTGCAGGGTGCCTCGGAGTCGAGGAAGGGCATGTCGAGGTAGTCGTCCATTGGAACCTCGATGACGCGGCCATAACTGCGGGCGACGAGTACGCGAAGTTGGAGGAAGAGGCCGCGCAGTTTGGTGGGGTCGCCATCGTCGTGACCGTCGAAGGGGTCCCCGCGATCGCCTTTCAAGGAGGATATGGTGGCAATTGCGACACCTCTG
>DASXTX010000029.1:0-3746 GCA_036505195.1 Actinomycetota bacterium
CGTGAGGTCGCACCGGATCCCGCCCGATGGGGTGAGCATCGCCGTGTAGACGATCGAACCCACCGGCCGGTCGATCCGGTTCGCGCAGATCCGCTCGAGGTACGCGATCGCGTCGGGCCCCTCGACGTCGAACTTCGCGAACGGGGTCAGGTCGAACAGCCCGGCCCTCGAGCGCGTCGCCAGGTGCTCGGCTCCCTCGATCGGTGACCAGACTGTCGCCGCCCACTCGTCCCGGTGCAGCCACGGTGCATCCGGCGGCACGAGCCCGGCGTTTGCCTCGAACCACTCGGGTCGCTCCCACCCGGCTCCGGTGACGAACTCGGCGCCGAGCTCCTCGTGCCTCGCGTGGAAGGGCGTGAGGCGGAGCTTGCGGGGACGCGCCATCTGCTGGCGGGGATGGAGGATGTCGTACACCTCGCGGTATTGCTGCTTGCCGCGTTCGTGGACGTAGGGCGGCGTCGTCATGAAGGGGTAGAAGCGGTTCGCGTCCGCCTCGGCCATGTCGATCGAGGGCTCGCCGTCCACGATCCACTCGGCTACGTGCTTGCCGAACCCGCCGGCGTGCGTGACCCACACGGCCTCGCAGATCCAGACGCCGCGGACCGCGGCCGACTCACCCACGATCGAGCCCGCGTCGGGGGTGAACGAGAACATCCCGTTGATCGAGCGCTCGGGGTCGGCCGGCCGCATCCGCCCCTCGAGCGCGGGGAGGAGCCGGGCGGCCTCGGCCTCGGCGACCGCGAAGTCGGCGGGCGTGAACGGCATCAGCGAGGGCACGGGGCCGTCGCCCGGCCGCCGGAACGCCTCCTGCGGCGTGGCGATCGGCTCGTGCTTGTAGCTGCCGACCGCGTAGTGGTCCTTCCGGTGGCGGAAGTACATCGCCATGTCCTGGTGGCGAAGGATCGGGTGCACCACCTCCCGGGTCTCGGCCTCGAGCCCGGCGATGGAGTCGGTCCAGACGAGCTGGTGCTGCACGGCGACCAGCGGGATCGGCACCCCCGCCATCGCGCCCACGGTCGGCCCCCAGATCCCGGCGCAGAGCAGCGCGCGCTCGCATTCGACGTCGCCCCGGTCCGTCCGGACGACGTGCACGCGCCCGTCGCGGACGTCGAACCCCGTCACGATCGCGCCGCCCTCGAACGCCACCCCGTTCGCCTCGGCGCGGCGCGCGAGCGCCGTCGCGATCGTCACCGCCTTCGCGATCCCGTCCGAGGGCACGTGGTACGCCCCGAGGATCGTCGAGGGGTCGAGCAGCGGGATCTTCTCTGCGGTCTCGGCGGGCGTGAGCAGCTCGGCCGCCTCGAGGCCGTAGGAGCGCGCGAACCCCAGCCGGCGCTTCAGCTCCCGCATCCGCGCCTCCGTCGTCGCGACCTCGATCCCGCCGACCCCGTACCAGGCAGGCTCGCCGTCGACGTCCAGCGTGGCGTAGAGCGCGACCGACTCTTGGGCGATCCGACACATCATCCGGGAGCCGTTGGTCTGGAACGCGAGCCCCGGCGCGTGCGAGCTCGAGCCCCCGGTCTCGAACAGCGGACCCTGGTCGACCACGAGCACGTCGCGCTCGCCGAGCTCGGAGAGGTGGTAGGCGGCGCTCGCCCCGACGATCCCGGCGCCGACGACGACGGTCCGAGCCCGATCACGCATCACGGGGAGTCTCGCAGCAAACGGGGGCCGTGAACGTCGCGGTCCGACCTCGGGATCACCCCGACGTGTGCTGGTAGCCCGCGAGCTTGCCGCCCTTGAGCGACACGATCCAGCCGTTGAGCGTCCCCTGCACGTACTCGCTGCCCGGGTTGAAGCACTGGGTCTTCCCGAGCCGGAACCGACCCATCGATTCATGGATGTGGCCGTGGAGGGCGACCAGCGGCTGGTACCGCGCGATCGCCTCCCGAACCGCGACGCTCCCGCCGCCGGTGGTGACGAACCGACCGGCCTCGCGGATCGGCTTCGGGAGCTCGCCCGGGCGCTTCTCGAGCTTGAGGCACGTGTCGATCGGCGTGTCCTTCGGCGGGCAGTGCAGGTTGAACACGCACCGCCCGGCGTCGGGGACCGAGCCCGCCGAGCGTTCGATCGCCGCCCCGATCTCGTCCTCGCTCGCCTCGCGCGGGGTGTCCCACGGCGTCACGGTGGACAGGCCGACCGTGATCATCGTGTGCTCGTCGTCCAGGTCCACGACCCGGCCCTCGCACGCGATCACGCTGGTGCCCTCGTGGCGTTCGAGGACCTCGAGCATCGCCGGCTCGTCGTCATTGCCGCCCGTCAGGTACATGCGGACGCCCGTGCCGGCCAGCCGCTCCTCGCCGAGCTCGAGCCAGGCCGCGAGCCGTTCCGAGGCGAGTCGGTGGAACAGCCCGAGCCGTGCCAGCTCGTCGGAGCGGACCACCTCGTACTCGTCCGGCTCGAACACCTGCCAGTAGAAGCCGGGGAGCTCGACGCTCTTGGTGAACGCGCTGAGGCCGTCCCGCTCGAGTTCGTGATCGCGACCCTGGAAGTGCGCGCGATAGATACCGTTCGAACGCACGATCGGCACCAGGGCCTTGCCCATGAGGTCGCCCCCGAACACGAGGGCGTCGGTCTCGTAGAACGCCGCCGCGCCGAGGAACTTCCGGAACGTCGGCTGGGAACCGTGGAGGTCCGCGGCGAAGAAGAGCCTGGTCGGTCGTTCCTTCGACCGGAACACGCCCGGCCCCCTATCCCAGGTGGACCACGATCGTCTTGAGCTCGGTCAGCCGCTCGATCGAGGATCGGCCGCCGACACGCCCGACGCCGCTGGCCGAACCCGCCCGCCCCCCGAACGGGAGATGCGATTCCCAGTAGTTGGTTCCCTCGTTCACGTTGACCCATCCGGTCCGAACGCGCTCGGCGAACCGCAATCCGCGGCCGACGTCCGCGGTGAAGATCGCCGAGAGCAGCCCGTACTCGGACCGGTCGACCAGCTCGATCGCATCGTCCTCGTGCCGGATCGTCTGGATCGGCACGACCGGGCCGAACGTCTCCTCGCGCGCGATCTCCATCTCGTCGGTGACGCCGTCCACCACGGTCGCCTGGAAGAACAGGTCGCTGCCGTGCTGCGGCGCCCGCTTGCCTCCGGCGACGATCGTCGCGCCGAGCTCCGCGGCGTCGCCGACGTGACGCTCGGTCTTGTCGGCCACGGGCGCGTTGTTGAGTGGACCCATCGTCGTCGCGTCGTCGAACGGGTCGCCAAGATGGATCCGCTCGGCGATCGCGGTGGTCAGGCGGTCGACGTAGTCGTCGTGTACGGCCTCCTGCACCAGGATGCGTTCGCCGGCCGTGCAGCTTTGTCCCGCGTTCAGGAAGCAGGCGGTCAGCGTGGCCTCGACGGCCGCGTCGAGATCGGCGTCCTCGAGCACGACCAGCGGCCCGTTGCCGCCCATCTCCAGCAGCACCTCCTTGCCGGCCGCGCGTTCGGCGACCCGATGGCCGGTCGCGATCGAGCCGATGAACCCGACCGTCGCCACGCCCCCGTTCGAGGCCACCTCGTCGCCGACGATGGCGCCGGGGCCGGTGACGAGGTTGAAGGTACCGGGCGGGAGGTCGGCCTCCGCGATCACCTCCGCGAGCGCGACCGCGCACACGCTGGTCGTGGGCGCCGGCGCGAGGACCACCGTGTTCCCGCTCGCCAGGGCGGGGGCAACGATCTCGCCGGGCATCGTGTACGGCCAGTTCCACGGGCTGATGACGCCCGCCACGCCGCGCGGGACCCGGTAGACGAACACGCGGTTGCC
>DASXTX010000030.1:0-7815 GCA_036505195.1 Actinomycetota bacterium
TACAACTACCGGGCCCGATACTACAGCCCTTCGTTCGGACGGTTCATCTCAGAGGATCCGCTCGCGTTTCCGGGCGGACCTGATCCAGATTTGTACTCCTACGTTGGGAACGATCCCGTTTCCCTCAGAGACCCGTTCGGACTGGATCCGGGTAATGGATGCGGATTCCACGGATTCGGTTGCCTCGCCGGGCTCTTCGCCAGCTTCTTTTCCTCGGCTAACGGACTTGACATACTCAGGGTGGGTGGAGACTTCGCTTATGGCTTCTTCTTCGGTTTCGTATCGGGAGCTCGAACACTTGAAACTGCCGTCCTTCTCACTGCCGGCGGACTCTACCTGGTTGGGGCTGTGTACCCGCCTGCGGCAGTCGCATCTACCTCCGTTCTTCTGGGCGGGCAGTACGTGGTGCTGTACGGAGGCGTGCTATGGGGCATCTATAAGGGGGTCAAGAACGCGGTCGAGGGGTGGGACTGAGTCTCATGTCATCGCTGCCAAGGGTGAGGAGAGCCACGGTGGTTGTCGTAGTGTTAGGTGGGTTGACGAGTCTGTCGATTGGCATAGCTGACCTCATCTCGTCGAGCTCTGGCGGCTGGAGTGTTGCACGGTCAATTCTCCTGATTGCTGGCGGAGCACTTCTACTGAGCGTTTCGCCACTTCTTTGGCGGAGGCGATTGCAGTAACTCCCACGGAAACAAGTTGCTTGGATACCTTCGGCCCCCCGGATGGACCAGCGGTCCGGCGAACCTCGGAATCGTCGACGAACCAGTAGCTTGCCGACGCACCCGGTTCGATCGTGGGGCTTTCGTCCTCCACGGGGGGGACCGCCCAATCTCCCCCACCTACAAGTCCTACGGGAAAGCAACGATCTCAGGTACGGCGAGTGCAACAGTCGACGCGACGTGCTACCCAGGTCAGGCCGGCAAAGACCAGATTCCCCCGGGAGGTTCGAATGGAAACTACCACCGATTTTCGGGGGGCCTCTATCTCTAACACGGCAGACGCTGCACCGCCTATCTGCGCTCTAACAGACGCCGTCCACGAAACGGCCACGCGGGCGCGGGCGCCCCACCCAGCCCCTCATGTGTTTGACTGCGGTTGACCCGCCAAACAGACGGCCTGTACCACTTTTCCCCTCACCCTACGTCCCTCGTCAGACATAAGGAGGGCTGGGTGGAGGCGCCCGCGCCCACGTCTCCTGAACGGGGCGGTGCTCCCTTTCAGGGAATCCGCTCGATTTCAGGGAATCCGCTCGATCCTCGCGTAACCCATGTCCCGAAGCGGTCGAGACGTGAACAGACGCATGACCTTGTCGAGTGGCGAGAGCGGGACTGGTCGGTGGAGCCGTTCGGACTCCTCACCCAGGAACCGGATCTCCTTGATACGCCAGCCGTGTTCGGTGAAGAACGTCTCCCAGCTCGGGGGATCGAAGCGGACCGGGACCTTTGGATGCGGCTGGTGCTTCTGGTATGCCCTGAGCAACCGCGGTGAGAAGTAGTCGATCACCCACCACTCGCAGCCGGGCTGAGCGTGTAGATCGTCGGCTAGGCCACCGGCCTCGTCCACGCCAAAGTCACCGAGGACCCCCTCTGTGAGGACCATCGCTCTCGCGGAGGTGGTCCAGATCCGGTCGAAGAGGTCCCGGCGGGCGTCGCGGTCAGCCAGGTCCAGACCGACCCGTTCGATCGAACACGCCGGAACCTGGGTGCTCAACTGAGCATCCTTGCTTTCGATGAGGCTTGGATGGTCAACCTCGACCCAGTGGAGGAACGGGGGAAGATCCATCCGGTACGGACGGGTGTCCATTCCAGCCCCGAGGTTGATGACGGTATCGATCCCTGACGAGATCGCGGAGCGGACGAACGCGTCGATCAGGACGGTGCGGATGGCAACGACCCACGCCCCATCCGGCCGGGTCGTCGCGATTCGGAGACCGCGCGCGCCCGCAAGGCCAGCAGCGAGCGGGTCGTGGAACAACGCATCCGAACGGCTCGATTCGATTGCGCGCCACCCTGCAGTCAGCAGCGCCGATTCAGACGTGTGCTCGATAGCCTCGTCCGCCACATCGGATGTGTATCAGTGCTGACCGCACCACGCCATGCCCATTCTTGTTTGCGAGATGCTGTCGCTCACCGCCGCTCCAGCGTCGCTCGAGGTTCGCTCAGGATGTGGCCACCCCAGTGCTCTCGGCAGTAGGGACCCTCAGCAGGGCGACCATGCCACGAAGTCGCCGTCCGCGACGAGGACCGCTGCGCGACCCGGGCGGGCGGACTGGATCCAGATCCCCTCCTCACCGTCCTCGCTCGTCCCCGGGTACGCGAAGGCGCTGCCGTCCGGCGACCACAGGCTCATGCTCTGCGCGTACTGCTCGAAGAACTGCAGGTACTCGCCCGCCAGCCGCACGCTCGGGACGAAGCGCGGCGTGAGGAACGACGACGTCCCGTCCCACACGCCCCAGCGGTACCAGAACTGCTCCGTGTCCGGATCCGGGTCCAGGAACAGCAGTCGATCGCTATCGGGGCTCCAGAAGAACGACGCCACGGCGTGGTCGGTGATCTCGGCGATCTCGCCGGTGTCGACGTCGATGACCGAGAGCGGGAGCGTGCGGTCGGGCTCGAGCACCTGGAACGCGACCCGCTCGCCGTCCGGGCTGACGACGAAGGCGATCAGCCCGTCGTACGGGACGAGCGTCCGTTCCCTCTCCGCCTCGGCGCCCCGCACGACGAGCCGCTGGTCCCCCGCGTCGATCGAGGCGTAGACGAAGGTCCTGCCGTCCGCGGTCCACACCGGCGCGGAGAAGGTGCCCGGTCGTTCGGCGACCGTGGCGAGCGAGCCGTCGAGGCCGAGCCGCTCGAGCCGATCCTCGTCGACGTGCACGAGGAGCTGATCGCCGGCCGGCGCCCACGACAGGTAGAACGGCTGCCCGATGTCGAGCGGTACCCCCGAGCTCCGACCGGCGACCTCCAGGATGCCGAGCTCGATGGCGTTCTCGTTCGGCGCCCCGAGGTAGGCGATCCGGGACGACGTGGGATCCCACGAGAGGTAGAAGGGGACCACCGCGGTCCTCGCCTCGGTGGAGTTCCCGCCGTCGCCCCCGGCCGTGGCGATGGAAGCCGCGAGGGCGCCCGCCTCGGTCACCTCGACGTGGACCCACCCGAGGCGGCGACCGTCGGGGGACCACGTCGGTTGTCGGACCTCGCTTAGACCGGGCTCCGCCTCGGCAAGCACAACCTCATGCGAACCATCCGGGTTCACGGTGACGAGGTTGCCGAATGCGTCCAGGACGGCGAGTCGACCTGGGAGGCCGCGGATCTTGGAGGCAACCGTGGGGGCAGGTCCTTCGAACGAGGCGGCGGCCGATGGATCCGCCGGGGCGTCGATCTGGACGTCGGGGAGATCCGGTCGCTCCGGGTCGGGCGTGCACGATGCGGCGAGCACGAGCAGGAGCGTGGCGATCATTCGTGGGGTCAGTGGGCGAACGCTCCGGACGTGCATCGTCGAAGTGTCGACCGCGGATCGACGCCGTGCAACGGGAACCGTGTTCCGTCGCGCCGCTCGCGGGCTCGATTACGATGTCCGACCAGACGCCCGGCGAACGCTTGAGCGCGAGCGCTCCGACGTGGCGCCGGCTCAAGGCACACCTACGGCCATGCTGACGAACGGCGATCTCGGCGAGCTGCTCTGGGGCGCCGCACGCGAGGAGACCGACCACCGACGGAGGGCTCTGGAGCGAGCCTCGAGGGCATCGCGGTTCTGGCCGGAGGAGGCGGGAGAGATCTCGGCTTCCGGCCGTCCGCTTGCCGAACTGAGATCTGTCGGGCCGTGGGTCGCCGCGCGGATCGAGGCGTGGCTCGAGGCTCCACCTCCGATCCCCGAACCCGACGAGACGCGGCGCGGATTCCTCACGTACGCGGAGGTGCGACGGACCCTCGATGCCGATCCCGCGTGGGAGTCGAGCCCGTGCGCCGACCTCCAGATGCACACCACGTGGAGCGACGGCAGCCTGCCACTCGAGGAGATGGTCGCCGCCTCGAGGTCCCTGGGACGGCCGTTCGTGGCCATCACCGACCACTCACAGACGCTGACGATCGCCAACGGCATGACGCCCGAGCAGCTCTCCGAGCAGGGACGCGCGATCGACGCGATGAACCGCGGGTTCGAGGAACGACGGCGACGCGTTCCGCGTGCTCCGCTCGATGGAGGTGGATGTCTTCCCCGACGGCACGCTCGACATGGACGACGACTCGCTCGCGAGCCTCGACCTGGTGCTCGGCGCGCTCCACTCCGCGTTGCGGCTGAAGGACGACCAGACCGAGCGCTACCTCACCGCCCTCAGACAGCCGCGGCTGCACGTGCTCGCGCACCCGAAGGCGCGGATGTACGGCCGCCGGGCCGGCCCCGTCGCCGACTGGCGTCGCGTGTTCGCCGAGGCGGCGAGCCTCGGCAAGGCGCTCGAGCTGGACGCGACGGTGTGGCGCCAGGACCTGAACGTCGAGCTCGCGACCCTCGCGCGCGAGGAGGGGGTGGAGTGGTTCTCGATCGGGAGCGACGCCCACGCCGCGCAGGAGCTCGATCTCCTACCGTTCGGGATGGCGACCGCCGCGCTCGCAGGGATCCCGCGTGAGCGCATCCTGAACTACCGGCCGGTCGCGTTCGTGCGCTCGTGGGCGGCTCGCAGCTGACGTCCACTCCGATTCCAGACACTCAGGATGGGTGAGCCATGCTCTTGGCGAGGTCACGCATCGAGACCATCCCCACGACGGCTTCGCCGTCCACCACCGGCAGGTGCCGGAATCCGCCGAACAGCATCCGATTGAGCGCCTCCGCCACCGTGGTCTCGGGGTCGATCGTCTCCGGGTCTTCGGACATCCACTTGGAGACCGCCGAGACCCTGGCCAGGTCCGCGCTCGAGGAGTCCCCGAGAGCCCGAAGGATGTCTCGCTCGGTGAAGATGCCGACGAGAGATCCGTCGTCGAGCACCAGCACCGACCCCGCCCGCCCGCCGAACATGACACGCGCGGTCTCTGTGAGGTTGGCCGTGGGATCGACCGTGATCAGCGTCGTGCTCATGATCTCGCGAACGGTCGTCAACGCCACCACCACGCCCGGATCCGTGGGCTCGGATCGCCTCCATACCTATCACCTCGGTCAAGGTCCGGAAACGCCCGAAGCGCGTCCTCCCCGAGGATGACGACGCGTCCACCGACGCCGGGTACGGTTCGGCTCGTGGACGGCGGGTGGTGGGAGCGTCTCAGGCGGGTCGACCCGCGGATCTGGGACGGGCTGCTCGCGCTCGGCATGGTCGCGGTGGGCGTGCTGGCGTTCGCGCTCCGGGACCAGCGGCCGGACGAGCCGCCCGCGGCGCTCGGGTTCGCGCTGGTGGTCGTCGCGGGCACGTCGCTCGCCTGGCGCCGCCGGGCGCCCCTCACCGTCGCGACCATCGTGTGCGTGGCCGTCGCGATCGCGGCGCTGTTCGGGTACTGGCCGGAGTTCGTCGCGCCGCTGTGGATCGCGGTGTACTCGGCCGCCGCGTACACCGGGCGCGACCGGTTGGTCCGCGTCCTGCTGCCCGTGGCGCTGCTCACCTCGGTCGCGATCAGCCTCGGCGAGCGATGGGACCGCGGCCTCAACTGGGTCGATGTCCTGTCCGACCTGGTCGTGACGTTCGGCGTCCCGTTCCTGCTCGGCCGCATGACGTTCAACCGCCGCCGGCGGATCGTGCGCGACCGGGAGGTCGCTACCCGCGAGGCCGTCGCCGCCGAACGGGCGGCGATCGCCCGCGAGCTGCACGACGTCGTGGCGCACCACATGAGCGTGATGGTCGTGCAGGCGGGCGCCGCCCGGGCGGTGGGCGCGAGGGACCCGGCCGCGGCGGCCGAGGCGCTCCGCCAGATCGAGGCGTCAGGCCGCACCGGCCTGGCCGAGATGCGGCGGCTGCTCGAGGTCCTCAAGGCCGAGGAGGACGGCGACGGCCGTGTGCCGCAACCGGGGCTCGCCCGCCTGGGCGAACTCCTCGAGGCGATGCGGGCCTCGGGCCTGCCGGTCGAGGCGGTCGTCGAGGGAACGCCGCGACCGCTGCCTCCCGGCGTCGACCTGTCGGCCTACCGCATCGTCCAGGAGGCGCTGACGAACTCGCTCCGGCACGCCGGCGGGGCGAGCGCCCGGGTCGTCGTGCGCTACGAGCCGGATGCGCTCGAGCTCGAGATCGCCGACGACGGCCCCGGGCCGCCCGAGGACCCGGAGGCATCCGGCGGGCACGGGCTGATCGGGATGCGCGAGCGGGTCCAGCTGTTCGGCGGCGGGCTCGAGGCCGGGCCGCGCCAGGGCGGCGGGTTCCTCGTCCGGGCGCGCCTGCCCTCGGAGCCGGCGTGAGCGACGCCGCGATCCGGGTGCTGATCGCCGACGACCAGGCGCTGATGCGTACCGGCTTCCGCATGATCCTGGATGCGCAGGACGACATCGAGGTCGTGGGGGAGGCGATCGACGGGGCCGACGCGATCCGGCGGTTCGAGAAGCTCGCGCCGGACGTCGTCGTGATGGACGTCCGGATGCCGACGATGGACGGGATCGAGGCGACGCGCCGGCTTGTGGCGCTCGAGCGGCCGGCGCGCGTGCTGATCCTGACGACGTTCGACCTGGACGACTACGTGTACGAGGCGCTCCGCGCGGGGGCGAGCGGGTTCCTGCTGAAGGACCGGCCCCCGGAGGAGCTCGTCGCGGCGGTCCGCGTGATCGCCGCCGGCGAGGCGCTGCTCGCGCCCTCGGTCACCCGCCGCCTGATCGAGGAGTTCGCCCGGCGGGCCCCGACGGCCACGCGGACCGAGCTCGACGAGCTCACCCAACGCGAGCGCGAGGTGCTCGTCCTGATGGCCCGGGGCCTCTCGAACGCGGAGATCGCTCGCGCGCTCTTCGTCGCCGAGACCACGGTGAAGACGCACGTCGGCCGCGTGCTCCACAAGCTCCGGCTGCGCGACCGCGCCCAGGCCGTCGTGCTCGCGTATGAGTCCGGCCTCGTGCAGCCCGGCGACTAACGAAACCCACGCCTCCTCCTGCTGGAGGACCCGAAGGATCACCCCACGGACGGACGGCGCGGCGATCCGCGCTCCCTAGCGTGGCTCCCGACGGAACACACGAAAGGAAGGAGCACGGTGATGGGTGCCAACGACACGATGGACCGGCCGTCGGTCGAGCGAGCGTCGCTCGGCTCGCCGGCGATCTCGGTCCGCGGCGTGACGAAGCGCTTCGGATCGGTCACGGCGGTCCACGACCTCAGCCTCGAGGTGCACCCGGGCGTGGTCACGGGGTTCCTCGGGCCGAACGGCGCCGGCAAGAGCACCACCCTCCGGATCGTGCTGGGCCTGGTCGCGCCGACCGAGGGCACGGCGACCGTGCTGGGGATGCCGTACCGGAGCCTGCGCGAACCGACCAAGACCGTCGGCGCGGTGCTCGAGACGCAGAGCTTCAACCCGCTGCGGAGCGGCCGGAACCACCTGCGGGTCCTGGCGTCCGCGTCGGGGATCCCGCTGCGACGCGTCGACGAGATCCTCGAGCTGGTCGGCCTGGAGGCGGCGGCCCGGCGCAACGCCGGGACGTACTCGCTGGGCATGCGCCAGCGGCTCGCGCTCGGCGCGGCGCTCCTCGGCGACCCCCGCATCCTGATTCTCGACGAGCCGGCGAACGGCCTGGACCCGCAGGGGATCCGGTGGCTCCGCGACCTCCTGCGGGGGTTCGCCGCCGAGGGCAACGCCGTGCTCGTGTCGAGCCACGTGCTCACGGAGATGGCGCAGCTCGCGGACGAGGCGATCGTGATCAGCCGGG
>DASXTX010000031.1:0-32256 GCA_036505195.1 Actinomycetota bacterium
GCGCCCCCCGGAAGACCGTCCTCACGGCGGTGAGCGTAGACGTTCCGGCCCGTGCCACGATGCGATCGTGCACGGGGCCGACGTCCTGATCCGAGGCCGGCGCGTCGTGACGCCGGACGGCGTTCGAGAGGCGTGCGTCCAGGTCGCGGACGGCCGCATCGACCGCGTCTCACCGGTCGAGGACGCGCCGTCGGGCGTCCCGCTCGTGGACGCCGGCGACCGCGTGGTGATGCCCGGACTGGTCGATACGCACGTCCACGTCAACGAGCCCGGACGGACCGACTGGGAGGGGTTCGAGACCGCGACGCGAGCGGCTGCAGCGGGCGGCGTGACGACGATCCTCGACATGCCGTTGAACAGCATCCCGCCGACGACGACGATCGCAGCCCTCGCCGAGAAGCGAGCCGCCGCCGACGGGAAGGTCCACGTCGACGTCGGGTTCTGGGGCGGGGCGGTCCCGAGCGATCTCGGGCAGCTGCGCGAGCTCCACGACGCGGGCGTGTTCGGGTTCAAGTGTTTCCTGTGCCCGTCCGGCGTGGACGAGTTCGGATCGCTCGAGCTCGAACAGCTCGGAGCGGCGGCGGCCGAGATCGCGGCGTTCGACGGGCTGCTGATCGTGCACGCAGAGCTGCCCGGCCCGATCGAGCGCGCGACGGAGGAGCTCGCCGGCTCCGACCCGTTCGAGTACCGCACCTACCTCGCGTCGCGGCCGGCCTCGGCGGAGGAGCAGGCGATCGCGGCGGTCGCCGAGGCGAGCGCGGCGACGGGGTGCCGGACGCACGTGCTCCATCTCTCGGCGGCGACCGGTCTCGACACCCTGGCCGAAGGCGAACGCGTGTCGGTGGAGACCTGCCCGCACTACCTGACGTTCGAGGCGGCCGAGATCCCCGACGGCGGCACCGCGTGCAAGTGCGCACCGCCGATCCGGGATGCGGCGAACCGGGAGCGCCTGTGGGACGGGCTTCGGGACGGGCGGATCGCCGCGATCGTGTCGGACCACTCGCCGTGCACGGCCGACCTGAAGGCGGGCTCGTTCTTCGAGGCGTGGGGCGGCATCGCGTCGGTGCAGCTCGGGCTCCGGGCCGTTTGGACGCAGGCCCGGGCTCGGGGGTTCGGGCTCCAGGACGTGGCTCGTTGGATGAGCGAGGGGCCGGCCGCGATCGCCGGCCTCGAACGCAAGGGCGCGATCGCCGAGGGCAGGGACGCGGACCTCGTCCTGTTCGAACCCGAGGGCAGCTCCGAGGTCGATCCCTCCGAGCTCCACCACCGAAACCCGGTCACGCCCTACGCGGGCCGCCGGCTCGACGGACGCGTCGCGGCCACGTACGTTCGAGGGGTGGAGGTTTACGCGGACGGGCGGTTCCGAGACGAACCGGCCGGCCGCCTGCTGGCGAGGGGAGCGGCGTGAGCGACTTCACGACGCTGCCCGACCTCGCCGCCCGGCGCCTCGGCGGGATGGTGCTCGTCGCGAACGACGAGTTCTTCGCGCCGAAGGAGAACCTCGTGAAGCCGGAGGCGCCGGTCTTCGACCCCGACCGCTACACGGATCGAGGCAAGGAGATGGACGGCTGGGAGACGCGCCGCCGGCGCGAGCCGGGCCACGACTGGTGCATCGTCCGCCTCGGCATCCCTGGGATCGTCCGTGGCGTGGTCGTCGACACCACCTTCTTCCGCGGCAACTACCCGGACCGCTGCTCGGTCGAGGGTGCGGTGGTCGAGGAGGAGGACGTCACGGGCGCGGAGTGGTTCGACCTGGTGCCCGAGTCGGCGCTCGAGGGCGACATGGTCAACCGGTTCGACGTCGCCTCACCGCTACGGGTGAGTCACCTCCGGCTCAACATCGTCCCCGACGGCGGGGTCGCGAGGCTCCGCGTCCACGGCGAGCCCCTCCCGGATCTTCGAACGCTCGCCGACGCCGGCGGCCGCGCAGACGTCGCGGCGTCGATGTCGGGCGGGGTCGTGCTCGACGCGAGCGATCTCTTCTTCTCCTCGCCGCACAACCTGATCGCGCCGGGCGACTCACACGGTATGGACGACGGCTGGGAGACGCGACGCCGCCGAGGCGACGGCCACGACTGGGTCGTGCTCCGCCTCGCGACCGAGACCGAGATCGAGCGCGTCGAGGTCGACACGTCGAACTTCAAGGGCAACTACCCCGACACCTGTTCGCTCGACGTCCGCGTGGTGCACGAGAGGATCGCGGATCCGGATGCCGAGCCAGAGTGGTCCGAGGTCCTGTCGCATCGCAAGCTCGGGCCCCACCGGCGCGCGACGTTCCCGATCGATCCGCCGGCGCGGGCGACCCACGTCCGGCTCAACATCCATCCGGACGGCGGCGTCGCGAGGCTCCGGGTGCACGGCAGGGTGACCGACGACGGCTGGCGGTCGTTCGGAGTCCGGTGGTTGAACGCGAAGACGCCCGAGCTGTTCGAAGAGCGCGTGCTCGCCTGCTGCGGCTCGCGCGAGTGGGCGAGCCGGCTCCAGGCCGCGCGCCCGTTCGCCACATTCGACGCGCTGCTGCAGACCGCCGACGACGTGTGGGCCGGACTCCCGGCCGATGACCGGCGCGAGGCGTTCGCCGCGCACCCGCGGATCGGTGAGCGTGGCGGGTCGGCCTGGGCCCGGGGCGAGCAGGCCGGCGCTGCTGGCGCGAGCGACGAGATCGGGCGCGCCCTCGAGGCCGGGAACCGCGAGTACGAGGAGCGGTTCGGACACGTCTTCCTGATCAACGCCACGGGCAAGACCGCCGAGGACATGCTCGAGGCCCTGCGCGACCGGCTCGGGAACGACGCCGACGCCGAGTTCGCCGAGGCCGCCGAACAGCAACGGCAGATCACCCGGATCCGGCTCGAGAAGCTCGTCCGGCCCGTGGCGCCCCTCGCCCGCGCGGGAGGATGATGCGCGCCGTGGCGGCGATCACGACGCATGTGCTCGACACCTCGGCCGGCCGGCCCGGCGCCGGCGTAGCGGTCGAGCTCGAGGTCTTCGCCGCGGGCGGATGGGAGCCGGTCGGGGCGGGCCTGACCGACGAACAGGGCCGGCTGAGCGATCTGCTCCCCGAGGGCGCCGAACCGATGGCGGCGACGTACCGGATGCGATTCGACTCGGGCGCCTACTTCAACGGACGGGGCGTGGAGACCTTCTTCCCTGCGGTGACCGTGGAGTTCACCCTGCGTGAGCCCGGTGAGCACCATCACGTCCCGTTGCTGCTGAGCCCGTTCGGCTACTCGACCTACCGGGGGAGCTGATGGGGTTCGAGCTCGGGCCCAACCGGTACGGCAAGGCGGGGATCCACCTCGCGACCGTGGTGCGGGGCGAGGACCGTCACGAGTTCTCCGAGCGCGAGATCGAGGTGCGCCTGGAGGGCGACTTCGGGGAGGTCCACACCGAGGGCGACAACGCTACGGTGCTCCCGACGGACACGATGCGGAGCTCGGCCTTCGCGCTCGCGTTCGAACATCCCGCGGAACCGCTCGAGTCGTTCGCGCTCCGTTACACGAGGTACCTCCTGGACGCGTCCCCCGCGGCGAGCCGGGCCGAGGCGTGGATGTCCGAGCGGCCGTGGGAGCGCGTCGTGATCGACGGGCAGCCCCACCCCCACGCGTTCACGCGAGGAGCCCTCCGATGGACGACCCACGTGGTCCGCGACCGGGGGGAGGTCCGCCTGTCCGGCGGGCTCGACGAGCTCTACCTGTTGAAGACGACCGGGTCGGCGTTCAGCGGCTTCCTCAAGGACCGGTACACGGTCCTACCGGAGACCGACGACCGGATCCTCGCGACCGAGCTCGACGCCTGGTGGCGGTACGCGGGGACGGAGCTCGACTTCGCCGAGGAGCGGGAGGCCTGCCGGGACGCGCTCGTCCGCGCGTTCGCGCAGCACGACGACAGCCGTTCGGTGCAGCACACCCTGTGGCACATGGGCACCGCGGTGCTCGAGGCGTCTCCGAACGTCGAGGAGGTGACGTTGTCGATGCCGAACCTCCACCACGTCGCGGTCGACCTCGCGTACTGCGGGATCCAGAACGACGGCCGGGTCTTCGTCGTGACCGACAAGCCCTCGGGTCGGATCGAGGGGACGGTGCGGCGGACCGAGGACGTCGCCTCCGGGTGAGCCGCTCGTTCCCCGACGACGCGTGGCGCGACCTCCTCGAGCGCGCTCGCCGGGCCGCGGCCGAGCACCGGCGCCGGTTCCCCGGCGACCTCGCCGCCGGCCAGCCGCTCGAGACGCTGTACGTCTCCGCCGACCGCGTCACGGCGACGACCACGGTCGAGTTCGGGGCCGAGGCGTTGCGGTTGCTCGACGCGCACGCGCCCGACCCGGGGTCGTTCGAGGTGGCGTTCGGCGTGGACGCCGCGGTCGCCGAGCGGACGCGGGCGCGCGTGCGCGCGAAGCTGGAGCGCGCCCCGGTCGAGGACCTTCGCGTCGACTTCGAGGACGGCTACGGCACGCGACCCGACCACGAGGAGGACCGGCACGCCGAGGAGGCGGCTCGAGCCGTCCAGGCCTCGCGCGCGGACGGGACCGCACCGCCGTCGTTCGGGCTGCGGGTGAAGTCGTTCGCCGACGGCGCCGAAGCGCGGAGCCTCCGCACGCTCGACACGTTCCTCACGAGCCTGACCGAGGCCGCCGGCGAGCTGCCCGACGGGTTCGTCGTCACGTTGCCGAAGGTCGAGACGCCCGAGCACGTCGCGATCTTCGCCGATGCGCTCGAGCGCCTGGAGATCGGGCTCGGTCTTGCCGAGCGCGCGCTGCGGTTCGAGGTGCAGGTCGAAACCCCGCGGTCGGTGCTCGGCCCCGACGGCGCGGTTGCGGCCGGCAGCATCCTCGACGCGGCCGGCGGCCGGCTCGCCGCGTTGCACTTCGGGGTGTTCGACTACACCGCGTCGCTGGGACTGATGCCGTGGGAGCAGCGGCTCGATCACCCGGCCAACGACTTCGCGAGACACGCGCTGCAGGTCGCGCTCGCCGGGACCGGCGTGCGGATCAGCGACGGGTCGAGCAACGTCGCGCCGGCGAGCGATCGTACCGACGACGTCCACGCGGCGTGGCGTGCGCACGCCGACCACGTCCGGCACTCGCTGAGCGACGGCTTCGTCCAGGGCTGGGACCTCCATCCGGCCCAGCTCGCGAGCCGGTACGCCGCCGTCTACGGGTGGCTGCTCCCGCACCTCGACGATGCGACCTCGCGCGTGCGCGCCTGGCGTGAGGGGGTCGCCGCGGCGGGGGTGCTGGACGAGCCGGCGACGGTCTCCAGCCTGCTGCGGTACCTGCGGTTTGCGGTCTCGTCCGGCGCCGTCGACGAGGCCGAGGTCGTCGAAACCACGGGGCTCGCGCGGGACGAGCTGCTCGGTGAGCGGAGGGGAGGCTGACGTGACCCACCCAGAGGGCGTCGAGGTCCTGGGTCCGATGGAGCCCCGGTTCGACGAGATCCTGACCGACGGGGCGCTCGCGTTCGTCGTCGGGCTGCAGCGAGGGTTCGGCAGGCGGCGCGCCGAGCTGCTCGTGGCCCGTGCCGAACGACAGGCCCGGCTCGACGAAGGGGAGCGGCCGGACTTCCTCGAGGCGACGCGTTCGGTCCGCGAGGGGGACTGGCGGGTGGCACCCGCGCCGCCGGACCTGCGGGACCGCAGGGTCGAGATCACGGGGCCCACCGATCGCAAGATGGTGATCAACGCCTTGAACAGCGGCGCTCGGTGCTTCATGGCAGACCTCGAGGACGCGAACGCTCCTACCTGGTCGAACATGGTCGAGGGACAGATCAACGTCGCCGACGCGATCCGCGGGACGATCGAGATGACGGGTCCCGACGGACGCGAGTACCGGCTCGCGGATGAGACCGCGACGCTGCTCGTTCGGCCGCGCGGCTGGCACCTCCCCGAACGGCACGTGCTCGTCGACGGGCAGCCGATGTCCGCGAGCCTGTTCGACTTCGGGATCGCGTTCTTCCACAACGCGGGCGAGCAGCTCGAACGCGGGACCGGCCCCTACTTCTATCTGCCGAAGCTCGAAAGCCACCTCGAGGCGCGGCTGTGGAACGACGTGTTCGTCTGGTCGCAGGAGCGGCTCGGCATCCACCGGGGGACGATCCGCGCGACCGTCCTGATCGAGACGATCCTCGCCGCGTTCGAGATGGACGAGATCCTCTACGAGCTGCGTGATCACTCGTCGGGGCTGAATGCCGGCCGCTGGGACTACATCTTCAGCGTGATCAAGAAGTTCCGCCGACACTCCGAGATGATCCTGCCCGACCGGGCCCAGGTCACGATGACCGTCCCGTTCATGCGCGCGTACACGGAGCTCCTGGTGAGGACCTGCCACCGGAGAGGCGCTCACGCGATGGGCGGCATGGCCGCGTACATCCCCAGTCGAACGGACCCCGAGGCCAACGAGCTCGCCCTTGCCAAGGTTTCCGAGGACAAGGTCCGCGAGGCGAACGCCGGGTTCGACGGGACCTGGGTGGCCCACCCGGACCTCGTCCGGATCGCGATGTCCGAGTTCGACCGGGTCATGGGCGACCGTCCCAACCAGATCGACCGGCAGCGCGAGGACGTGGTCGTCTCGGCGGAGGAGCTGCTCGACGTGCGCGTCCCGAACGGCGAGATCACCGAGGAGGGCCTGGCGACGAACGTGAACGTGGGGATGCGGTACCTCGCTTCGTGGCTGTCGGGGGTCGGCGCGGCCGCGATCGACAACCTGATGGAGGACGCCGCGACGGCCGAGATCTCGCGGTCGCAGATCTGGCAGTGGGTGGCGAACGGCGTCGCGCTGCCGACGGGTGAGATGGTCACCGCCGCGAAGGCCCGCGAGGCCATCCAGATCGAGTTGACGCACCTCCACGAGCAGCCGGGCGAGAAACCCTTCACCAAGCATCGCCTGGAGCAGGCGCGCACGCTGTTCGAGGAGGTGGCGCTCCCACCCGACTTCCTCGAGTTCCTCACCCTCCCCGCCTACGAACTGCTCTGAGGCGCACCGCTCGAGGGTTGAAACCGCTCGAGGGTTGAAACCGATGGAGACGGGGTAGGCGGGCGGTTCAGGTTCAGGTCGCGACCCGCCCCGTACGCGCGACCGGAAAGGGGGAGTCATGAAGCGAGCGATCGTCCTTGCCCTGATGGGAGGGCTGCTCGTCGGCCTCCTAGGGTCGACGGTGTCGGCCCAGCCGACCACGTTCCGCGCCCTGCTCTCGGGCGGCGACGAGGTGCCGGCTCGGGACACCCTTGCCCGAGGCGTCGCGACCTTCCGGCTGGACGCGGGTGGCACCGAGCTCGGGTTCCAGCTGGTCGTGGCGAACATCGAGAACGTCTTCGCCGCGCACATCCATTGCGGGGTCGCCGGCGTGAGCGGTCCCATCGGGGTCACGCTCTTCATGGGTGCCCCCGGTGGAGGGCGAACGGACGGCGTCCTCGCCGCCGGCAGCGTGACGGCGCCCGATCCGGGCAACGGCTGCGGCTGGATCGACCTCGACGACGTGGTCACCGCGCTCGAGTCGGGGGACACGTACGTCAACGTCCACACGAACGATGGGGTCGCGCCTCCGAACACCGGACCCGGCGACTTCCCCGGAGGGGAGATCCGCGGCCAGAACTTCTGAGCGACAGCCCGGAGCAACCGGCTAGGACGGAGCGGGGCTCTCGGCGAGCCGGCCGTCGGCCATCTCGAGCACGCGGTCCAGCCTCGGCGCGAGCGAGGCGTTGTGGGTGGCGATCAGGCAGCTCCCGCCCTCGGCGGCCGCGCGGCCGAACGCCTCGAGCACGCGCCGCTCCGACGCGGCATCCTGGTGCCCGGTCGGCTCGTCGGCGAGCACGAGGGTCGGCGCCAGCACGAGCGCGCGGGCGACGGCCGTCCGTTGCTGCTCACCGAGGGAGGTCTCCTTGGGGTAGCGCGTGGCGAGGTGGGCGATCCCCAGATCCTCCATCAGCTCGTCGACACGCCCCCGGAGCTCCTCGAGCCGGCCGTGGAGGCGGGCCGGGTATTCGAGGTTCTCGCGGACGCTCAGCTCGTCGAAGAGCCCCAGCTTCTGCGGTACCACCGCGAGCTCGTCCCAGCCGGGGGTCGCGGACCCCGCCCCCGCTCGTCCGCTGGGCCGCTCGATCGTTCCGGCGTCCGCGTGCTCCCAGCCGGCGATCACGTTGAGCAGCGTGGTCTTGCCCGAACCCGACCGCCCGACGAGACCGACGAGCTCGCCCCCGCGCAGCGTCAGGCTCACGTCGTCGAGCGCGTGGACAACCTCCTCCCCGCGCCGGTAGGCCTTCGAGAGGCCGTTCGCGTCCAGGATGAACGGGAGCTCGGGTTCGGGGGCGGTCGCGGTCGCCGGGGGCCGCCACCGGTCGGCGCGGTCGGGTTCGGCCGCGTTCGGCGCCGGACGGAACGCGGCGGCGCTCGAGCGATCGGCCGGGTCGGCGGGGGCGCTCGTCGACGACCGGCGGATCCCGTGGTCGAGCTCGAGCGCGGCGTCGGCCCGCCGCATCACCGATCGGTCGTGTGTCGCGACGACGAACGTCACCCCGGCGCGCGCGAGCTCGACCATCGTGTCCATCACGTGGCTCGCGGAGGTGGTGTCGAGCTCGGCCGTCGGCTCGTCGGCCACCACGATCGTCGCGCCGCCCATCAGGACCTCGGCGATCGCCGCCCGCTGCTGCTCGCCACCCGAGAGCTCCGAGGGCAGGTGGTCGACGCGCTCCTCGATCCCGAGGGTCGAGAGCAGCGTCTCCTGGTCGATCCGCGGCGGGCGGTGGGTGAGCCCGCGCGCGAGCCGCAGGTGCTCGCCCACGGTGAGGTGGGGGAGGAAGTTGTCCGACGGCCGCTGGAACAGGTACCCGACGGTCGCTCGGCGGAACCGGCGGAGCGTCCGCGCGGACGCGTCGTGCACGCTGGTCCCCTCGACCACCAGCGTGCCGCTCGTCGGCCGGTCCAGCCCCGCGATCAGGCGGAGCAACGAGGACTTCCCGCTCCCCGAGGGTCCGACGACGGCGAGCAGCGAGGAGGCGGGGACCTCCGCGGAGAGCCCCTTCAGCGCGCGCACCTCGCCGCTCGCGGTCCGGTAGGTCTTCACGAGCTCGTCGCAGCGCGCGGCGACCTCCGGCTTCCTGCCCGTCTCCTGCGCCTCAGTCCGCAAGCCGCATCACCTGCCCGAGGTCGGCGGAACGGGCGCGCCGTTCGGTGAGCCATCCACCGGCGAGCGCCACCAGCAGCAGGGCCGGGGCGGCGAGGGCGATGAGGACGACGGGGACGACCGTGATCGGGTCCGGCGGGATCGACTCGATCGGGTCCAGGAGCGGGACCGTGACCCGCGCCGCGACGATCGCGAGGACGGTGCCGGCCACGTAGCCGATCACGAGCATCGCGGCGACCTCGATCGCGATCGCCACGAGGTGGCGCGAGGACCGCATCCCCATCCGCAGCGACAGGCCGTACGAGACGATCTCGGCGCGCTGGCGGGCCTGGAGGTACATGAGCATCGCCGCGACCACGAGCAGCGCCGCCAGGACCCCGAGCCCGTTCATCACGAGGAAGGTGTCGATCACGGCGGCGATGTACGAGATGTCCTTAACCTCGTCCGCGGTGAGGACGAGCGAGGGCGTGTAGTCGAGCCCGGCCAGCGCGGCGCGCGCGGCGCGAGGGGTCCCGCGGATCCAGAGCTCGTCGCTCGCGCCCGCGACGGTCAGGGGGTCGGGTGCGTCCCCGACCGCGTCGAGGAGATGCCGCGCGTCGACCACGACGAGCGGCCGGAGCGATGTCATGCCGGGGAACGCGGTCGCGCGCCCGACGATCTCGATCGGCAGGGTCTGCCGGTCGAGCGTGACCGAGTCCGGGAAGGCGTTCGGCGCCGAGGCCATGAGCACCGGGAGCCCGTCCCCGGACGGCTCCGAGATCCGGTCCAGGAGCGTCTCGAGCGGCTCGGGGGAGAAGCCCGGGTCCCAGAACGCGGTCGAGGCGAACGTCTTCGTGTCGATCGCCAGCAGGTCGAACGGGACGCCGGGCCGGAGCTCGCCCGCCTGGAGGCGGCGGACCACCCGGGTGACCGGCAGCGGGAACGTCTCCGGCGTCGCGTTCACGCTGTCGATCCGAGCCTGCACGTCGCTCCCGACGTAGACACCCGCCTTGGCGTCGACCGTGGTCCGCATCGAGCGCGCCATGGTCTGCGCCTGCACGAACAGCCCGAGGCAGAGCCCCGCGGCCGCGATGAGGAGCAACGTCAGCCGCGAGCGCGCCGCGAGCCGGTGCACCGCTAGGTAGGCGGGGGTGCCCCAGCCGCCGCTCCGGCCGCGCGCCCACCGAAGGACCAAGACCATCGCGCGCGCCACCAGCGCGACGAAGCCGGCGAGGAACGCGAGCGGGAAGGCGAACAGCAGCAGGCTCGGCGCCTCCGTCCCGAGCGAGCGATCGACCACGACCGCGCCCCCGCTCCGCAGCCGTTGCAGGATCAGCAGCGAGAGGCCGATCAGGACAAGCTCCCACGGGAAGGCGCCCACGAGACGCAGCCGGCTGCGATGGTGCTCGGACTGGCGCAGGAACGAGACGGTCGAGACGATCGCGATCGCCGCGACGGCGACGACCCCCGCGGCTCCGGCGGCCCACGCCGCCTCGTCCGATGCGGATGCGGCCAGCGCGCCTCTCGGACCCACCCACCGCACGAGCGCGAACGCCAGGCCCAACCCGAGCGCCGCGCCGATCACGCAGGGGATCACGGCCTCGAGCGCCGAACGCCCACCCACCGCCCTCGGTCTCGCGCCCCGCGCGAACAGGAGGCTCGACTCGACGCGACGCGCGGCCATCGCGAACGCCCCCGCGCCCGCGACGACCACCAGCGCGACGAGTATCCCGGCGATCCGCAGCAGCCGCGCGGGGCCGTCGATCGCGACGAGCCGCCCGTGGACGTCTCGGACCACGTCGTCCATCGAGCTCTCCCACACGGGACCCGATCTGACGCTGCAGAAGAACGAGATGAAGCAGCGATCGAGCAGAGTCCGGTCGTCGATCTCCTGGGAGATGCGCGAGGCGATGCGGGCCGCGTCCTCCGCCTCCTGGAGCGTGAGGTCGCGCAGCAGGGGCGCCTGCCACGCGTATGCCGCGTGGTCGAGCCCGATCGCGCGCGCCGCATCGGCGAACCGGTCCTTCGGCACGATCACCGGCTGGGGAGGTGGCGCGCAGTTGCCGCAGTACAGGACGAGCGCGTCGTTCCAGGGCCGCCAGTACCCGGAGGCCCCGCCCTTGTACAGCGACCGGTAGATCCCGCCGACCGGCAGCGTCGCGGTTCCCTGGTCGGGCGAGCCGATCACGATCTCCTCCCCCGGCGTGATGTGGAGGGCGTCCGAGATGAGGTCCGGGACCAGGATCCCGTCCCGGGCCGACCCCTCGAGGATCACCACGTGGTCCGCCGCCTGCTCCCCCATGAACAGACGGGTGTCCCGCCGCTCGAGCTCGCCGGCGACCGAGATCGGCGTGACCGGCCCGAGCGCCGACTCCAGCGGGTCGCCGAGGTACGGGCTCGAGGCGAAGAGTCCCTCGAGGATCGCGTCGACCCTCGGCTCGATGTCGCCGTGCCGGTCCGGCCCGGGCAGGGGCAACGCCCCGTTGCGGTACATCATCCCGACCGCCCAGCGCGTGTACGCGGGGTCGTGGATCCGGGCCGCGACCAGCTCGCTCGCGGAGGACGAGATGAACAGCGGGTACGCCGACGCGGCGAGCGCGAGCAGGAGCGCGCCCACCGCGATCGAGACGAACAGCCCGGGGTAGCGCAGCAGGACGAGCGGGGCCTTCGACCACAGTGGATCGGCGTCGCTCAGCGTGCCGCGGTTCCGTCTGCGTGCGCCCGCCATCGGCCTCCCGTGCGCGTTCGTCAGTAGGTTCTACGCCTGAGGACGGCCGCGCGTTCGTGCCGATCGGCACGTCGCGCCCGGGATGCCGCCCCTCCGGTCGCCCTGGGACTGTCCGTCTCCCACCGTACCCGTCCGTATCCTGGGGGCCGTGGACGACCGATTCCTGCGCGCGCTCCGGCGCGAACCCGTGGACCGCACCCCGGTCTGGTTCATGCGCCAGGCCGGCCGGTACCTGCCCGAGTACCGGGAGCTCCGCGGCGATCGCGACATCCTGAACGCGATCCGCGAACCGGAGGTCGCCGTCGAGCTCACCCTGCAGCCCCTCCGGCGGATGCCGCTCGACGCGGCGATCGTGTTCGCCGACATCATGGTGCCCGTGGCCGCGATCGGCGTCTCCGTCCGGATCGAATCGGGGGTCGGTCCCGTCGTGGACGACCCGATCCGAGACGCGTCGGGCGTCGCCCGGCTCCGGGCGCTCGTACCCGACGTGGACGAGCCCTACATGGCCGAGACGATCCGCCTCCTCCGCAAGGAGCTCAGGGTCCCGCTGATCGGGTTCGCCGGCGCGCCGTTCACGCTCGCGAGCTACCTGGTCGAGGGCGGCCCGTCCCGCGACCACGCGCGGACCAAGGCGCTGATGCACGACCGGCCCGATGTCTGGTCGTCGCTGATGGACGCCCTCTCGGCGGTGTCGCGGTCCCACCTGCTCGCGCAGATCGAGGCGGGGGCGCAGGCGGTGCAGCTGTTCGACTCGTGGGCGGGGTCGCTCGCACCGAGCGACTACGAGCGTTCGGTGCGGCCGTGGTCGGCGCGGGTGCTCGCGGACCTGCCGGTGCCCTCGATCCACTTCGGCGTGGGGACCGGCGAGCTCCTGACGTCGATGCGCGACGCCGGCGGCGATGCGATCGGGGTGGACTGGCGGGTCCCGCTCGATCGGGCATGGGAACGGATCGGGACCCACCGCGCGATCCAGGGGAACCTCGATCCCTCCGTTTGCACCGCGTCGTGGGAGGCTGTCGAACGCGCCGCCACCGAGGTTCTCGACCGCGCGGCGTTGCGCGACGGTCATGTGTTCAACCTCGGTCACGGCGTCCTGCCGGATACGCCCGTCGAGAACCTCCAGCGCCTCGTCGACCTCGTGCACGAACGGACCACCCGGTGAACGATCCGCCGATCGGCGTGCTGGTGATGGCGTACGGGACCGCCAGCGGCCCCGACGACGTCGAGCGTTACTACACGGACATCCGGGGCGGACGACGTCCGTCGCCCGAGCACCTGGAGGAGCTGCGCGAACGCTACGCGGCGATCGGCAACCGCTTCCCCCTGCTGGACCTCACCCGGCAGCAGGCCGAGGGCCTGGAGCGGGAGCTCAACCGAGGCGAGGTGGGCGCCTTCCGCGCGTACCTGGGGATGAAGCACTCGCCCCCGTTCATCGCCGATACGATCGAACGGATGCGCGAGGACGGGATCGAACGCGCGATCGCGATCGTCATGGCGCCGCACTGGTCGGGGATGTCCGTCGAGAGCTACTTGGACCGTGTCCGACAGGAGGTGGGCGAGGGCCCGCCCGCGTTCGACTTCGTCCGCTCGTACCACGACGATCCCCGCTTCGTGTCGTTGCTGGCGGCGCGGGTGGCCGATGTCCTGAGCGGGCTCACCGCCGAGGAGCGCCGGGGCGCGATGGTGATCTTCTCCGCGCACAGCCTGCCCACCCGAACGGTCGAGGACGGTTCGCTCCGGTGCCTGCGATGCCACGCCTGCGAGGACTCGTGCCGCTACCGCGACGGCCTCGCCGAGACCGCCGACCTGGTGGCGGCCGAGCTCGGCCTCGGTCGGCACACGATCGCGTGGCAGAGCGCGGGCCGGACCGACGACCCCTGGTGGGGTCCGCCGATCGAGGACGTGCTCGCCGACCTGGCGTCGCAGGGGTGTCCGGCCGCGGTCGTGTGCTCGGCCGGGTTCGTGGCCGACCACCTCGAGATCCTGTACGACCTCGACATCGAGGCGCGGGCGATCGCCGAGCAGGCCGGCATGCGCCTCGTGCGCACCGAGATGCCGAACGCGGATCCCGCGTTCGTCCGAGTGCTCGCCGACGTCGTCCGCGAGCGGCTCGCGGCCTCGAGGACCTGACGATCGTGGGGGAGACTGCGATGCGGGTCGTGGTCGTGGGCGGCGGGGTCTCGGGCCTTGCGGCGGCGCACCGGCTGCTCGAGGCCGATCCCGCGCTCGACCTCGCCGTGCTGGAGTCCGAGCCCGACGTCGGTGGCCGGCTGCGGACGGCGACGGTTGGCGGCCTCGAGCTCGCGACGGGTCCGGACTCGTTCGTCGCCCGCAAGCCGTGGGCGGTGGACCTGTGCCGGGAGCTGGGTCTCGAGCTGACCGAACCCGGCGCCCGCGACGCCCTCATCTGGACCGAGCGCGGGCTCGTCCCGCTCCCGGAGAGCGCGCTCGGCATCCCCACGGATCTCGACGAGATCGCGCGCTGGCCCGGCCTGTCGCGCCGGGGTCGCCTACGCGCGCTCGCCGACCTCGTGCGCAAGGCACGCGCGCCGAAGGCCGACGAGTCGATCGGCTCGTTGCTGCGCCGGCGGATGGGCGACGAGGTGGCCGAGCGACTGACCGGGCCGCTCCTCGGAGGGCTGTTCGCCGGCGACGTCGACCGGCTGAGCGTCGACGCGACGTTCCCCGAGCTCGCGCGCTGGGAGCGAGCGTTCGGCAGCCTGATCCGCGGCGCCCGCGCGGCGTCGAAGGCCGCCGCCGACGCGGGGCCGATGTTCCTGCGGCCGGAGTCAGGCGTCGGGGAGCTCCCGCGGGCGCTGCTCGAGCGCGTGGGCCCGCCTCGCGTCCGCTTGGGGACTCCGGTCCGCTCGGTCGAACGCGACGGCGAGACGTTCGTGGTGCGCACCGCCCGGGACGCCCTGCACGCCGAGGCCGTCGTCCTCGCCACGCCGGCCTTCGTCGCGGCCGAGCTGATCCAAGGGATCGACGCGCCGGCGGCCGGAAACCTGGGCGCGATCCCGTACGCGAGCACCGGCGTCGTGCACCTCGTCTACCCCGAGGGCACGGCCGAGGCGCTCCCGGAGGCGACCGGGTTCGTCGTGCCGCGGGGCCGGGCGCCGATGACCGCGGCGACGTTCGTCTCCCGGAAGTGGCCCGAGGCCGCGTTCGGGACCCGCGCCGTCGTCCGCTGCTTCGTGGGGGCCGTGGGGTCCGAGGACGTGCTGGACGAGGTCGACGAGGACATCGTGGAGGCCGTGTGCCGGCACCTCGCGGCCTTCCTCCCGCTGCCGGAGCGCGCGACCGCATGGTCGGTGACCCGGTGGCCGAGGTCGATGCCGCAGTACGAGGTCGGGCACCTCGAACGCGTTCGCGCGATCGAGGCTTCCCTGCCGGCGGGTATCTTCGTGATCGGCAACGCGTACCACGGGGTAGGCGTTGCCGACGCGGTCCGGAGCGCTTGGGTCACCGCCGAACGGGTCCGCGCCCACCTCGCGGGCGAACCCGCCGGGGGCGATCTCGGGGACGCGCGCAGCCGCGAGCCGGCACCGAGCGGATCGGAGAACGTGGGATGAGCGAGACCGTCTACGCGCTGTACGCGTGCTTCAAGGCGACGCGCGGCTTCCGAGATCTCGATCCGGACGACGCGGCGCAGGAGGTCGAGAACCTGATCAAGGAGTGGGACGGCGCGGTCACCGTTCGGGGCGTGTACTCGACGGTCGGGTTCCGGGCGGACACCGACCTGATGCTCTGGCTCGTCGGGCCGACCCCCGATGCCGCGCAGGACGCGCTCGTCGCCTTCCGGCGGACGCGGGCCGGACGCGAGCTCGACCTGGTCTGGACGTTCATGGGCGTGGTCAAGCCGGCCGAGTTCACCCCGGACCACGCACCGGCGTTCGTCAAGGGCGAGGCGCCGCGGCGCTACCTGTGCGCGTACCCGTTCGTGCGGACACCGGAGTGGTACCTGCTCCCGTCGGACGAACGAGCGTCGCTCCTGCGCGAGCACGGCGAGGCCGGCCGGGAGTTCCCCGAGGTGCTCGCGAACACCACCAGCGCGTTCGGCATCAACGACTGGGAATGGATCCTGGCGTTCGAGGCGGACGAGCTGGATCGGATCGTGGACTGCATCCGCCGGCTCCGCGAGGCGCAGGCCCGCCGGTTCACCAAGGTGGAGGTCCCGTTCGTGACGGGGATCCGCAAGGACGTGCGCGGAGCCTTCGCCGATCTGGCCTAGCGCTGGTCCATGGTCTTGGTCGACCAGAGCCGCGCCTCCGCCTGCTTCGCCTCCGGGGTCGTCGGCTCCGTATCCCGCCACCGACGGAGGCTGCGGAGGTAGACGAGCCAACCGATGACGGCGGCGACGACGATCCCGCCGAGGATCCACCAGCCCCATGCCACGCGGCGAACGTACACCCGAGAGCGTCATAATGGGCGCGCCGACCGAACGGAGGTCCCGTCATGGCGCACGCGAAGGACAAGGGCGAGAAACAAGCCAAGAAGACCGCGCAGAAGTCGATCAAGGAGAAGCGCGCGGCGAAGAAGGCCAAGAAGTCCACCGCGCGGTCCGAGTAGCGCGTGTTCGAGGACCTGCTCCCGGCCTGGGGCGGCGAGGAGGTCGTCGTCCGGTTCGACGAGCCGAGCGCCACCTGGATGTTCGTCTGCGTGCACTCGACGGTGCTCGGTCCCGGAGCGGGTGGCACTCGCATGAAGGTGTACGCCGAGCCGCGTGACGCAGTGCAGGACGGGCTCCGGCTTTCCTCGGCGATGACGAGCAAGAACGCGATGGCCGGGCTCCCGCTCGGCGGCGGCAAGGCGGTGCTCGCGGTCTCCGAGATCCCGACGGGCGAGCGCCGACGCGATCTCCTCCTCCGCTACGGGGACCTGGTCGAGTCGCTGCACGGCACCTACCGCACCGCGTGCGACATGAACACCTCGTCCGCCGACATGGACATCGTGGGCGAGCGGTGCTCGTCCGTGTTCGGCAAGACCGAGGCGGCGGGTGGCTCGGGGTCCGCCGCACCTGCGACCGCCGTCGGCGTGTTCCACGGCCTGAGGACCGCCGTCGCGCACGCGTTCGGGGACGACGATCTCGGCGGGCGGACGGTCGCGATCCAGGGCGTGGGCGCCGTGGGCGAACCGCTCGCACGGCAGCTCGCCGACCACGGGGCGCGCCTGGTCCTGACCGACGTCGACGACGAGCGCGCGAAGGAGCTCGCGCAGGCGCTGGACGCCGAGACCGCCGGCACCGAGGAGATCTACGACGTCGAGTGCGACGTGTTCGCGCCGTGCGCGACCGGCGGGGTGCTGTCGGCCGAGACGATCCCCCGGCTCCGCAGCAGCGTGGTGGCCGGCGCCGCGAACAACCAGCTCGCCGAACCCGAGGACGCGGACCGGCTCGCCGAGCGCGGCATCGTGTACGCGCCCGACTACGTGGTCAACGCGGGTGGCGTGATCCACCTCGCGTCGCTCGAGATGCTCGGCGAGGACATGGCCGCCCGCGACGAACGCCTGAGGGGCATCGGCGACACCCTCGGGGAGGTCTTCGCGCTCGCGGAACGGCGGGGGATCTCGACCGCGGTGGCGGCCGATGCGATCGTCGAGGAACGCCTGGCTCGAGGGAGGCCTTGATGGGTCGAGACCTCGCATCGATGGAGTGCGTCCCGTGTCGCGGCGGGGTTCCGCCGCTCGATCGGGCCGAGATCGAGTCGTACCTGGCCGATCTCGCACACGAGTGGCGGATCGTGGACGACCACCACCTCGAGAAGGAGTATCGCTTCGCCGACTTCAAGGAGGCGCTCGCGTACACGAACCGCGTCGGCGAGCTCGCCGAGCGGATCGGTCACCACCCGGACATCTACCTCGCGTGGGGCAAGGTCCGGCTGACCGTGTGGACGCACAAGATCGACGGTCTGCACGAGGCCGACTTCGTGTTCGCGGCCAAGGCCGACCGGGCCCTTGCGGACCCGGCCGGTTGACGGGGACAGCTAGGCGCCGGCCTTCACGAGGCCGAGCTCGCGCAGGGTGGCCCACGGGATCACGTGGCAGTACGGCTCGTGGCCGTTCTTGTCGTAGTACCGCTGGTGATAGTCCTCCGCCGGGTAGAACGGTCCCGCTGGCGTGATCTCGGTCGCGATCGGGCGGGCGAACCGCGCCTGCGCCGCGTCACGAGAGGCCTCGGCGGCCCGCAGTTGCTCGTCCGAGTTCGTGAAGATCGCGCTCCGGTACTGGTCGCCGACGTCCGGACCCTGGCGGTCGACCTGGGTCGGGTCGTGCATCGCCCAGAACACCTCGAGCAACTGCTCGAAGCTCACGACCGAGGGGTCGAACTCGACCCGGAGCACCTCCGCGTGGCCGGTCCCGTGCGAGCACACCTCCCGGTAGGTGGGGTTCTCCGTGTGGCCGCCCGCGTAGCCGACCTCGGTCGACAGGACTCCGGGGACACGCTCGAACACGTACTCGACGCCCCAGAAGCATCCGGCGCCGAACGTCGCGGTCTCGGTGGTCATGGTGAGCATCCCTCCTTCGGTTGGTTCACCTCTTCTTGTCCGTCCAGCTCCCACAACGTTACGTCGGACCGAGGACCGGATGGCGGCAGGTTTGAGCGGTGGCCGGGTGGGTAGCGCCCGAGCGGAGAAAGGGGGCACCCATGCGCAAACGCATGGTCTTCGCTGCACTGGTGGCGCTGGTGGCCGGTGGGCTGCTGGCAGTCGTTCCTGCGGGTGCAGCGAGCGACGGGAAGATACAGGAGTACGTCGTCCTGTATGAGGACGGCGCGTCGGTCGCCGACGCTCACGCCGCGATCGCGAGCCTGGACGGCTCGATCGTGGAGGAGCTCTCGCAGATCGGCCTCGCGAAGGTCCGCACCAACAATCCATCGTTCGAGGCGGACGTCTTGGGCGAGGCCGCCCTCGCCGGTGCGGCTCCGAACCAGATCATCGGGTTCGCCGAGCCGGCCCAGCGGGAGAAGGTCGACGATGTCGAGGCGCTGATCGACGCCGAGGGGACCACCACGGCCGAGGACGTTACCGCGGTCGATGCCGAGCCGCTCGCCGGCTTGCAGTGGGACATGGAGATGATCCATGCGACCACCGACGGATCCTATGCGGTCGACACCGGGAACCCGGACGTGCTCGTGGGGATCATCGACACGGGGATCGACGCATCGCACCCGGACCTGGCGCCGAACTTCGACGCCGCCCTCAGCCGGAACTTCACCGTGGACGACCCGCTGATCGACGGGACGTGCGCCTCGGATCCCGACGGTCTGTGCACGGACCCCGCGAACGTCGACGAGGCCGGCCACGGGACCCACGTCTCGGGGACGATCGCCGCGGCGCTGAACGGGATCGGCATCGCCGGCATCGCGCCGGACGTGACCCTGGTGAACCTGCGGGCCGGTCAGGACTCGGGGTTCTTCTTCCTGTTCGAGACGCTGCAGGCGTACGTCTACGCGGCCAACAACGGGATCGACGTCGTGAACATGAGCTACTTCACGGATCCGTGGTGGGCCAACTGCCGCGACAACCCGCTCGACACCCCGGTCGAGCAGCAGGAGCAGGCGACGATCATCGACGCGTCGAACCTGGCCCTGAACTACGCCTACAACCACGGCGTCACGTTGATCGCGGCCGAGGGCAACGAGCACACGGATCTGGGCAACCCGACGTACGACGCCATCAGCCCGGACTATCCGCCCGGCACGGCGAAGGTTCGCAACAACATCACGAACGACTGCCTCGTGATCCCGACCGAGGGTGACCACGTCATCTCGGTCAGTGCGCTCGGGTCGACCGGGCGCAAGTCCTACTACTCGAACTACGGGCTTGAACAGACCGTGGTGTCCGCTCCGGGCGGTGACCGGCGGGAGTTCTTCGGGACACCGAAGTACAACACGCCCGGACTGCGCGTCCTGTCGACGTACCCGAGGGCCGTAGCGATCAGCGACGGGCTGATCGACGCGAGCTGTCACGTGCTCAACCCGTTGGCCGTCGTCGACACGACCGGAGGCGGCTGTGCTGTCTACGCCTACCTGCAGGGGACCTCGATGGCCTCACCGCACGCGGTCGGCGTGGCGGCGCTCATCATCGGCGCCGAAGGAACGGGCACGGGTGCCGGCTTCGGCATGTCTCCGGCGAGGGTCGAGAAGCGCCTCCGGAAGACGGCGACCGACACCGACGACTTCTTCTCCGCGATGGGTGAGGACTGGCGTGACTTCTGCCCGGAGCCGCCGGCCCTGTTCGTCTACTCGAACGACCCGGCTCTGGTTGACCCCAACGTGTCGTTCGATGTCCCGTGCGAGGGGAACGCGAACTTCAATGGGTTCTACGGCGAGGGTGTGGTGGACGCGCTCGCCGCGGCCAGCCTGTAGACAGGTTGCTCGCACGCTTCACGAGACCGCCCCGGGCCCGTGGGCCCGGGGCGGTCTCGCGTCTCAGCCTTCGAACGAGGCCATTGCTTCAAGGACCTTCTCGACCTCGTCCGGGCCGTGCTCGGTGCCGAGCGTCCACAGCTCATACCCGCTCGGCGGCAGCCAGACGCCGCGCTCGAGCATGTGGTGGAAGAACCGCGCGTACCGCTCGTGATCGGCGGCCTTCGCGCCGGCGAAGTCGCGCACGGGCCCCCGCGAGAAGAACGCGCTGAAGAGTGATCCGGCGCGGTTCACCGTGGCGGGGATGTCGCGGTCCGCGAAGCGTTCGGTCAGGCCGTCGACGAGCGCGGTGGCCGTCTCGGTCAGCCCCGGGTATGGGTCGAGCCGCTCGGCGAGGTCGAGCGCCGCGATCCCCGCGGCAACCGCTACCGGGTTCCCGGACAGCGTCCCGGCCTGGTACACGGGGCCGACCGGCGCGAGTTGCTCCATCACGTCCCGCCGACCGCCGAACGCGGCGCACGGGAACCCGCCCCCCATGACCTTGCCGAGGATCGTCAGGTCCGGCGTGACCCCGTACACGCTTTGCGCGCCGCCGAAGGCGATCCGAAACCCGGTGATCACCTCGTCGAACACCAGCAGCGCCCCGCTCCCCGAGCAGAGCTCCCGCAGGCGTTCGAGGAACCTCGGCTCGGGCGGCACGACACCCATGTTGGCGGCGACGGGTTCGACGATCGCCGCGGCGATCCGGTCGCCGAGCTCGGCGAAGACGCGGTCTACCTGCTCGACGTCGTTGAAGGGCACCGTGAGCGTGTCGCGTGCGGCGCCCTCGGTGACGCCCCGCGAGCCCGGGATCCCGAGCGTCGCCATGCCGCTCCCGGCTCCCTCCGCGAGCAACGCGTCCGAGTGCCCGTGGTAGCAGCCCTCGAACTTCAGGACCAGATCCCGCCCGGTGCATCCTCGGGCCAGTCGGATCGCGCTCATGGCAGCCTCGGTGCCGCTCGACACGAGCCGGACCATCTCGACCGACGGCACGGCAGCGACGATGCGCTCGGCCATCTCGACCTCGAGCTCGGTGGGAGCGCCGAACGTGGTCCCGCGCGAGGCCGCTTCCCGTGCGGCATCGACGATCTCGGGCCGCGCGTGACCGAACAGCAGGGCGCCCCACGACTGCACGAGATCCACGTACCGGTTGCCGTCCGCGTCGACGAGGTACGCGCCCTCGCCCCGGACGACGAACCGCGGGGTCCCGCCCACCGCGCCGAACGCCCGCACCGGCGAGTTCACCCCACCGGGGATCACGCGCCTGGCCCGCTGGAACAGCTCCTCGGAGCGGGTCACGAGCGGGTCAGGACGACAGCCAGTCGGAGGCGTCCTTCGCGTGGTACGTGAGGATCAGGTCGGCGCCGGCGCGCCGGATCGACGTGAGCACCTCGAGCACGACGGCGCGTTCGTCGAGCCACCCGTTCTGCGCGGCCGCCTTCACCATCGCGTATTCGCCCGAGACGTTGTACGCGGCCATCGGGAACCGCGTCCGGTCCTTGGCACGGCGGATCACGTCGAGGTAGGGAAGGGCGGGCTTGACCATGACGATGTCGGCGCCCTGCTCGATGTCGGCCTCGATCTCCCGGATCGCCTCGTTGGCGTTCGGCGGGTCCATCTGGTAGCCCGTGCGGTCGCCGAAGCGCGGGGCGCACTCGGCCGCCTCGCGGAACGGACCGTAGAACGCGGAGGCGAATTTCGCTGCGTACGCCAGGATCCCCACGCGTTCGAACCCGTGCGCGTCGAGCTCGTCGCGGATCGCGGCCACCTGGCCGTCCATCATGCCGCTCGGTCCGACCAGGTGGGCCCCGGCCTCGGCCTGTGCGGTCGCGATCCGGCGGTATCGCTCGAGCGTCGCGTCGTTGTCGACCTGATCGTGCTCGTCGAGCACCCCGCAGTGGCCGTGGTACGTGTATTCGTCCAGGCACAGGTCGGCGATCACCACGTGGTCGTCGCCGAGCTCCTCACGCAGCACCCGGAGCGCCCGCTGCGCGATCCCGTCCGGGTTCCACGCCTCCGAACCCTCCCCGTCCTTTCGTTCGGGGACGCCGAACAGCATGAACGCGAGCACGCCCCTGCTCGCGATCTCGGACGCCTCCTTGCGCAGGGACTCGAGCGTGTGTTGGGACTGTCCGGGCATCGAGGCGATCGGCACGGGTTCGGACACGCCCTCCTTCACGAACAGGGGCGCGACGAGGTGCCGCGGTGCGAGATCGGTCTCGCGGATCAACGCTCGGAGCGCGGGGGTTCGGCGCATCCGGCGCGGCCGGCGCCGAAGTGGATCGCTCATCGGGATGGATGCTACCGCGGGGCGAGTGCCCGTTCGACGGCGCCGACCAGGCCGTCGACCGTGTGCGGGTCCGCGACCGCGTGCACGCGCAGGCCGTGCTCGCGCGCCTCGCGTGCCGTGACCGGGCCGATGCACACGACCTTCGGGTTCCCCCTGACCACGCCCATCGCGCGTACGAACCCGCGGACCGTCGAGGCGCTCGTGAACGTGACGGCATCGACGCCACCGGAGCGGAGCGCCGTCCGTGCCTCGGGTGGGAGCGAGCGGGGGATCCGGGTCCGGTACGCGTCGACCCGTGTCGGGGACCATCCCTTGCGCTCGAGCGCGCCCTCGAGCCCCTCGGGGGCGACGTCGGCGCGCGGGGTGAGCACGCGGCCGGTCCCACGGGGGAACGCCCGGCCGAGCGCCGCGGTCGTGAACGACTTCGGGACGAGGTCGGGATCGCGCCGGCTCCATCTCCGGAACCGCTCGGCGGTCCCGTCGCCCACGGCCGCGACCTTGGCGCGGAGGCCGCCCGGCGTCAGGTGCTCGGCCAGGACGTCGACCGTCCTCGGGCTCGTGAGCGTCACCCACGCGAACGCGCCCTCGGCGAGCTCCCCGAGCGCCCTCGTCAGGGCGGCCGATCGGACGGGCACGATCTCGATCGACGGAGCCACGATCGCGGTGGCGCCCCGGCGCTCGAGCAGCCGCGCGAGCGCATCGGCCTCGGGGCGCGGCCGCGTCACGAGCACCGTTCGGCCGGCGAGCGGCTTCACGGGCGGACGAGCCCGAGGATCTCGTCGGCGCCGCCGGCCGACAGGTCGAGCGCGGCGAGCTCGGCCACCTCCTCGGTCGTCGCGCCGTCGACCTCGGTCCGCGCGATCCGCGAGCCGTCCGGGCTGAGCGCGATCGCGAGCAGCCGGACGCCCCGCGGGCTCGGTTCCGCGAACGCGCCCAGCGGGAGCGCGCACCCGCCACCGAGACGAGCCATCAGGCCGCGCTCGGCGTCCAGCGCCATCCTGCTCGGTCGGTGGTCGAGCGCCGACAGGACCTCGATCGTCGCCCCGTCGGATGCGCGCGCCTGGACCGCGAGGCACCCCTGGCCCGGCGCGGGCACCATCTCCACGAGGGACATCGGCGCCGCGTGCTCCGGCACGACGCCGAGCCGCAACAGCCCCGCCCCGGCGAGGATCAGGGCATCGGCCTCGCCGTCTCGGAGCTTCCGGAGCCGCGTGTCGACGTTGCCGCGCAGGTCCTTGACGAGCACGTCGGGTCGCCATCGGAACACCTGGGCCTGGCGGCGGATGCTCGAGGTCCCGACGCGCGCCCCGGGCGGGAGGTCGCCGTCACGGGTCACGAGGACGTCGAGCGCCGAGGCTCGTTCGGGGACGGCGGCGATCACCAGGCCGTCGGTGTCGCCCGCCGGCAGGTCCTTCGCCGAATGGACGGCGAGGTCGACTTCGCCGTCGAGGAGGGCGCGGACGATCTCGGTCACGAATAGGCCCTTCACTCCGGCCGGGTCGCTCGCCGGGTCGGTCCCCCGGTCGCCCGCGGTCGTGATCGCGACGAGCTCGGTCTCGACGCCCGACCCGGTGAGCGCGTCGGCGACCTCGCGCGCCTGGGCGAGCGCGAGCCGTGACCCGCGCGTGCCGATGCGGAGCTTCACTCGGAGGGGAGCTCGAGCCCGAACAGTTCGGCCAAGGCTCGCGCGTAGGCGTCCTGCGTCCCGGTCCCGGGGGTCTCCTTCAGTCGCACGATCGGTTCGTGGAGCAGCTTGCCGACGACCCCGCGCGCGAGGGCCGTGACCGCCTCGCGCTCGTGCGGCTCGAGCGCCGCGAGCTCGGAGCGGAAGCGCTCGAGCTCGGCGTCGACCGCCGCGTCGCCGCGTTCGCGCAGGGCGCGGAAGAGCGGGCCGAGGCGTTCCGCGCGACGGCGGATCGAGAACCGCCGCACCTCGTCGGCGACGATCGCATGCGCGCGCTCGATGTCGGCCGCGGTCTCGGCGGCCCGCACGGCGATCGACGCGCGGAGGCCGTCGATGTCGACCAGGGTGATGCCCCGCAGACGGGCGGCGGCTGGTTCGACGTCCCTCGGGACGGCGAGGTCGAGCACGAAGAGCGGCCGCCGCCTGCCTTCCACCGCCTCGCGCACCAGGGCCTCGGTGAGGACGACACCGGCGGCCCCGGTGGCCGAGATCGCGACGTCGGCCTCGGCGAGCGCGCCGGGCAGCTCCTCGAGGTCGCCAGGTTCGGCCGACGTGCGTTCGGCCAGGGCCCGTGCGCGTTCGAGGGATCGGTTCAGCACGCGGACCGTCGCCACGCCTCGCTGCCGCAGGTGCTTGACGGCGAGCGCGGACATCTGCCCCGCGCCGATCACGACCGCGTGCCGGCCTTCGAGGCCACCGAGCGCCTCGGCGCCGAGGTCGGCCCCCGCCGCAACGAACACGTCCGGCGCGGCCCCGACCCCCGTCTCGGAGCGGACGCGGCGCCCGGTGTTGACCGCCGCGTTGAACACGGCCGCGAGCGACGGGCCCGCGGCCCGCTCGCCCTCGGCGCGCTTGAGCGCCTCCCGGACCTGCGACAGGATCTGTGGCTCGCCCAGCACCATCGAATCCAGCCCGCTCGCGACGGTGAAGAGGTGCTCGACGGCGTCGGCCTCGTAGTGCGAGTAGAGCGGTTCGGCCAGGTCGTCGGGCGCGACCCCGCGCGACTCGCAGAGCACGCGCTTCAGCGCCTGGAACCCCGCGTGGTACGACGGGACGTTGCCGTAGATCTCGACACGGTTGCACGTGGACACGATGACCGCCTCGGCGACCGCGCCGTCGTCGGCCGTCCGCCGGTAGGCCTTCACGAGATCCTCGTCGGCGAACGTCAGGCGTTCGAGGAGCTCGACCGCGGCGCGCCGGTGGGAGATGCCGAGGGCGAGGATGGCCATGGGTCTCGGGATTCTACGCGGCGCCTCCGGATGAGGTCCGACGGCCGGCGGACGGCCCCGGTTCGGGACGGACCCCTCGCCCGGGTAGCATCTCCGCCCGCTTGGACCCGAACGCACCTCGGAGGATCTGAGATGGAACGAGGCAGGGCCCGCGACCTCGGGGTCGTGATCGGCACGTACCCGCCCGGACCGCGGAACGCCGTGACCGACGTGGAGGGCGTTCGGGTAGGACACCGGACGATCGTGCGCGACCCCGCGCCGGACGGGGCAGCTGGCGCCGTTCGCACCGGCGTGACCACGGTCTTCCCGCACGAGGGCCTTCCGTGGATCGAACGCGTCTACGCGGGGACCGACATCCTGAACGGGTTCGGGGAGCTGATCGGGATCAACCAGATCGCCGAGTGGGGTCTGCTGCACTCGCCGATCGTGATGACGAGCTCGCTCGCGATCGGCCGGGCGTACGACGCGACCGTTCGGTGGCGGACCGCCCGTTACGCGACGACGACGCACGAGGGCGGCGACATGCCCGTCGTGTGCGAATGCGACGACTCCTACCTGAGCGACGTCACCACCTTCCCGCTCGCCGACGAGGACGTCGCCGCGGCCCTTGACGCCGCGGTGGGCGGTGACGTCGCCGAGGGATGCGTGGGCGCCGGCACCGGCACGCAGTGCATGGACTTCAAGGGCGGCATCGGCACCTCCTCGCGGACGATCCCAGGAGGGTGGACCGTGGGCGTGCTCGTCCTGACGAACTTCGGCGAGCGCGAGCTCCTGCGGATCGACGGCGTGCCGGTCGGTCGCGAGATCACCGACCTGATGCCGGGGGAGCACATGGAGGGTTCGGCGATCGTGGTCGTCGCGACCGACGTGCCGATGGTGCCGCATCAGCTCCGGCGTCTCGGGGCTCGCGGCGGGCTCGGGCTCGCTCGGTGCGGCTCGACCGGCCACAACGGGTCGGGCGAGCTGATGCTCGCGTTCTCGACGGCCAACCGGATCCCGCTGGCGTCACCGGACGGCACGGTCGCCGTGCACGCGGTGCTCGACGGCCCTGCCGAACGCTCCCCCGACGTGTTCAACGAGCTCTTCGCGGCGACCACCGAGGCGGTCGAGGAGGCGGTCGTGAACGCGCTGTTCACCGCCGAGACGACCGTCGGGCGCGACGGCAACGTCCTGCACGCGCTGCCGCTCGAGCGGACCCTGGAGGTCCTCGCCCGCTACGGCCGCGGGCCACGCTAGCCTCACCCGAAGCGCTCCCTCAACCCGACGAACGGGTCGCGCTCCATGCCCCCTCCCGGTCGAAGCGCGCCGGGTCGAACGGCGCGGGGTCGAAGGGTGGCTCGGTGCCGAGGATCAGCGCGGCCGCCAGCTCGGCGCTGCCCGCCCCCAGGATCACGCCCTCCGAACCGTGACCGGTCGCGACGAACAGCCCCTCGCGCAACCAGCCGAGCATCGGCCGCTCGTCGGGCGAGACGGGCCGAATGCCGGACCACGTCGACAGCACCGGCGCGTCGGCCAGCGCGGGCACCAGCCGTGACGCCTGCACCGCAACGATCCTCGGGACGTCGAGGTCGTAGGGGTCGGCCGCGAACGATGGCTCGCGCGATGTCCCGGTCAGGACGGAACCGTCGGGCGCGGGCTGGATCATCGGGGAGACGTCGCGCGCCTCCGCGGACTCACCGAACTCGCGCATCGACAACCGGAGCGAGCCCGGCTCGCTCGCGGGCGAGAGGTCCCGGCCGGCCAGCAGGCGGCGCGCCCCGCTCTGGATCCAGTGGCGGAACAGTGGGCGTTCGGGCGCCGCGTGGACCAGCCACCCGCGCGCCGAAGCGATCGGGAGCGAGACGCCGAGCGGCCTCGCGACCGCCGGCGACCAGGGACCGGCGGCGAGCACGACCGAGTCGGCGCCGAGCACGCCGTCGTCGGTCACGACCCCGGTGACGCGGTCGCCCCGCGCGACGAGCCGGCGGGCCGGCGCGTGGTGACGGATCGTCGCACCGGCGTTCCTGGCGAGGACACCGAGGCACACCGTCAGCGCGAGCGGGTCCACGCGGTGACCCTCGTGCAGCAGGTAGGCCTCGCGTACCTCGGGCGAGAGCTCGGGTTCGAGCTCGCGGACGTGCTCGTCCACCCGTTCGACCTCGACGCCCACCGCTTCGGCCGAGGCGGCCCAGGCGCGGAGGTCGGCGATCTCGTCCTCCTCGATCGTGACGGCGAGCGTCCCGATCGGCTCGTCGTCGAGGAAGAACGGTGTCGGCGGATCGGCGAAGATCTCCGCGTAGCGCTCGAGGCTGCGGCGCGCGAGCGGCGCCAGGACCGGGTCCTTCGAGGTGTCGAGGTACCCGAGGTTGCGCCCGGAGGCGCCGGCCGCGAGCTCGCCCTTCTCGAGGAGCGTGACCGATGCGCCTCGGTCGGCGAGCTCGAACGCGCACGCCGTTCCGATGATCCCGCCGCCCACCACGACGATGTCGGGCACGTCTCGAGCCTACCGGTTGAGCACTTCCGTAGAATCGTTCCCGGAGACGTGGCTGAGTGGCCGAAAGCAGCCGCCTGCTAAGCGGTTAGGGGGGTAACACTCCCTCGGAGGTTCGAATCCTCCCGTCTCCGCAGGTAGACGGGCTCTTTGGTCCAGTCCCGTCGTGGCGGATCGGTACCGGAGCCGCCCAACGCGCACAAGTGCGCAGAAGGGCTTGTGATTCTCGCAGGCCTGTCCGGTGCGGCCGTACCATCTCCAACCCGCTCGTCGTCCACGCCAAGATGCTCCGACTCGAACTCCTCAACGTGAAGCCGCCTGACCATCACGAGCTGGCTGGCTCACCTCACCCGGGACATCTCGATGGTTGCGACGTACGAAACGCCGCCAATGGTACGTATCCATCCGCGGTCAGTACTTGGTCGGACCTGAGGTTGCTCACCTCGAATGCCTCGTTCAGTCTTTGAGTGAGTGACGTATCGACCACCGCAGCGAGACTCGAATCGCTAGGCAGTTCCCCGGAGAATCGCTTCCCTTCTACAAAGCCGGGCGGTGGCTGACCCACAATCATGTCCGTGTTCTGCGTCCCCTGACTCCCTTCGGCCTTCCACAGGATCTCATCATTCGAATCGCCGACCACGTTGCCCTGCACCGCATAGACCGTGATACCCACGATTCTTTCGCCTGGGCACAAGGCCGGACTCACGATGTGAATGGCCGAGTCCTCGGCGTACACCCCGATCGAGCGCGGTTCCCCCGGGTCGCAGGCGTTTAGGAGAAGGGTGGCGAGAGTCAAGAGGATGGCGTCGACCCTCCAAATGATGGGTCGCGCTATGCCAAACCTTCCGGGTACACCTACTTGCTGAATCCAGCCCACCTCTCGGATCCGCCGAGGAACCCTAGCCTAGTCCGCCGCTGCGCGTAGCCTCCGTCTTGTGGGACGCCGAGAGCGCGAGATCCTCGAACGCGCTGTCCGTGTTGTAGCAGAGCAGGCAACGAAGGCCGACACCCTCGTCGACGAGACGATCGACGTGGGCCACGGCCAGTCCGATCCGCTCGTCATCCACGCCAAGATGCTCCGGCTCGAGCTGCTGACCGTGAAGGCCGACCTCGAGCGCGAGCTCGAGGACTTCTCGCTCAACGCCTGGAGCCGGCGCCGCACGGTGAGCCCGTCGTGTCGTAGGACGCGGCGATGAGGATTGAGTCTCAATGACATCGCTGCCAAGGATGAGGATAGAGACGGTGGTGATCATGGTCGTGGGCGGGGTCACGAGTCTGTTGATTGGCATAGCTGAACTCATCTCGAGCCCTGACGGGTGGGACATTGCTCGGTCAATTGTCCTGGTTGTTGGCGGAGCAGTTCTATTGAGCCTTTCGCCACTCCTTTGGCGGAGGCGACTGCGGTAGCCCTTCCAGAGATTTTCCCGGCCTGGGGCGCGCGGTCCCGCACCCACCTGGGTAGTGAGTGAGCGCGGGCTCATTCGACTCCCATCCCCCTGGTGAAACCGGACCGACCGCCTCGAACTAACACCGGGCTCAACCCCAGCTGCCCCATGCCGAGAACGGGAGAATGGCGCTACCTTCGCAAGAACCACGGACGCCTCGGATGCCGACGTGGGTATTTGTCGTCCTCGTGGTTTGGGTTCTGTTCATCTCCTACGTCGCGAAGATTCTTCACCTCTGGTGGGGCTGGTTCGGCGTCCTCGCCACCATTTCCGTAGCGCCTCTCATGCGCAAGAGGTGGCGGAACCCGGCCATTGTCGACCGCTGGAGCAAACCAATGGACGAGAACGTCGCCAAGCACGGTCCGAGGATGTGGGCCGGCATCGGCTATGTCGCCTTCGCGTTCGGCCTGCTGTTCATCGTCGTGGCTGTGGGTTCACTCGTCGAACAGTTGCTCACGCACAACGCTTGGAACGTGTGGGGCACCCTCGCCTCCGGAGTGGGCGGGATTGCATTTGTATTCGCCGGTCGCTGGTTGATTCGTAACCGTCGACAGCCATTCCCGCCGGGTTAGCACTGTCCGCGAACTCGTAGATCGAGTCGAGGCGAGTTCCGCCGACGCGGTCGAGGGGCTGCGGCAACCGTTCGACGGACGCGTCTATTCGAGGGCGACTAGATCTGATCGGCCGTGCAGACGCGGGCGCGCACAAACCGCGCACAAACATCCCTGACAAGGGCGACATTGCCGGACACCGCTGACACGCCGGACGCTGTCTGACCAGCGCATATGCCGCCATCTGCGGTCATGGTTTCAGCGGGGATGTGCTAAGCGGTTAGGGGGGTAACACTCCCTCGCAGGTTCGAATCCTGCCGTCTCCGCGAGGACATGGACCGCACGGGCCCGCAACCGCCGACGCCGAGCGTCGGTCCGCCCCGCGAGATCGGAGCGTCGAGAGGCCGGCTGCCGCCCGATCCATCTTCGAATGCATGAGACGGCCTATCCCGGGGTAGACCCCTACCATCTCGAAATGGGAGGGCTCAGCACATGGATTTCTTGATCGCTGCGAAGGCTTGTGGGGGAGGCGTCACGACGATCCTGTGGATCATCGCGGCGATCTTCGTCATCGGCGGGATCGTCACACTGGTCCGAGGCGCGTTCCTCTACGGCATCGTCCTCATCATCATCGGCCTCCTGATCGGACCGGGAGGCGTCAGCATCTTCTGCTGATCAACGTGCGGGATCCCGGGCCGAAGCGTTCGGCCCGGGCATCCGCTCGTCCGGATGTTTCTTCGGGCAACCGTTCGGTAGGTTGTGCTGCGTGTGGGACTGGTCGACGGCCGCATCGCTGGCGACGGCGTTGGGCACGCTCGTCCTTGCCCTCGCGACGTTCGTGGCGGTGCGCGCTGCCAACCGTGCGGCGCGCACCGCCGAGTACTCGATGCAGATCGGGATCCGGCCGCTCCTGATGCCGTCGCGGCTCACGGACACCGAACAGAAGATCATGTGGGGCGACGAGCACTGGGCGAGGCTCTCCGGCTCGGGGGCGATCGCCGAGGTCGTCGACGGCAACCTCTACCTCGCGATGTCGGTCCGCAACTCCGGTTCGGGCGTCGCGGTGATCCACGGATGGCACCTGGTGCTCCAGGAGCTGCACGAGGATCACGCGCACGCCGAGCCCGACGAGTTCCGCCGGCAGCTGCGAGACCTGTACGTCGCCGGCGACGACGTCGGATTCTGGCAGGCCGCGATCCGCGATCGCGACGACCCGGAGTACGCAGCGCTGCTCGAGGCCGTCCGGGCGCCTCGCGTGTTCGCGATCGAGCTGCTCTACAGCGACCACGAGGGTGGTCAGCGCGCGATCGGACGGTTCGCGGTGGCGCCGGTCAAGGAGTCGGTGTGGCTGTGCTCCGTGGTCCGGCACTGGAACCTGGACCGTCCCGACCCCCGGTGATCGGACATCGCGGGACGGCTCAGCCGTCGGTGATCGAGCTCACGGCCGCGGCAGGAGGGATCGACGCCTAGCGATGCCGGCGGAACAGGCGTGACCACAGGGACGGACGCGGGTGACTCCGCAGGACCTCGTCCTCCCGGCTTCGTTCCGCGGCGATCCGGTCGATGTCGTGCTCGGTGTGTTCGGGTGGCGGACCCGCCGGTCCCGCCGTCGACCCGTGGCGGAAGTCCGGATGGTCAGGACTCGTGCCCCGTCGTTCCGTGCTCATGGCAACGACTCTACTCGCGCCATCAACCCCGGCGAGGCGGCGAAGGCTCGTCAGGTGTCCCATCCGCTCGTGTGGGTAAGCACCTAGACCGCGACCGCGAAGGGGTGAGCGTCATGCTCCAGATCACCGATACGGCCGCATCGGCCTTCCGAGACATCCTCGCCCGAGAGGAGGTCCGTGGACAGACGATCAGGCTCGTCCCGGAGAAAAGGACCAACGGGCAGGGCGGGATCTCGCTCGAGGCGATCAACGAACCCGCGCCGGCCGATGCCGAGGCCCAGGCCCAGGGCGTTCGGGTCGTCGTGGCGCAGGAGCTCGCGTCCACGCTCGACGATGCTGTGCTCGACGCGAAGCCGACCGAGCAAGGGACCGAGTTCTTCATCCGATCCCAGCCCGCCTGAACCAGACCGAGGGCGGGGCGCTCAGCGCCCCGGCCTCATGGTGCGCTGGACCCCGCCGGTATGCTGATGCGGAGCGCCGGTAGCTCAATGGATAGAGCATCTGACTACGGATCAGAAGGTTGGGGGTTCGACTCCCTCCCGGCGCGCTAGCAGGGGAGAGTAGAAGCAGCGCGAGGGCCAGAATCCCGGAGCCGAGTAACACACCCCAGGCGATGTCCCGCCATTCGCGCCTTGAGATCTCCCCGGCCGACCTTCTGAGTCGAGGGATGCCGGCCCACTTCCACCATGGGGGCTCCTC
>DASXTX010000032.1:0-26761 GCA_036505195.1 Actinomycetota bacterium
TTGGACCGCGGCCGAGCTCAAGGCGACGGCCGAGGAGCGCCAGGGCATCGTCGACGCCCTGGGGGCGAAGCAGGACCAGATCGAGTCGCGGGTGGCCGAGGCGCGCGACCTCTACGAGGAGCTCGACCGCAAGTACCACGACGCGCTCGCTGCGGTGGCGGCCGACCAGGAGGTGGTCGACACCGTCGGTGGCGGGTCCCCGATCCCGCCGCCCCCCGCCCCGAACGCCAACGTCGCGGCCGTCCTCCAGGCCGCCTACTCGGTGATCGGAACCCCCTATCAGTACGGTGGCTCGAGTCCCGAGACCGGGTTCGACTGCTCGGGCTTCACGATGTGGGCCTGGTCGCACGCGGGCGTCTACCTCCCGCATTCGTCGGCCGCGCAGTACGCCTCGTTCCCCCAGGTCGCCCAATCGGACCTGCAGCCGGGCGACCTGGTGTTCTTCTACAGCCCCATCTCCCACGTGGGGATCTACGTGGGCGGCGGCAGCATGATCCACTCCCCGCACTCCGGCAGCGTCGTCTCGGTGGTCCCCATCTACTGGGACAGCTTCGTCGGCGCCACCCGCCCGGGCTGATCGGGTCCTTCGGCCTCCGATCGGCCGATGAGCGACACACGTTCCCGAGCCGCGACCGAACAGGATCTCGCGCTCGTCGAGGCGCTCCGGGCCGGAGACGAGACCGCCTTCATGATGCTGGTCGAGCGCTACCAGCCCGCGATGCTGCGCATCGCCATGATGTACGTGTCGACGCGGGCGGTGGCCGAGGACGTCGTCCAGGATGCCTGGGTCGGCGTGCTGAAGGGGCTCGACGGCTTCGAGGGACGCTCGTCGCTTCGGACGTGGATCTTCCGGATCCTCGTGAACACCGCGAAGACGCGGGGACAGCGCGAGGCCCGGAGCGTCCCCTTCTCCTCGGTCTGGGCGGCCGACCCGGAGGTCGAGCCGTCGGTGGACCCCGACCGGTTCCTGCCGCTCGGCCACCCAGGCTCGCCGGGCCGTTGGGCGGAGCCACCGACCGGGTGGGCGTCGACGCCGGAGGAGCGGCTGCTGTCCAAGGAGACGCTCGCGGAGGTCTCGCGCGCGATCGACGCGCTGCCGCCGAACCAGCGCGAGGTGATCACGATGCGCGACGTCCTGGGGTGGACCTCGGCGGACGTCCGTAACGCCCTCGACATCTCCGAGACCAATCAGCGGGTTCTCTTGCATCGCGCACGCGCGAAGGTCCGGCGAGCGCTCGAGGGCTACCTCGGACCGGAGAGGGAGCGGACGTCGTGACCTGCATCGAGCTGGTCGAGCTCGTCACCGAGTACCTGGAGGGCTCGATGGGAGCGGAGCAGCGGGCGCGGTTCGAGGAGCACGTCTCGGGGTGCGATGGCTGCACGACCTACCTCGAGCAGTTCCGCATGACGATCCGGCTCACCGGCATGCTCAGCGAGGAGCAGGTCGCGCCCGACGCGCGTGAAACCCTCCTCGGCGTGTTCCGCGACTGGCGGGAGTCCGCCTAGCTCGCCGGCCCCGCCTCTCCCTCCGGCCCGTCGAGATCGGCCAGCCGCGTGTCCGCCTGCTGCACGAGGGCGTCGTTCCCGATCTCGGTCGCGGCAGCGCGCGCCCGCACGAGCAGGTCCCGGGCCTGCTGCCGGCGAAGGCCTGCGTTGTCCTCGTGGGCGTACTTCAGCTTCTCGTCCGCCTTGATGATCAGCTCGAAGATCTCCTGTTGCTCCATCGACCCGCTCCTCCGATCGCTCCTGCTCGACGCCTCACATCATGTGCATCGGCTTGGCGTCGAGCGCCTCGAGGTACATCCGGATGCCGATCGCGGCCGCGGCGCCCTCGCCGACCGCAGAGGCCAGCTGCTTGGTCGAGCCCGAACGCACGTCGCCCGCGGCGAACACCCCGGGCATGCTCGTCTGCAGACCCATGTCCGTGACGATAAGGCCTCGGTCGTCCAGGTCCACCGAGCCCTTCACGAACCCCGTGTTCGGGTCGAGCCCGATGAACACGAACGCGCCGGCGGGGTGCAGCTCCTCGGTGTCCCCGGTGTCGCGGTTCTTGAGGGCAACCGCGCCCAGCTTGCCGCTGCCGTCGTGCTTCGGGCGGAACTCGACGACCTCGCGGTTGAGCAAGACCTCCATCGAGGGCGTCATCATCACCTTGTCCTGGAGCAGCTTGCTGGCGGTCAGCCGGTCGCCACGCTGCACGATCGTCACCTTGTCGACGAACTGCGTGAGGAACAGCCCCTCCTCGAGACCGCTGTTGCCGCCACCGAGGACGACGAGCTGGTTCGCGCCCTTGTAGAACGGGCCGTCGCAGGTCGCACAGAAGTGGATGCCGGCGCCGATCAAGTCGTCCTCACCCGGCGCCCCGGTCATCCTGTACGTCGAGCCGGTCGCGATGAGCGCCGCGCGTGCGTGGTAATGGTCGCCGGTCGCGGTCTCGACGTCGACCTCCTCGCCGTCGCTCGAGATCGAGCGCACCGACACCGCCTGGAGCATCTCCACGCCGTAGCGCTGCGCCTGCTGCACGATCCGGTCGGCGAGCTCCGCGCCGCCGATGCCCTCGGGGAATCCGGGGTAGTTGTCGAGGCGCTCGGTCACCCCGGCCTGGCCGCCCAGGCCCTTGCTGTCGATCACGAGCGTCTGCAGGTTCTCGCGGGCCGCGTAGATCGAGGTCGTGAGCCCAGCCGGCCCGCCGCCCACGATGATCAGGTCGTAGACGTGCATCGTCGCCATGCGCTCGAGACCGATCTTCTCGGCGAGCTCCTCGTTCGAGGGTTCGGAAAGGTGGGATCCGTCGGGGAAGATGATCGTCGGGATGATGCTGTTGCCGTCGTTGCGCTCTTGCACCGTTCGGACCCCGTCGGGGTCGACCTCGATGTCGTGCCACTCGAACGAGATCCGCTGGTCGCCCAGGAAGCGCTTGGCCCTTCGGCAGTCCGGGCACCAGCTGGCCCCGTAGACCCTGATGACGTCGTCCATCCCGCTCCCCTCTCGGAACCAGCCCTCCGCAGCCAGTGCCGGATCCGGCGGCGAGCGTTACACACCCGGTCCTGGGCGGTCGAGGGTTCGCGCCGAGCGCCGGGGACCGAGGGTGGAGCAGACTACGCCCGTGCCGAACGACGTCCTGCTCGCCCCCTCGATCCTCGCGGCCGACTACGCCGTGCTCGCGGAGGAGGTCGAGCGGGTCCGCGCGGAGTCGGACTGGCTGCACGTCGACCTGATGGACGGGCATTTCGTGCCCAACCTGTCGATCGGGCCGCCGGTGGTCGCGTCGATCCGCCGGCATACCGACCTGTTCCTGGACTGCCATCTGATGGTCACCGACCCGGGGTTCTGGCTCGAGCAGCTCGCGGAGGCGGGTGCCGATCTCTGCAGCGTGCACGTGGAGCTCGGCGACCCGACGCCGCTCCTGAGGAGGATCCGCGAGCTCGAGATGCAGGCGGGGGTCGTGGTCGACGGGCCGACGGAGTTCGAGGCGGTCGAACCGTTCCTGGACGAGCGGATCGACCTGCTGCTCGTGATGACGATCACGGCGGGGTTCGGGGGCCAGCCGTTCGTCGCCGAACACCTGTCGAAGGTGGAGCGCGCCGCCGAGATCCGTCGATCGCGAGACCTTCCGTTCCGGATCCAGGTCGACGGTGGCATCGAGCCCGAGACCGCGGCGAAGGCCGTCGCGGCCGGGGCCGACGTCCTGGTCGCCGGCAGTGCGATCTTCCACGCACCCGATCCGCGAGCGGCGGCACGGGCGATCCGCACGGCTTCCGCTCGGTAGCATCCGATCGTGCGGGCGAGGCCGCCCTCGCACATGCGGCCCGAGAGCGACTACCGTGAGCGCTCCCCCGGCCGCGACGGGTCTCGGAAGGAGACGAACGTGACCGATCGCCTGCAGCAGATGGACCGCGACCGGATCGTCGAGCGCATCTGGCGCAAAGACCACACCGTCTGGAAAGACGATCCGACCGAGATCACCGACCGTCTCGGCTGGCTCACGGTCTCCGACCTCATGCACGAGCGGATCGGCGAGCTCGAGGCGTTCGCGGAGCAGACGGCGGCCGACGGGTTCGAGACCGCGGTCCTGCTCGGGATGGGGGGTTCGAGCCTCGCGCCCGAGGTCTTCGTGCGCACGTTCGGATCCGCGGACGGCGCGCTCGAGCTCATCGTGCTCGACACGACGCACCCGGCGACGATCGAGCGGGTTGCGGGCGAGCTCGAGCTCGACCGGACCCTGTTCATCGTGGCGAGCAAGTCGGGCGGCACCACCGAGACGCTCAGCCACTTCGCGTTCTTCTGGGACCGGACTCCCAACGGGGCCCAGTTCGTCGCGATCACCGACGCGGGGACCTCGCTCGAAACGCTGGCCCGCAACCGCGGGTTCCGCGCCGTGTTCCTGAACCCCGGGGACATCGGCGGCCGGTACTCGGCCCTTTCGTACTTCGGGCTGGTGCCCGCCGCGCTGATCGGCGCGCCGCTGCACGAGGTGCTCGATCGCGCCGAGGAGATGCAGACCGCGTCCGAACGGTCGCTCCCCGCCGCGCAGATCCCTGGGGCGACCCTGGGCGCGATGATGGGCGAGTCGGCCAGGGCCGGGCGGGACAAGCTCACGCTCGCGCTGGCCGAGGAGATCGCGAGCTTCGGCGGCTGGGTGGAGCAGCTGATCGCCGAGTCGACCGGCAAGGAGGACGTCGGCGTCGTGCCCGTGGTCGGCGAACCGCTCGGTGAGCCCGACGTCTACAGCCAGGACCGTGTCTTCGTCGCGCTCGGCGACCACCACGGCCTGGACGAGCTCGAAAGCGTCGGGCACCCCGTCGTCCGGTTGCGGTACGACGGTCGCGAGCAGATCGGCGGCGAGTTCTTCCGATGGGAGATGGCCACGTCGATCGCGGGGTACGTGCTCGGGATCAACCCGTTCGATCAGCCGAACGTGCAGGAGACCAAGGACGCCACCAAGGCGATCCTCGCCTCGGGCCCGGTCGAGGACCCGGGGTTCGACGACCTCGGCGTGCTGCTCAAACAGGTGAACGAGGGCGACTACGTGGCGATCCTCGCGTACCTGGACCGGACCTTCGAGACCGAGGACGCGATCGAACGCGTACGTCTCGCGATCCGCGACCGGTACAGGGTGGCGACCACGACCGGGTTCGGCCCGCGGTTCCTGCACTCGACCGGGCAGCTCCACAAGGGCGGCCCGAACAACGGCGTGTTCATCCAGGTGGTGGACGCCGGGCGTTCGGTGGACCTGCCGATCCCGGGTCAGCCCTTCACGTTCGGGACGCTGATCGACGCACAGGCGCTCGGCGACCTGCGCTCCCTCCGGGGACGCGGACGGCGCGTCGCCCGCGTCACGTTCGATCAACTGATGGAGGTGCTCTGATGCAGCTCGGGATGGTCGGTCTCGGCCGGATGGGCGCGAACCTCACGCGCCGGCTGATGCGGGGCGGCCACGAGGTGGTCGTGTACGACGTCAACGCTGACGCGGTGCGGCAGCTCGAGGGCGAGGGGTCAATCGGGACCGGGTCGCTCGAGGATCTCGTGAACAAGCTCTCGAAACCACGGGCGGCGTGGGTGATGGTGCCGGCCGCGTTCGCCGAGCAGACGACCGACGCGCTGGCCGACCTGATGGAGCCCGGCGACATCGTGATCGACGGCGGGAACTCGTACTACCGGGACGACATCGACCGCGCCGAGCGCTACGCGGAGAAGCGCGTGCACTTCGTGGACGTAGGGACGAGCGGCGGCGTGTTCGGGCTCGATCGCGGGTTCTGCCTGATGATCGGCGGCGAGGACGAGGTGGTGCAGCGCCTCGACCCGATCTTCGCGACGATCGCGCCGGGCGTGGAGGCGGCCGAACGCACGCCGGGCCGGAGCGACGCGAACGCGACCACCGCCGAGGCCGGGTACCTGCACTGCGGCCCGCCGGGGGCCGGCCACTTCGTCAAGATGGTGCACAACGGGATCGAGTACGGGCTCATGGCGGCGTATGCCGAGGGCCTCAACGTGCTCAAGCACGCGGACGTCGGCGCCCGCGAGCGCGACGCCGACGCCGAGACCACGCCCCTGCGAGACCCCAGGTACTACCGCTACGACCTCGACATCCCCGAGATCGCGGAGGTGTGGCGCCGCGGGAGCGTGGTCGCGTCGTGGCTGCTCGACCTCACGGCCGCGGCGACGCTCGAGGACCCCGACCTGGCGGCGTTCGGCGGGCGGGTGTCCGATTCGGGCGAGGGCCGGTGGACGGTGCTCGCCGCGGTGGACGAGGGCGTGCCGGTGCACGTGCTGTCGGCGGCGCTGATCGATCGGTTCGAGTCACGGGGCGAGGCCGATTTCGCGAACAGGATCCTGTCGGCGATGCGCAAGCAGTTCGGGGGACACGCGGAGAAGACGGAGTAGGCCGGGCTGGGCCTGGTCGGAGGGGGCTTCTCGCTCGAGACCCAGCGACAGAACCCTGACAGACAGAACCCTGACGTGGGCAGCCTCGGAATGGAATCCCCCGGCCGGATCCTGTCTGACGGAACCCTGACGCCTCGCTCGAACCCAGCGGGGCGACCCCCGGGTCAGCGGGTCTCGGCGAGCAGGACGAGCGCCTCGGCCTCGGTGCGGATCGCTTCGGTGCCGAGGAGGCGTTCGAGCCACGCGGGCGGGAGCCCCTGTACGCCGTCGCGGGCGCCGAGCAGGGCACCGGTCACGGCAGCGTTCGTGTCGGTGTCGCCGCCGAGCGAGACGACGCGCCGGAGCTCGGTCTCGACGTCGCCGGGTCGAAGGAGCGCCTGGAAGGCCGCGCCGGCCGTGAACAGGCAGAAGCCCTGATCGGGTCCGTCGATCGCGCGCGAGCCGCCGACCGCCTCGACGAGGAACTCGAGCTCCTCCCCGCCCTCGAGGTCCTCGACGGCGGAAAGCGCGGACCGGGCGGCGTCGGCGGCGGGCTCGCCCCGGACGAGCGCGGCGGCGCCGAGCGTGACGGCGGTGACCGCGGTCCGGCAACGGCCGTCGACGTGCGTCAGGATCGAGAACGCGGGAGCAAGCTCCAGGAGCCGTTCGGGCCGGTGCGCGTAGGCCAGGCCGAGCGGCGCACAGTACATGACCGAGCCGTTGCCGGCCGAGACCTCGGGGCCCCGCTCGTTCCAGATCGCCTGCGCGGCCGTCGCGGCGTCCTCACCGGCCGCGATGCGGCGGAGGACGCGCCCCGTGAGCGTGCCGACGTCGGGCGGGTCGGCGCGGAACCACTCGAGGTGGCGTTCGAGGAGATCGGTGAGGTCGAGACGACCCCGTGCGGACAGGGAGCGCATCAGGTTGCGCGCCATCGCGGTGTCGTCGGTGGTCGAGCCCGGCGGCTCGCTCAGCCAGGGCCGCTCGAGCGCGGGGATCGGGTCGGGGATGTTGCGAGCCCGAAGGAACTCGAAGGGCGCGCCGAGCGCGTCCCCCAGAGCGAGCCCGAGGGCACTTCCGACCACGCGTTCATCGATCGAGGGCACGCGGCCATGGTAGGTGCGACCGAAGGCGTGTCCCTACGGCCGGATGTCGGGACTGCACGTCACGAACGCGGCCCTGTTCCACGCCGGGTCGCTCATGTCGATGTTCGTCTCGGTCAGATCGAACACGAACTCGCCGTCGTTGTTATGGGTCGGCTCGGGGAGGTCGAAGCCCTGGTCCCTTACGCAGGCGACGAACCGCTCCACCCGTTCCTGCGACAGCCCCAGGATGAAGTTCCCCGACGCCGGCACCGGGAGACGGCAGGTCACGAACGCGGCCTCGCGCCACTCGGTCGATCCGACGTCGACCAGGTCGGGATCGACCGCGATCATCCAACCGTCCGCCGTTCGGACGGCGTAGGGGATGTCGAAGCCCTGGGCGCGCATGCAGTCGATGTGCGCGCGCAGCTCGTCCTCGGAACCTCCGGTCTGCGTGTCCGGGAGGAGGTAGCTCACCAGCGTGACCGAGGTCCGCGACGAGGCCGATCCCGCGTCGACCCCACCACCTGGCGTCGTTGCGGACCCGAACGTGCCGATGAGCAATGCGATCACCAGCCCGATCGCCGACACACCGGCGGCCGTCACCGCAAGCGCGCCGGAGATCCGCCTGCGGACCCTGCGCAGGACCGCCGGCGATGGCTCCGACGGCATCGTGAAGGCGCCGGCTCGGCGCCTGAGCATCTCGCGGATCTCAGTCTCGGAGGTCGGCATCATCGACCATCTCCTCTCGCATCCGTTGGAGCCCTCGCGAGACGGAGGACTTGACCGTCCCGAGGGCGCACCCCAGGACCCGAGCCGTGTCTCGTTCGGACAGGTCCTCGTAGAACCGCAGCACGATCGCGGCCCGCTGCTGCGAGGGGAGCGTGCCCAGCGCCCGCCAGAGCTCGTCGCGACGATCGGGTCCCGGCGCCGGCTCGGGCGCCGGGCCGACGCCCTCGAGCCCCCCGCGCAGGTACCTCCGTTCGTAGCCGAGCTTCCTCCAGTGCTTACGCACTAGGTTCACGATCGAGCGACGGAGGTAGGCGGCGACCACCGCGTCGTCCCGGATGGCGCTCAGCCGTCCCATCAGCCGCACGAAGGCCTCCTGTGCCAGGTCCTGCGCGAGCTCGGGATCGCCCGTCAACAGGTAGGCCAGCCGGCCGGCCCTGGGCGCGTGGAGCGCGTAGAGCCGTGCGAGCCGAGTCACCTGGTCCTGGTGCTCCTCGATGACGACCTCCACCTGGCTGACGCCCGAGCTCATGAAGCCCAAGACCCCTGAGGGCACGATGAGGTTCCGCGCTGGCGGAGGCGCGTCCGGTTCCAGGGCGGACCGGCCGCGCCCTGCCCGCTGGTAACCTTCCTGGTCGCCATGGACAAAGTCGGACCTCGTCATCGGATGTGCCGTCGTGCCGGAGTCGCCCTGTGTGGGCGCCCGAACTGCCCGTCGGCCAAGCGCCCCTACCCGCCCGGCATGCACGGGCGCGGACGCAAGCGCATCTCCGAGTACCAGGTCCGCCTGCTCGAGAAGCAGAAGCTGCGCCACATCTACGGGGTCGGCGAGCGCCAGATGCGCTCGTACTACGAGCGCGCGAGCCGCAAAAGCGCCGTCACCGGCGAGGAGCTCATCCGCCAGCTCGAGACCCGTCTGGACGCCGTGATCCTGCGGCTGGGGTTCGCGCTCACCCAGCGCCAGGCCCGCCAGCTCGTCGGTCACGGGCACGTGAAGGTGAACGGCCGCCGCCTGGACGTGCCGAGCGCGCAGGTCAAGCCCGAGGACACGATCGAGCTCTCCGACAAGGCCAAGAACTTCGTCTACGTTCGTGAGGCGATCGAGCTCTCGCCCGACCCGCCCGCCTACCTGTATCGGAACACCGACGCCCTCCAGGGCACGATGTCCCGGCTGCCCGAGCGCAGCGAGATCCCGCTCCCGGTTCCCATCGAGGAACGGTTGATCATCGAGTTCTACTCCTAGCCACAGCCCGCCCCGACGCGGCGGCCGCTCGGCGCCCGGCGTCAGGATTCTGAGCTCGCCGTCGCGAGCCGGACGGTGATCCGCCCACGCGCGTTCGGCCACCAGGACATCGTCCACCCTTTCGGCTGCATCCATCTGCACAGAAGAGGCGCGTTCGAATGGATACTTGAGGGAGCCCTGTCGATCGGCGCCAATCGCGTTCGTGTAGACGGTGAGAGCACCCGAGAGCGCCTGCGCTCCCGTGCTCGATCGGTCACGAGAACGGAAGGAGGTTCCGATGGGCAGGATCGTCACGTTCACACAGGTCACGCTCGACGGCGTCATGCAGGCGCCGGGTCGCCCGGATGAGGACACCAGAGGAGAGTTCGGGTACGGCGGATGGGAGGTCCGCTACGCCGACGAGGTCATGGGTCGAGTCGCCGCCGAGGGCATGGCCTCCGGCGGCGCGCTGCTCCTGGGCAGGCGCACCTACGAGGATTTCGCAGCGTTCTGGCCGAACGCCCCGCAGCCGAACCCGTTCACCGAGGTCCTCAACCGTTCGCAGAAGTACGTCGCGTCGAGGACCCTGACCGAGCCGCTGCCCTGGGAGAACTCCACGCTGCTGCGCGGCGACGCGGGCGAGGCCGTCGCCGAGCTCAAGCATCGCCAGGATGAGGATCTGATCGTGCTCGGCAGCGGAGACCTGATCCGAACGCTGATGGCCCAGGACCTGATCGACGAGTACAAGGTCCTGATCCACCCGCTGATCCTCGGGACCGGGCAGCGGCTGTTCGGCGACTCGGGGCAGTCGGCCAAGCTCCGGCTCGTCGACAGCACGCCCACGACGACCGGCGTGATCATCGCCACCTACCGGCCGGACCGACAGAAGGTCTAGCCTCGAGGCCAGGGAGAGGAGATCCCATGAAACGCTACCTGCTCAGCATCTACCAGCCCGACGGGCCTCCCCCTGCGGACGTCGACCTCGAGAAGGTGATGGTCGACGTCGCGACGTTGATCGACGACACGAAGTCCGCCGGCGCGTGGGTGTTCAACGGCGGCCTCTTTCCGCCGGACACGGCGACCGTGGTTCGGCCCGGCGATGACGACCTGCTCGTGACGGACGGCCCCTACCTCGAAGGCAAGGAGCACATCGGCGGGCTGCTCGTGGTCGAGGCCCCGGAACTCGACGCGGCGCTCGAGTGGGGCCGTCGGACCGCGAACGCGACCGGGCTCCCCATCGAGGTGCGTCCGTTCCAGGACGAGAACGGGCGCTGACGACGGGCGCTCGGGTCGCTGCCGGCGAGGACGTCGAAAGGGTCTTCCGAGATGAGTACGGTCGAGCGGTCTCGGTGCTCGTCCGCATCTTCGGCGACATCGACGTCGCCGAGGAGGCCGTCCAGGACGCGTTCGCCGTGGCCGTGGACCGGTGGCCGTCGACCGGCCCGCCCCCGAGCCCCGCGGGATGGATCATCACGACGGCCCGCAACCGCGCGATCGATCGCCTCCGCCGTGAGGCCTCTCGCGACGACCGGCACGCCCAGGCGGCGCTCCTGCGCGAGCGAGGCGAGCCGCTCGAGGAGGGCGCGGTGCGCGACGACCGGCTGCGCCTGATCTTCACGTGCTGTCATCCGTCGCTCGCGACCGGTTCGCAGGTCGCGCTCACGCTCCGACTCCTGGGCGGGCTCACGACTGCCGAGATCGCCAGGGCGTTCCTCGTACCAGAGCCGACGATGGCACAGCGCCTGGTCCGGGCCAAGGCGAAGATCCGCGACGCCGGCATCCCCTACCGCGTCCCGTTCGAGACCGACCTCCCGGATCGCCTGAACGCCGTGCTCGCCGTCGTCTACCTGATCTTCAACGAGGGCTATGCGGCCAGCTCGGGCGAGCGCCTCGTCCGTGAGGACCTGTGTTCGGAAGCCATCCGCCTCGGGCGTCTCCTGGCCATGCTCATGCCGGACGAGCCCGAGGTCATGGGCCTGCTCGCGCTCATGCTGCTCACCGAGTCGCGACGCCGGACGCGGACAACACCCGAGGGCGACCTCGTGCTGCTTGCCGACCAGGACCGTGCTCGCTGGGACCGCGATCTGATCGCGGAGGGTCAGGCGCTCGTCCGTGCCTGTTTGCGTCGGAACCGACCCGGTCCGTATCAGATCCAGGCGGCGATCAACGCCGTGCACGGCGACGCCCCGAGCGCCGACGCCACCGACTGGCGCCAGATCCTGCAGCTGTACGATCAGCTGGTGGCGCTCGAGCCGAGCCCGGTCGTGGCGCTCAACCGATCGGTCGCAGTCGCCGAGGTCAACGGGGCGGCGGCCGCGCTCGAGATCGTCGACCGGCTGGACCTGGACCGCTACTACCTGTTCCACGCCATCCGGGCCGACCTGCTCTCCCGGCTGGGCCGAGACGCCGAGGCCCACCAGGCTTACGGCCGGGCGATCCGAGCGACCACGAACGAGCCCGAGCGCACCCTCCTCGAGCGCAAACGCGCGGCCCTCCGCATGCCATGATGCCGATCGATGGAGAAGCCGAAGAGCGTCGCCGCGTACTTCCGGTCGCTGTCGAAGGATCAGCGGGACGCCTTGCAGACGCTGCGCGAGACGATCGCGGCCGCGGCGCCCGAGGCCCAGGAGGGGATCACCTACAGCATGCCCGGCTTCCTGCTCGACGGACACGGGTTCGTCGCCTACGCCGCGTTCAAGGACCACTACAGCTTCTTCCCCATGAGCGGGCTCGCGGTCGACGCCCACCGGAACGAGCTCGGCGAGCGGGTCACGGGCAAGGGAACGATCCAGTTCACGTACGACGAGCGATTCCCCACCGGGCTCGTGAAGAAGGTGGTCCGAACGCGCCTGGCCGAGGCCGACTCCAAGCGGGTCAGGCGGAAGGCGTAGCCGCCGCGTCCATCAGCGCCAACAGTTTCGTCGTCGTGTTCCAGTTCCGGATCGTCACGCTCGGGTAGATCGGCGATGCGACGATCTTGCTCAAGCGGCTGGCCGTGGCCTTCGCCGTGAGCCTCGAGAAGTAGAGGACGCCGGTCCCGGCGGCGGAGGTGTCGACCGCCGGGTTCGTGGGCACCTCCTTGATCGCGCTCCTTGCCGAGAGCGGCTCCTTCAGGAAGATCACGTCGTACCGGTACTCGGCCGGCTTGGAGCCGAACCCCTTCGGCGCGCGATCCACGATCGCGCGCATCTGCGTGCGGCTTCGGACCACCACGGTCGGCACGTAATCGAACGCCTCGGCGAGCATCGCCTCGATCCGGTCGGTCAGCGCCGCGTTGCGTGTCTCCGACGAGGTGAACAGGACGTTGCCGCTCTGGATGTACGTCGTGACGTCCGCGAACCCATCCGCCTCGAAGGCCGCCTTGAGCGCGGGCATCCTGATCAGGTTCTTGCCACCGACGTTGATGCCACGCAGCAGGGCGACGTAGGTGGACACCAGGCATGTATAGCAGCGGCGGGCCGCCCTACGTCGACCGGGCCGACCCGAACGGCTCCGCCGACCCCGGCCGATCTCGGCCGACGTTGCCCAGGTACGCCGCCGCCTGCAGGGTGAACAGCTCCGTGTAGATGCCGCGATCCGCCATCAGCTCCTCGTGCGTCCCGGCCTCGGCGATCTGGCCCTCGGCCATCACGTAGATCCGGTCGGCCGAGCGAACGCTCGAGAAGCGATGCGAGATCAACAACACCGTCCGGTCGGCCAGCAAGGTCCGGATGCGGTCGAACAGATCGTGTTCGGCGCGCGGGTCGAGCGCCGCCGTCGGTTCGTCGAGCACCACGAACGGCGCGTCCCGGAACAAGGCGCGGGCCAGCGCCACGCGCTGCCACTGACCGACCGAGAGGTCGGTGCCGCCGATGAACTGTGGTCCCAGGACCGTCTCGTAGCCGGAGGGCAGCCCCGAGAGGAACCGATCGGCGCCGGCGTGATCGGCGGCCCGGCGGATCGCCTCGAGGTCCTCGGCCGCATCGGGCCGCCCCAGGCCCACGTTGTCCCGGGCGGGCAGGTGGTAGCGGATGAAGTCCTGGAAGATCACGGCCACGGATCGGCGAAGGTCGTCCGGATCGACCGTCGAGATGTCGACACCGTCCCAGCTGATCCGGCCGCCAGACGGGGTGTACAGGCCGGCAAGCAGCTTCGCGAGGGTCGTCTTCCCCGAGCCGTTCTCCCCGACCAGCGCGACGACCTCGCCGCGGTGGATCTCGAGGTGGACGTCTCGGAGCGCCGGCTCGCCGCCGCTCGGATACGTGAACGAGACGCCCTCGACCGCGATGCGCTCGAACCCACGCGGCGCGGGCGCCGTCGGCCGCTTCGCGGCCACCTTCGGCAACAGGTCGAGGAACGCGTTGTAGTCGTCCATGTACAGGCCGGCCTCGGTCAACGCCCCGGCCGAGTAGCCGGCCTGCGTCAGGCGGGCGCCGACGATGGCGACACCGGCCACCGCGATCCCCGCCTGCGAGAGCGTCACCTCGTCACGCAGGGTGAGCCACGCGACCAGCAGGAGGGTGACCAGGAGCACGACCGCGATGCCGAGGGTGGCCACGAGCGAGAAGGCGAGATGGCGCCTGGCGACCTGCCGCAGCTCGCGGATCCGCTCCTCGTACAGGCGGTCGTAGCGGTCCCGCAGGTACCCGGCAAGCCCGAACGCCCGAACCTCCTTGGCCTCGTCCCGACCGCTCAGCACGTCGGCGAGGTACCGGCGCTCGCGGCGCGCGGCGTCATCCGCCAGAAGAACCGCCAGAAGGACTCGCTCCGTCGCGACGCCACGAGCCACGCCGGGAGGAAGACGAGCGCGATCATCGGGATCAACAGCGGCTCGATGATGAACAGGCCGATCACGACCCCGATCGACCCGACGACGGCGCCGGCAAGGCCGGAGACGCCCCAGACCAGGTTCAGCGGCTGATCGGCGCGCTGCCGGATCCGTTCGAGCCGGTTGAAGAACCCCGGCGTCTCGAACGCCTCCAGATCGACCGCCGTGACCACGTCGAGGACCCGGGCCTCGACGTGGCGATGGACGAGCTCGCCCAGGATCTGCTGGCGCTCCCGCTGGACCGCGTTCGCGAAGATCAGGAGGAACGAGACGACGGCGACCGCGATCGCCCACGGAGCGATGGAGGCCAGGGACCCATCCCCCTGCGCGGCGGCGAAGAGCGCCGAAAGCGCCCGCTGACCGAGGATCAGCTGCAAGGCAAGGCCCAGGCCTGCGAGCGTCTGCAGGCCCGTGGAGACGATGAAGTCCCGCTTCCCTGCCGCCGCGATGATGTGCCAGCCCTGGAGCGACAGCCGGGGCAGTCGGCGGACGTTGACCTTCGACTCGGGATCCGGTGCGGAGTCGTAGATCGTCGTGGGGCGCTCGGCCTCGGCACTCGCCTCCCGAACGACGTCGGCGTCCGGCTCGCTCACGCTTTCACCTTAGCGAGCGTCGTCACGCTCGTCGGGGCGGCGTCAGCCGATCCCTTGCCGTCGAGGCCACGTCCACGCGTACCGGACGATGAGCGCCAGGACCGCGATCTCAACGGCGCTCAAGAAGAGGTAGTAGGCCGACTCGCCGATCGCCGCGGCGACGATCGTGGCGATGTACAGGCTCGCCAGCACCAGGTTGACCCAGCGGCACACCGCCGGCCCGAGGACGAGCGTGAGGAAGACCATCACGCTCGCGATCGCGATGTAGACCGAGACCGCGAACAGGAAGGCCTGCGTGATCTCGATCCCCGAGATCTCTCCCGAGATCACGTCCTGGATCTGTCCCGGCTTGAAGAACCCGAAGATGTCCCCGTACGCGTACAGGAACAGCAGCGCGACCCACAGCGCGGAGATCTTGAGCCGAACACCGACCTTCGCGTCCTCGATCAACCCGGAGCCTGACGTCGACACCTCGGCCTCCCTCCCGCGACCTCACACGGCGATGACGAGCTTCCCCGCCGCATGCCCCGTCTCGAGCTCCCGGATCGCGTCGGGCGTCTCGCTCAGGGCGTACGTGTGGCCGATCACCGGCGTGAGCTTGCCGGCCTCGGCCAGCTCGGCAACGCCCTGCAGGTCCTCCCGGGTCACCTTCGAGTTCAAGCCCATGAGCTTCTGGCCGACGAACGGAGACACGAGCGGCCCACGGAGCATCCCGCGGAAGAAGCCCCCGGTCCAGCGACCGCCGCCGTCCCCGCCGACGACCACCAGGGTCCCCTTCGGGGTGAGGGCGCGCCGGAGCTGCCGCAGCGGCCGGCGGCCCGCCGTGTCGACGATCACGTCCCACTTCATCGAGCCGTCCGTGAAGTCCTCGCGCGTGTAGTCGACGACGTCGTCGGCGCCGATCGAGCGAACGAGATCGAGCTTCGGGCTGCTGGCCACGCCGGTGGCGTGGGCGCCGAACGCCTTCGCGACCTGCACCGCGAGCGTCCCGACGCCGCCGCCCGCACCGATGACGAGGACCGTCTGCCCGGACTGCACCTGCGCCTTGTCGCGAAGGGCCTGCAGGGCCGTGACCCCGGAGATCGGCAGCGCCGCCGCCTGCTCGAACGAGAGGTTCGCGGGCTTGGGGACCAGCTTGTCCGGCGAGGTGACCGCGTACTCGGCGAACGAGCCTCCTTCGGCGACCCCCATCACCTCGTCGCCCGGCCGGAAGTCGGTCACCGAGGCGCCGACCGCCTCGACCGTTCCCGCGACGTCCCACCCACGAACGCGGACCTTGGGTCGGCGGAACCCGAGCGCTGCGCGGGCCATGTACGGCTGTCCCGTCATGATGTGCCAGACGTCCGGTCCGCTCCCGGCAGCGCGCACGCGAACCAACACGTCGTTCTCGCCGACCTCGGGCCGCTCGATCTCCCGGAGCTCTAGCACGTCCGCCGGCCCGTAGGTGTCCTGAACGATCGCCCTCATGGCCTCCTCCTTCGTCGTGGTGTACACCGTACACCTGCTGGCCTACCCTAGGGTGTACGACGTACACTTGTCAAGCAGGGCGGGAAGGTTCCGCACACTCGGCCGGCACGAGGAGGCGCCTGGATGGCCACGAAGATCGACGAGACCCAACGGCCGCGCTCGCCGCTGAGCCGGGAGCGGATCCTTGGCGCGGCCGTCGCCCTGGCCGACCAGGAGGGCGTCGACTCGCTCAGCATGCGCAGGCTCGCGCAAGAGCTCGGCGTCGTGCCGATGGCCCTGTACAAGCACGTGGCCAGCAAGGACGAGATGCTCGACGGCATGGTCGACGTCGTCGTCGACGAGATCGACCCGCCGCTGGCAGACACCGACTGGAAGACCGCGATGCGCGAGCGGATCCTCTCGGCCCGCCGGGCGCTCCTTCGCCATCCGTGGGCCACGCAGGTGATCGAGTCGCGCGGCGAGCCCACCCCGGCCGTCATCGGCTACATGGACTCGATGATGGGGATCTTCCGCTCCGGAGGCTTCTCGATCGACCTCCTCCATCACGCGATGCACGTGATGGGCAGCCGGCTCCTCGGCTTCTCGCAGGAGCTCTACGACGACACGGCGAGCATGCCCGACGGGGAAGCGCTCGAGATGTGGAACCAGATGGCCGACGCCTATCCGAACATCGCGGCCTTGATCGGCGAGATCTCCGGCGGCCAGATCTCGCACGACGAGGGCTCGGTCGTCGGCGGCGGGTGCGACGATCAATTCGAGTTCGAGTTCGCCCTGGACCTGATGCTCGACGGCCTCGAGCGGCTACGACAACGGCTCTAGGACCATGACACGACCGTGCTGCTCGGGGTCGTGGTGACACCAATCGTCGGGATCCGCGGAACCACCCAACTGCGCGGCGTTGAATCTGAGGGTCGTCGCATGCGCGGTGTTCGGGTGGGTCTCCACGATGTGCCGAGTGAGGATGCAGAGTACGACGCTGTCGCCGGGCCCAGGACCTGCCCAGCCCAGGAAGCAGACGGGGCACCTCGCAGTGGCGTGTGGCAGGCGGCACGGGACGTCATCGTTGATGGGCCCTGAGGCTTCGCCGTGCACACGGCAGAAGGCCTCATCGCCCCGAAGGTCCTTCTGTTCTGCCATCTCCCTCCTAACATCGCCACCTCGTGCGGTGAGGTTGAGCGAAGGTGGGCCCTAGCGCGCCGGCGGCGTGCGTTGGCAGGCAAGCGAAGGGGAACACATGCCTGGTACCGTCCCGACGTCAAGGTCCGCTGACACGCGACCGATAACGAACGAGCCACACGACCGTCGTGGTGGTGTCGTTCGCCGACCCTGGGGGTGAGGGTTGCCAACGGTTGTGGTGAAAACCGGTCCGGAGGCGGGCAGGCGGGTCGAGCTCGACCTCGAGGTGGCCATCGGTCGTCAGGACGGCGACCTTGTGGTGGAGGATCCCGAGGTGTCGCGCCGCCATGCGGTGCTACGACGCTCGGGCGGATCGGTGGTCGTCGAAGACCTCGACTCCACCAACGGCACCTTCGTCAACGGGGAGAGGATCCGAAGCCCCATCACGGTGGGTCCGGGTGACCAGGTCAGAGTCGGAAGTACCACGCTCGAGATCGAGCCGGACCAGCGGGTCGACGACACGATCGTGTCGACACCCCCACGGCCGGATCAGATCCGATCCGCCGAGGCGCCACCGTCCGGTGGTGGCCTCTCGCAGGGGCACGAAGACGCGACCCAGCCCTTGCCCTCCCGGACGCTCGAAAGCGCTTCGCGCCCGGCCCGCTCGAACCGGAGGTGGCTCGGGCTCGGGGCCGCAGCCCTGGTCGTGCTCTTGGGGGTGATCGCCTACGTGGCACTGCTCGATCGGCCGACCGAAGACGACTTCGCCACACGCGCCAACGAAGCGTGCGCGGCCGTGCAACGGCCGGAAGGGGGCGTGGATCTCAGCCGGACCCCGACGCGCGGAGAGCTCCAGGGCGCTCGCAACGTGCGACTCCAGGCGCTCGGGGCGATCCGCGTGCTCGAGCGGCCCGAACAAGATTCCGTGTCGGTAAGTAAGTTCCTGTCCGCTTTCGGGGAGACGAACGCATCCATCGCCGGCTTGGAGCGAGCGATCGGTGGCGACAACCGCACGGTCGCCCGCGCCGTACGAAAGCTCCGAGGGGACGTCAGGGACGAACGGGAGCTCGCGGCGGAGTCCGGTATCGCGGGATGTGGAGGTCTTGCGATCCGTTAGGAAGGACGACCCGACATCGAGACGCCTCGACTCATAGGCGACCGCTACCGCCTGGGGGACGTGCTCGGACGGAGCCTGATGTCCGAGGTCCGCCGGGGCGAGGACACCCTGCTGGGGCGACCTGTCGCCGTCAAGCTGCTCCTCGACTACGGGGATCCCCGCTCGGTCGCCCGATTCCAGCAGGAGGCGCAGATCCTCGCCCGCCTCCACCACCCGAACGTGATCAGCGTGTTCGACATCGGGGTCGATGGCGGGGATCGATACATCGTGATGGAGCTCGTCGAGGGACCGACGCTGCGGGAGCTGCTCGACACGGAGGGCCGGCTCGCGCCCGAACGAGCAGCCGAGATCGCGAGCCGCCTGGCCTCCGCCCTGGCGTTCGCGCACGGAAAGGCCGTCATCCACCGGGACGTCAAACCGTCGAACGTGCTGCTCCCGCCCGATGGCGGGGTGAAGCTTGCGGACATGGGGATCGCCCGACTCCTCTCCCCTGAAGCCCTCACCGCGACCCTGAGCGTGCGGGGCACCGCCCTGTACATCTCGCCGGAACAGGTGCGAGGTGACCGCGTCGACCATCGGGCGGACCTGTACTCCCTGGGCTGTGTGCTGTTCGAGATGCTCACCGGCCGGACGCCGTTCGCGGGAGACCTTGCGGCTCTCTCGTACGCGCACACCCACACTCCGGCGCCTCGTGTTCGCTCGATCGACCCCTCCGTTCCGGCCGCGATGGACGAACTCGTCGCCGCGATGCTCGAGAAGGATCCCGCCCATCGCCCGCCAACCGGAGAGGAGGTCGAGAGGTCTCTTGCCGCGGCCTTCAGGCCCGACGCCGTCGCGCCGACCGCGCCGACGGAGCGAATGCAACCGCCACCCTCACCGACGCCTCGGCCGTCCGCAGGCGGACGTCGGAGACCCCGACCGAAGACACGGCGGATGGTCGTCATCGCGGTGTGCGGCCTCGCCGTGCTCTTCTTCATCGCGCTGCTGGCAAGCCGCCAGCCGGACGGGCGAACGGATGCGTCTCAACGGTCGCCCCAGCTCAGCAGCTCGCCCGCGACGCAGCAGCCTTCGCCGGTGGAGACCAGCTCACCGACACCGCAGCAGTCTTCGCCTACGGAGACCAGCTCGCCGGCACCGGAGCAACCGTCGCCCCACGAAGCCGCAGCGGTCGTACTCGATACCGTCGGTGAGGGCATCCAGACAGGTGAGATCACCGACCATTTCGACCATGAGATCCGTCACACGATCGACGAGATCCTCCGCGACACCGACAAGGGTGAGGACGTGGACAAGTTGCTCGAGGAGGTCGACGATCTTCGAGGGAAGGTGTCCGAAGCCCTCGAGAAGGGCGAGATCACCTCCGCAGATCGGGCATCAGCGATCGATGAGGCGCTCCTGATGTTCGCGGAAGCCCTTCGCGACTCCGAACAGTGACCGCATGGCACTGCGGCACCCAACACCTCTCCAAGCTCGAGGTGGCTCGGCGAGCCGAGGCCGCCATCTACCTCGCCCGCCACACGACGTTGCCCGGTTCGATCGAGTGATCCCGGCGGCCCCGGTCGCTTGTCTATGCGGCCGCCGCCGCCGACGTCGCCTTCGTCCCCAGTCCGCGACCCCACTCGAAGGCCCGGTCACGCTCGCCCTCAACGAGTGGGCCGCCTGTCGCCGTGACGAAGAAGCTCCGCGCCTCGAGGACCGAGTAGCCCTTGCGCGTGAGTCGGGCGGCGATCTTCTTGGCGGCCGACCCGGTGATCCACATCGGCTTGTCGAACCTAGTGTCGAACGCGGCGGCCCTGGCGGGAGCGACCATCAGCCGCTCGATCCACCCACGCAGACTCTCCCGTCCCGGTAGGACCGGTCCGTACCGTCGGTAGGAGCGTTCCCCGGCCATCGTCTCGTGCGCGTTGGGCCTCGCCATCCCGTGGGCATGGGTCGGGCCGCCGGCGACGAGCAGCGTCGCGTCGCGGACCTCCTCTGGAGACAGGGCGTCGACGGTCCCGAGCGTCACCTCACCCGCCTCCCTGAGACCGGCGGCGATCGCCTGCGCGATCGTCTCCGTGTTGCCGAACATCGACTCGTACACGACGACGAACTTCATCTCGCGCCTCCTTCGGGTCAAGTACCACACCGATTTCACGACGCGATGCTTCCCGTCGCCAAGGCCAATGGTCCTCCCGGATGCGGGCCGAGTGTCCCCAGGAGCACTCACTTGCTCCTTCTACATTGATGCCGAGATGGGCGAGGATGGAACTCGCGGACCACGTGAACCACTGCGGGTGAAGGGGAGGTGTCTGCGGTGAAGGCGATCGTTTTCCACGGACCAGGTGAGAAGGGATGGGAAGAGGTTCCGAACCCATCGATCGTGGACGCTACGGATGCCATCGTCCGCGTCGACGCCGTCACGATCTGCGGAACCGATCTCCACATCCTCAAGGGGGACGTACCCGACGTGAGCGAAGGTCGGATCCTGGGTCACGAAGCCGTCGGCACGGTCGAGGAGGTCGGACCGGGCGTCACGACGATCCGCCCGGGCGATCGGGTCCTCGTCTCGTGCATCACGGCGTGCGGCCGGTGCCGGTTCTGCCGTGAGGGCCGCTACGGCCTGTGCGCCGGCGGAGGTGGCTGGATCCTCGGGCACCTCATCGACGGAACGCAGGCCGAGTACCTGCGGGTGCCGTTCGCCGACACCTCGACGCACCGCAAGCCCGACGAGGTCACCGACGAGGCGGTCTTGATGCTCGCCGACATCGGTCCGACGGGTTACGAGGTCGGGGTGCTGAACGGAGGGATCCAGCCCGGCGACACCGTGGCCGTGGTCGGAGCCGGTCCGATCGGGCTCTCCTCGATCCTGACCGCACGGCTCTTCTCTCCGAGCCACGTCGTCGCGGTCGATCTGGCCGACGCGCGCCTTGACGCCGCCAAGCAGTTCGGCGCCGACGTGCTCGTCAACAGCGGGCACGAGGACGTGGAGGAGATCGTTCGGCAGATCAGCGGAGGGTTGGGTGCGGATGTGACGATCGAAGCGGTCGGGGTCCCGGAGACCTTCGAGCTGTGCGCACGCCTGGTGCGCGCGGGTGGACGCGTCGCGAACGTCGGCGTCCACGGCAAACCGGCGACGTTGCACCTCGAGGACCTGTGGATCAAGGACGTGACGATCACGACCGGTCTGGTCGATGGGTACTCGACCCCCACCCTGCTCAACCTAATCCGAACCGGGCAGCTCGACGTCGGCCGGTTCGTCACGCACCGGTTCGCCTTGGACGACTTCGAGGAGGCCTACGACACGTTCGCGAGGGCAAACGACACCGGAGCGCTGAAGGTCGTGGTGTCGCGCGCGTAGGACCTATCGGGCGATGGGCCTTCAGTTCGTTCGGTCTTCCTCGTTCGCATAGGTCCAATCCGGCTGCTTGAGATGGTAGCGATCGTCGTAGACGAACGCGCCGTGCTCGTCCACGTCGACGATCTTCGGCACGGGGATCTCCCGGGGTCGGGGACACGGTCGCCCGTAGTGCTCGACGAACTCCGCCCCGAACACCTGGATCGCGCTCTGCGCGATGAGCGTCTCGCCGGTCGGCAGCGCGCACCGCTGCGCGTCGGTGACGGTGAGCGATCGGGCGAGGATCGTATCCACGTCCACCTCGGAGCCCTCCCCCCGGTCGATCCGCTCCAGGAGCTCGGTGATGTGTCTGGTCCCGTGCTTGCACGCCGGGCACTGCGCGCAGGACTCGACGTAGAGGAACCGAGAGAACGCCAGCGTCGACCGCACGATGCACGCGGAGTCGTCGTACACGACGAACGCGCCGGACCCCAGGGCGCTCCCCACCGCTCTCATCGCGTCGAAGGACATCGGCGTGTCGAACTGCTCCGGAGATACGATCGTGCTCGAGGCGCCGGGGAACACGGCCTTGACGGCGCGGCCCTCGGGTGCGCCGCCACCGATCCCGTAGATCAGCTGGCGCAGCGAGAACCCCATCGGGAGCTCGTAGACGCCCGGATATCGGACGTCGCCGCAGAGTGTGAGCAACATCGTGCCCGGCGAGTCCTCGGTTCCGATCGATCGGAACCACTCCGCGCCTTCCCGCAGGATGTGTGGGACGTTCGCGAGCGTCTCTGCGTTGTTCACGACGGTCGGGTTGGGGCTGTCCGGGCGACGGAAGAGCCCCTCCATCCACGGTGGGACGGTCCGGGGCAGGGGCGGGTTGCCCTCGATCACCTCGAGGAGCGCCTTCTCCTCCCCGAAGAGATACTCGTCGGGGCCGGTCACGAGCTCGATGGAGACGTCCCCGATCAGGTCGGCGGCGGTCATCTCCTCCATCGCCTGCCGAACGCGCTCGAGCTCCCGGGCGGCCCCGGTCTTGATACAGATCCAGGCGCCCTCCGCCCCCACGGCGATGGCCGCGATGGCGAGCCCCTCGAGAACGGTGTAGGGGTCGTGCCTCAGGAGCCACCGGTCTTTGAACGCGCCCGGCTCGCCCTCGGCCGCGTTGCAGACCACGTACTTCGTGGGGCAAGGATCCTCGCGGACGGTCCGCCACTTGAGCCCGGTCGGGAATCCGGCCCCGCCCCGGCCCCGAAGCCCCGACGCCCGGACCTCCTCGGCGACCCAGTCCGGACCGCGCTCGCGCGCGATGAGGAGGGCGCGCCCGCCGCCGCGGTCCATGTACTCGTTCACCGAGCTCAGTGGGCGGTCCGGCATCAGGATCGAGCTCGGGGTCACCTCGGCCACGTGCGGCATCATATGGCCGGCTGTTCCGGGAAGACCGGCGTCGCCGCCACAGCTCGCGGATCCGTCGATACCGACGAGCGCGTCCACGGTCCCGCTCCAGGCGACCCAAGCGCTTCTGATGGCTAGCGTCGGGATGTCCCCCGCCGTAGGCTCGCCCGGATGCTGACCTGCTCGAACTGCAGCCGCGAGAGCCCGGACGACTTCGCGTTCTGCCCCTCGTGCGCCTCACCCCTTACCCAAGGAGCTTCGGGTCGAGAGGTTCGCAAGACCGTCACCGTAGTGTTCTGCGACGTGACGGGGTCAACGGCGCTTGGGGAGCGCCTGGATCCGGAAACTCTTCGGCGTGTGATGTCGCGGTACTTCGAGGAGATGAAGGTCGCGATCGAGCGCCACGTCGGCACCGTCGAGAAGTTCATCGGCGACGCCGTGATGGCCGTGTTCGGCATCCCGGTCCTCCATGAAGACGACGCCTTGCGTGCCGTGCGTGCGGCTTCCGATATGCGCGATGCACTCGTCCCGCTGAACGAGGATCTCGAGCGCGAGTACGGTGTGAGGCTCGCTGTTCGAATCGGCGTCAATACGGGCCCGGTCGTTGCCGGCGACCCCGTCGCCGGACAGGCGATCGTCACCGGCGACGCCGTGAATGTTGCCGCGCGACTCGAGCAGGCCGCAGGGCCGGGGGAAATCCTGCTGGGCGCTGAGACGCTGCGGCTCGTGCGGAAGGCCGTGGTCTCCGAGCCGGTCGTGCCCCTCGAGCTGAAGGGCAAGGCCGAGCCCGTCGCAGCTCACAGGCTGAAGGCGGTGATGAAAGGGGCGCCTGGCCGGATGCGCATGGCTTCGCCGATGGTGGGCCGTCGGCGAGAGCTCGCCTCGCTGCGGAGGGCCTTCGACCTTGCGATCGATGACCAAGCGTGCCGGCTGTTCACGATCTTGGCGCCCGCGGGGGTAGGGAAGTCGCGCCTGGTTGAGGAGTTCCTCGACGGCCTCAGCGACGCAACGGTCCTGCGTGGCCGATGCCTTCCATACGGAGAAGGCATCACCTACTTCCCGGTGCTTCAGGTCGTGAAACAGGCCGCCGGGCTGGCCGACTTCGACGCTCCCGAGCTCGTCGAGTCGAAGATCTGCGCGATCCTCGAAGGAGAGGAGAATCAGGCTGTCGTCTGCGAGCGGATCGCGCAGCTGATGGGTGTGGCCGACGCGGCGGCTCCCGAGGAGACGTTCTGGGCGATCCGACGGATGCTCGAGGCGATCGCCCGCCGACGCGCGCTCGTGCTGGTGTTCGACGATATCCAATGGGGTGAGGCGACTTTCCTCGATCTCGTCGAGCACGTGGCCGACCGGTCGCGCGACGCCCCGATCCTGCTCGTGTGTATGGCCCGCCCCGACTTGCTCCACCTTCGACCCACGTGGGGCGGGCTTGATGCGGCGATCGAGCCAATCGAGCCGCTCACCAACGAGGAGGCCGACGAGCTGATCACCAATCTCCTTGGCACCGCGGTCGGTGCCCAGGAGCTCCGAGGGCGGATCGCCAAGGCCGCCGAAGGCAATCCGCTCTTCGTTGAGGAGATGCTCGCCATGCTGATCGACGACGGCTTGCTCGAACACGAGGACGGGCGGATCGTGGCCGCGACCGAGCTGTCGACGATCGTCGTTCCGCCCACGATCACGGCGTTGCTCGGTGCCCGCCTCGATGCCCTCACGTCGGGCGAGCGTGCCGTCCTCGAACGGGCATCTGTCGTCGGCCAGGAGTTCTCCCGCGGAGCCGTCCGCGAGCTGGCTCCCGAAAGCGAGCCCGGAACGACGGACGAGCACCTGAACTCGATCGTGCGTAAGGGTCTCGTTCGCCCGCACCGCTCGTCGCTCCAAGGCGAGGATGCGTTCAGTTTCCGGCACATGCTGATCCGAGATGCCGCGTACGACGCGATGTCCAAGGCACTCCGTGCCGAGCTGCACGAGCGTTTCGCGACCTGGTTGGAACGGATCGCGGGCGATCGCATCGCCGAACAGGAGGAGATCCTCGGGTACCACCTCGAGCGGGCGTATCGGTTACGAGGCGAGCTCGGTCCCGTCGGCGAGCTCGGGCTGGAGCTCGCCTCCGCGGCGTCTTCCCGACTCCGGTCGGCCGCTCGGCGCGCGCTGGGTCGAGGCGATCCGCAGGCCGGCCTGAATCTGGCCGAACGCGCCGACACCTTGTTGCCTACCGATCACCCCGAGCGCTCCCACACCCTTCGTACGCTGCTCCGGGCGCTCGACGGGACGGCCGATCCCGAACGGAAACTGCGGCTGGACGACGAGGCGCTCGATGTGGCGCGCGCGGGCGGCGATCGCGTACTGGAACACTGGGTGCGTGCGGAGCTGGTGAGCGACCTCATGAGAACCAAGCCGCATGACGCGGACCTGACCGAAGCGTTCCAGACGACGACGGAGGCCGCTCGCGTGATCGAGTCACACGGGGACGCAGAGGATCAGGCACGCGTGCTGCTCCATCTGGCCACCTTGCAATGGACGTTCGGCGAGATGGAGGACATGCTCGTCACGTCCGAGCGTGCCCTCGAGATCGCGGTCGACTCGCCGGGGCCCGACGCGTTGGACGCGATCACGTACGTCTGGGTGGGGACGTTCGAAGGTGCGACCAGGGCCTCAGTGGCGCTCGAGCTGCTTCGCGAGATCGAGGGACGCTGCGCCGCCTTCCCGCTGCGCGCTGCGGTGGCCCGTGCGCAGGTTGCCCTTGCCCTCGCCTGCCTCGGGCGGGAGGACGAGGCTCGCGCGACCTACGACGCCGCCCGAGTGGTATTCGAGGACGCCGCCGACCCCTGGGTCTCGTTACGGTCGCAGGCGACAGAAGGGCTCATCGAACTCTTGGCGGGCGACATCGAGAGGACGGAGCCCATCTTCCGAGAGATCGTCCGCGGCTTCATGGACCTTGGCACCCCCACGAACGCGGCGCTTTTGGCCTGCCGATGGGGCGCAGCCCTGGCGGACCTTGGGCGGTATCAGGAAGCGCTCGCGGTCGCCGATGAGTTCATCGCGCTGGCGGGGTCGTGGGACCTCGAGCCCAAGATCGAGCTCGGCGCCGTACGGGCCAGGGCGCTCGCCGGGACCGGTGCGGTTGGCGAGGCGGTGGACGCGATCGTGCAGATCGAGGCCATGGTTCGTCCTACCGGCTTCGTGTTCAATCTCGGGGACGTGATGCTCGCCAAGACCGAGGTGTTCAGAACTGCGGGACGCCTCGAGGACGCCGCCCGGGCAGCTCGTGAGGCACTCGAGATCTTCCGGAGCAAGGAGTTCGCGATGTACACCGATCGAGCCCGTCGGCTCCTGGCCGAAATTGCGTAGGCGCTCGTGAGAGGCAACAGATGATGGACGAGGACATGATCCTCGGGGGCGCGAGGTAAGCCGGGGGTTCGGATGCGCGGATACCTGATCGGCAAGATCGCGCAGGCGTTCCTCACGCTGCTGTTCGTGCTGGTCTTCAACTTCTTCCTGTTCCGCGTGATGCCCGGCGATCCCGCCGCGATCCTGTTGCGGGGGAGCGCCGCCTT
>DASXTX010000033.1:0-6899 GCA_036505195.1 Actinomycetota bacterium
TGCGGACCCCACACGCTTGCAGCGACTATACACCGTGTGTATAGTCCCAGCGGCATGTCCATCGGGCACGCGCTCCTGGGACTCCTCGAGGACCGCCCGAGGTACGGCTACGAGCTGAAACGTCTCTACGACGAGCGGATCGCCGGGGGACAGCCGGTCAGGTTCGGTCAGATCTACACGACGCTCGCACGGCTCCGGCGCTACGGGCTGATCGACGTCGCCGCGGTCGAGGCCGGCCCAGGACCCGACCGCAAGCTCTACGTGATCACGCGCGGCGGCGTCGCCGACCTGGAGCGGTGGCTCGCGGAGCCCGAGCTGCCCCTCGCCTTCGGACGGAAGGTGCTCTTTACCAAGGTTGTGCTGGCGCTGATGTCGGGACGGCCGGCCGCCGAGATCCTCGACGCGCAGCGCGGGGTGCACCTGGAGCGCATGCGGCAGCTCACGCGGCGCAAGCGCCGTGGCGATCTGACCGACGCTCTGGCGTCCGACTTCGAGCTGTTCCACCTGGAGGCGGACCTGCGGTGGATCGAGCTCGCCGGCAAGCGCGTCGAGCAGCTCGGCGCGGAGCTCGCGGGAGGGAAAGGGTGACGACCATGGGCGAGGCGCTTCTCCTCGGGACGGAGCTGCACAAGCGCTTCGGCGCGTCGGTCGCGCTGGACGGCCTGTCGGTCAGCCTCGCCGGCGGGGAGATCGTCGCTGTCCTCGGCCCGAGCGGGTCCGGCAAGTCGACGTTGCTGCTGTGCCTGGCCGGCATCATCTCCGTGGACGCCGGCGAGGTGACGTACCGTGGGCGAACGCTCGCGGCGCTCTCCGACGCCACGCTGACGCGCCTTCGCCGCGACGAGTTCGGGTTCGTCTTCCAGTTCGGGCAGCTGGTGCCCGAGCTGACGGCGATCGACAACGTGTCGCTGCCGCTGCGGCTGGCCGGCGTGAAGCGGCGTGACGCGGAGTCGCGAGCGCGGAGCTGGTTGGAACGCCTTGGTGTCGACGACATCGCCGACAAGCGGGCGGGTGACATGTCCGGGGGCCAGGCGCAGCGCGTGGCCGTCGCGCGCGCTCTAGTGACGGAGCCGCGGGCCCTGTTCGCGGACGAGCCCACGGGCTCGCTCGACAGCCTCAACGGCGAGCTCGTGATGGAGCTGCTGACTTCGGCGGCGCGCGACCATGGCACGAGCGTCCTGCTCGTGACGCACGAGCCGAGGATCGCGGCGTACGCCGACCGAGAGATCGTGATCCGCGACGGCAGGCTCGTACCGGTCGCGGCGCTGACATGAGACGCCTGCGTCTGCTCGGCCTCGGGCTCCGGCTCGCCGTCGCCGGCGGCCGCGCGGCGGTCCTTCGGCTGGCGCTGATGTCGTTCGGCCTGGCGATAGGGATCACGATGCTGCTCGGCGCACTCAGCGTCCCGAGCGCGCTCGCATCGCACGACCGGCGCGAGGCTATCCGCTACGGCGACGCGAGCGATCACCCGGGCTGGTGGGCGGCCGAGGTCGTGAACGGCGTCCGTCGGCGGTGGGTCGGCACCACGTTCGAAGGCCGGCACGTGGAGGTCATGGCCGTCGAGCCGATCGGCGACCCGCCGATTCCACCGGGCATCCCCCGACTGCCCGCCGCAGGTGAGGCGTTCGTCTCGCCTGCGCTCGCCCGGGTCCTCGAAGGGCCGGACGGGTCGCTGCTGCGGCCGCGCGTGCCCGGCCGGATCGTCGGGACGATCGCCACCGATGGCCTCATCGAACCGGGCGAACTCACCGCATGGATAGGTGCCGACCGCTCGCTCGAGTTTCGACCGGGATGGACCGAGGTGGTGACGGCGTTCGCGCCGGTCGATCGCGGACAGGGCGCGCCGCTCAGTGCGGGGGCGATCATCGCCCTGTCCGTGGTGGTCGTCTGCGTCGCGTTCCCGATCGCGCTGTTCGTGCTCACGGCGACCCGGCTGTCGACGTCGACGCGAGAGGCGCGGCTGGCCGCCGTTCGTCTGGCGGGCGGCACGCAAGGGCAGGTGCGGCTGCTCGCCGCCATCGAGGCCGGCCTCGCCGCCCTCGTGGCCGGCGCCCTCGCCGTCCCGACGTTCGAGCTTGCTCGTCCGGCAGGGGTCTCGATCCTGAGGAACGTCGCCGGCTACGGGTTCTTCGTCGGCGACTTCGCGCCGTCGTTGTTCGCCCTCGTCGCCGTACTGGTCCTGGTTCCGCTGTTCGCGGTGGCGACGGCCGTCCTGTCGATGCGGCGCGTCGCGATCTCGCCGCTCGGCATCGTGCGCCGCTCCAGGCGGATCCGGCGTGGGTGGTTCTGGCCGGCGGCCTTTGGCGCGGGCCTCATCGCGTTGTGGGTCTTCGCGGCGGACCCCGACGCCGTGCTGCGGCAACCGAAGCCGATCCCGACGCTGCTGGTGGCGAGCGCGTTGATCGCGATCCTCGTCGGCCTCGCAGGGATGGCTCCGTGGCTCGCATGGCTCGTTGCCCGCCGGATCGCCACGTGGCGCCCGTCCCCGGCCGTCCTGCTCGGCGTGCGTCGCCTGGAGGCCGAGCCGACGGCCGCGGCCCGCGTGGTGATGAGCCTCGGCATCCTGATCGCGCTCGCCGCGGTCGCCGAAGGGAGCCTGTTGACATCGGCGTCGCTCTCTTACGTGCCGCGCGGAGTGAGAGCGCTCCCGGCCGACGCGATCGTCGTCCGTTCGTACGCGAAACGCGAGCCGGCGCGCCGCGAACAGCTGAGCGGGCTCGCATCGATCCCGGGCGTCCGCTCGCTCGAGGTCACGAACCGCTACCCCGACGGGCTCAGCACCTGCCCAGCGGCGTGCCTGGGGATCGCCCGCAGCGACGGCCGTCCACAGACCGTCGAGCGCATCCGCAACGAGGTTCGCTGGGACGGTGAGGTCCAGACGGCGACCGAACTGAGGCGTGAGTCCTCCGACGTCGAGTCGTCGCGCTGGCTCCAGATGCTTCAGCTCGCGACGCTTCTCGTCCTGGCGGTCACCGCCGCGAACCTAGTCGTCTCGACGGTGGACGGCATGATGGAGCGACGAAGGCCCCTCGCGGTGCTGTCGGCGATCGGGGTACCGCTCGCGACGCTGCGCCGGTCGATCCTCGTCCAGGCGGTGCTGCCGCTCGCGACCGCGCTCGCTCTGGGCGTCGCGACCGGCCTGATCGTTACGGACCTCGTGTTCCGCTTCGTGGAGGAGCCGTCCCGGGTCATGCCGACCGCTCCCGTCCTCGTGACTGCCGCCGCCGTCGGAGCGACGGCTCTGCTCGTCACGGTCGGGTCGTTCCCCTGGCTCCGCATGGTCCGGCGCCCCGAGCTGCTCCGCAGCGAGTGACCGGTGGGCACGTACAGGCACCCAGCCTCCCGGGTCACTCTGTAACGGAGTGGTTGATATGCAGGTAACGGACGCCGCCGGCATAGGCGCGTCTTCGAGAATCGGAGGGCGGAGGAATCGAACTGCCCCCCGGACTGGAGGATTCAGCCCTGGCCAGGTCCGCTAAAGGTCTCGGGGTGACTCCGGTCAGGTGACACGGGCCGCCGTGCCGAAGATGAAGAACGTCGCACGTCCAGCCCAGCCGGCCGAGGCTGGCCGCCGGCTCGTAGTGGACCTTCACGATCTTGAAGGTACGTCCATCGTTCAAACACCGAACCTGTGCGTCGGCTTCGTCCGTCGAGGCGCTTGCGCCCGGGACGCGTCGGTTATCGACGAAGAAGACCCGGCCGTCGGGTTTCAGGGCATCGCCCACCACGCTCCAAAAGTCCGCGAACCGATCCTTCGGCACGTGCGAGAGCCAGAAGCCGAAGAACACGAGATCGAACCGATTCTCGGACCTCCACTGGAAGATGTCCGCGAGCGGATGCTCCACGCGTGGGTCGCTCACGCGCTCACGGTTGAGCCGCAGCTGTTGGGGTCAGAAACTCCGAGCAAGGGCTTGACCTGCGGCTTCGCAACGCCGCGGCGCAAACGTACCAGCACCTCTCTAGGCGCCACGGACGCGAACATCCGGCTTTCGGTTGCCTTGCCTTGGGTGCGATGCATGCGGAGCTCCCGGGCTGGACCTGAGTGCGTCAGACTCAGACTTCATCCACATTCGGTTCGCGGGCAGGTGCCCGTGCGGGCCCTCCAGAGGGCGCGAGTGGCCCATCTCTGGCCGGCGGCCAGCTCGGGCGAAGCCGCATGTCACAGGAGTGATCGGAGTTTCTGACCCCTACACCATCGAGGAACGAGCTCCAACGCCCCCGCGGCAGCACGCGAGCGGCGGCAGCGAGCAGAACCGGTCCAGTCGCCCAAGCCTGGGGCGCCCGGTCTTGCGGGAAAGCACCTTCAACTGATGGCGAAGGACAAGGATCTCGACCTCACGATCGCGCGAGTCCCGTTCGGGGCCGGCGAGCCGCAGCAACCCTCGCAGGATCAGGTACAGGATCGAGAAGAGTACCCGTGCATGTTACGGAATCGATGTGACGGTGCGCGAAGCGAGAGTTTCCGACCCTTTCAGGCTGACCCCCGGACCGAGCAGGAGGAGTCATGTCTTGACGAACCAGGCTCCTTCATAGATGACGGACCCGGCCCAGAGAGTGCTGCCAGGAAAGCTGCCGGTGCGAGGTTCACACCGAGTGCGGATCGAACAGTCCTCCATCCAATTGGGGACCGAACTCGAGCTGGACGTATCCCATCCAGTCCGCCTGATTGGGCTCTCCGCGCCGAACCGCCTTCCTCAGCATGAGTCCAGTCCGAACGTCGATCCACTGATCCCAGCCGGAAGACTCATCACATCCGATGTGGATCACGGTGCGACCCATCATCGATTCGGTCGTCAGGATGTCTGGCGCTGGGCAAACAGCGGGTGGCACGCCAAAGTACTGAACCATCGGCACCAACCCGAAAGCACGTTCCCCGAGCCCCGTCGAGATGCCAACCTCTCCGCTCACAGGGTCGCGGTAACCGAACCGCTTCCCGTCGCTGGTCGCGACCACGAGCGGCCCGCTGCCCCCCTTCGCGCGCTGCTCGAGACGAAACGCTGGCCAAGCGATCCAGACCTCGTCGCGCAGAACCACACCCTCGCCCGGCGCACCCGATTCGAAGGTCCCGTGGATGTTTGGAGGGCTCTGGTCGAACCGCTGGAGGGCGGCCCGCAAGGTGTCCATCGTCGTCGTGAGGCTCGATGTCGCCGAAGTCGAGCCTGGATCGCTGGGCGATGCAGCAGGGGCATGGCGGGTCGAGGGTGCGGCGAGGGTCGGCGAAGGAACTGTGTTCGTGCTCGATGCTCCTTCATCCTGCGGGTTCGTCCTGCTCGATTGGCTAAGGCAGCTCAGAAGAATTAGGGACACCGCGCAGACGAGCGCAGTCCAGCCCCACCGCGACCCGACGCCGGACCGTGACATCATCCACCCGCTGAGGACGAGGGACCCGGCGATGGCGTCGCCGAGATCACCCAATCGCTCTCATCGCACGACGGGAAGGGTCCGCGCCGGGCGATGACGTGGCCGGCCGCGTCCTTCGCGGTCATCTTTCGAGCGCCACACGTGATACCGGTCGCGACCCGGGAATGGGCAGGCACGTCCGCTGAAAGGACGGGTTCCTGCCCGGGCACGTACACGTAGATGTTCAGGTCGATCGGCGTTCGATTAACCACGACAACCCCGCGACGCGGTGCCTCATCCCCGTAGTGCGTTATGAAGAGGACGAGAAAGACACCGAAGGCGATGATGCCGAGTCCGATGACCCCAGCTACGATCCTAACCAGGAACGAGATCAGGCGTCGCGCAGGCCTCGCGCTAGTGGGAGTGACCGGACGCGTCTCGTTCGAGTCCATCGAGCCAGTATCGGCATCTCCACCCACAGATTTGAGCGCCAGCCCGGCATCACGTGCGGCCGCAACCGAGGCTGTTGCAGGAAGCGTGGCCTATCTAGGCTGCCTCCTCCGAAGCGCTCGTCCGAGCGTGGTCGGTTGCCGGAGGGATCCAAACCGTCGTCGGCGTTCTCGATTTGAACACTAACTCCGGTTCCCCCGGAATCACCTCGACATCGCCCATGGTACAGAACCCTGTGATCGGAGACCAGCTGGGGGATCGTCTGGATGACCTTCGTTAGGTCCGGCGTTGACGTCGACTTCGTAGATGGACATCCTCCTAGACTCCGTGACCCAGAAGCGGACGCCATCGGGGGGAGACCAATACCGAAGAATTCGTCCGTGATGGTCGGGTCCAAGAACCTCGCGAGTTGGGCGCCACTCGACGAGAGCAGGTAGACCTTCGCGAGTCAGCAACCGGAAGGCGGTCGTCGGGCAGAACTTGCAGGCCATAGCCAATGTCCGGCACCGTCGTCAGGTCCGACATCTGGGGGCCCTGGCACACCTCGTACTGTTTACATCCGGGGTACCCTCTGACCAGTCTAACAATGTGCAGCCGTCAGACCGCAGCGCTATATGATCGGAACCTCGGTCCTCCGCCGAGACGTAGAACGTTCAACGCCCCCGAGGACGAGCGTTTCTGAACGGCGTAGGTTCCGCCCGCGTGACCGACGAGCGCGTTGCCGCACGGTCGGAAAATATCGTTCCGGATTGTTTGAGTATTCCGACTCAAAGAAACCGAGAACGTATCGTCGGGACCAAGCTTCGAGACCGAGTTCGCGTCGAAATTCGTCATGTACGGCTACCCGGCGCCGTCGAACGCCATCCCGATTTCGTCGCCCGAGCTTCTGGAGAACTGAGTCACCACGGGTTGACCATCGAGCACCCAGACGCCGGACGTGTCCGGAGAACTCAGCGACCACGGTGTCTCCCGGCGCTGGCGCTGACTGGTAGCTCGCGGTGAACTCCTGCAGCTTGTCTCCTCCGCCGATGATGCGCGCGTTCGTGATCACGAGCGTGGAGAACGTGCAGGAACTGTCCAATCCGATCGGCGGGGAGGTAGCGACGCCA
>DASXTX010000034.1:0-4511 GCA_036505195.1 Actinomycetota bacterium
ATCTGTCTGAGCGCTCTCGCGAGCGCCCCGGGGCCGAAGCCCTCGTGCGGCCTACCCGGGAGCTCGGACGGGCCGTCCTCGAACGCTCCCTGCTTGGCCTAGCTCCGGGTGGGGCTTGCCGAGCCGAGCCGGTCACCCGGCTCGCTGGTGAGCTCTTACCTCACCGTTTCACCCTTGCCGCTCTCGCGGCGGTCTGTTCTCTGTGGCGCTTTCCACGGGTCGCCCCGCCTGGGTGTTACCCAGCACCCTGCCCTGCGGAGTCCGGACGTTCCTCGAGCGTTGCCGCCCGCGGCCGCCCGGCCGGCTCCTCCGCGCCCAGTGTAGAGAACCCCACCGGCCGTATCATCCGCACGATGCGTGCTCGCGCCGCGTTCGCGATCGTGCCGATGATCGGGCTGGTTCTCGTGCTCGCCGGTTGCGCCCAGCAACCGGTCGGCCCCGCGGCGCCGATCGCACCCGCGCAGCTCGCGCCGGGTCCTGCCCTCGAGGCCTCGGCCGCGCGGCAGACGGTCGTCGAGTTCATCGACGCGTACCGGGAATCGCCCGATCAGGGGATCGGGCGGTTGAAGCAGCTCGTGATCGGCCCCGATCTCGAGTCGTGGGTTCGGTGGCTCGACGTCCAGCATCGCGAGTTCGACGGCACGATCGAGTCCGCGGCGGACGTACGCGACGTCGAGTTCATCGGGGCCGTGACGGCCCGGCGCATCCCCTTCGCGTCGGTCGGGCTGTCCGCCTCGGTGCTGTTCCGGTTCGATCCGCGCGACGACGACCCTATCGATCTCGTCCGGGTCCTGGACGGCCCCGTCACGCTGATCCGAACGGCCGCCGGCACCTACCGCGTCGAGGACCTGCTGCGCAACGGCGTCCCGATGTCCGACAGCATCCAGCCCCTCCGGCACCAGGTGCGAACGGAGGGTGGCGTGACGGTGCACCTCGACTCGCTCTTCATGTTCCCGCCCAAGTGGCAGTTCAACGTGGTGATCCGGAACGCCTCGCCTCACGACGTCTCGCTCGATCCCGACGGGGCCGCCCTGTTCGTCGACCGCGGCGACGGGTTCGAACGCGTCGAAGGGGTCCTCACGGCCTCGCTCGGCACCGTACCGGCGGGCGAGACCGTCGAGGGGCTCATGGTCTTCCAGGCGCAGCGCTCCGCGGACGGGCGCGTGCTCTCGCTCGTCTACGGGACCGGACCGAGGCCGCTTCGGTTCGAGTTCCCGCTGCAGGACCTCGTCACCGCGGTTCCTCCTCCGGCTCCCACAGATGTGGGACCGGCGGAGACCGCTCCCAGCTAGCGCCCTCGCCGGCCAGCCACTCGTCGACGCCCCGGTTCGCGAGCGCGTCCGCCTCCACGTTGCGCTCGCGCCGGACGTGCTCGAACCGCACCTCCTCGAACTCCTTGATCAGCGACCGCGCCTCATGGTGGAGCCGCTGGAGGGTCGGGTTCTTCACCTTCCACCGACCGGCGAGCTGTTCGATGAGCAGCCGGCTGTCCGAGCGCAGGAGCACGTGGGTCGCACCGAGCTCGCGCGCGCGCTCCAGCCCGCGGATCGCGGCGGTGTACTCGGCCACGTTGTTGGTCGCGACTCCGATCCCCTCGGCGACCTCGGCGACGACCTCGCCGTCCTCGTCGGTGATCTCCACGCCGATCCCGGCCGGCCCGGGGTTCCCGCGGGCCGCGCCGTCGCAGTGCAGGATCAGACGAGGACGACGATCCGACGGCAGTACTCACACCTCTTCACGCCTTCGGTGCGCTTCAGGCGCTCGAGCTCGACGGCCGAGAGCTTCTCGTGGCAGGCCTGGCACACCCCGTCCACGATCGCGGCGGCGCCGATGCCGTGCTTCTGTTCGCGCAGGTCGTCGTAGAGTTCGAGCAGTTCCTCGTCGAACGCCGAGACGAGCGACTCGCGTTCGGACCGCTTGGCGGCGAGGTCGGCCGAGATCTGGTCGAGCTCGCGGACCGTGTCGCCGCCGACCTCCTCGACGCGCGCTCGGGCGGTCTGCGCCTCCGTCTGCGCCTGCCCGGCGCGGGCGTCGACGTCCTCCTTGCGGACCAACTCCTCGAGCAGATCGTCCTCGGCGCGCGAGCGACGATCCTTCAGGCTCGCGATCTCGTGCTGCAACGCCTCGAGCTCCTTCGCGTTGGCGATCGAGCCGTCGTACATGCGCTTCTCTTCGGCGTGGAGCTTGTCGCTCATCGAGGCGATCTCGTGTTCGAGCCGGGTCGACTCGCTCGAGATCGAGTCCGACGCCAACCGCAGCTCCCCGAGGCGGGCGTCGGCCTCCTCCATCTCCTTGCGGAGCGACGAGAGCTCCTCGCCGGCCTCGAGCTGTTCGCGCCGATGTTCCTGGCGGTCGGTCGCCGTGTCGAGGTCTTGCAGCTCGAGGATCCGGTCCAGTCCGCGCATCGGAGCGCCAGGGTAGCCGATGCCGAGCGCTACACGAGCGTGAGCTGCTCCCCCTGCGCGACTCCACGATCGCCGCGCGACCGGGAGAACCGCGTGGGCGGAGCCGGCGCCGACCGGACGCCGCCCAGGGAACGGATCAGGCCGGAGACGCGCCGGCCAAGCGCGTCGCGATCGGCGGCGGGGGCGTAGGGCTTGCGATAGAGCTCCTCGTAGCGTTCGAGGAGGTCCGGGTAGGTCTCGGCGAGCCACGGCAGGAACTCCTCGCGCACGCCGGGGCGAAGATGCAGCAGGATCGGCGAGACGTGCGTGGCCCCGGCATCGATCGCGGCCGCGACCACCTCGCGGAGCTGGCGCGGATCGTCGGTGATCCCGGGCAGGATCGGCGCCATGAGCACGCCGCAGGGGATGCCCGCCTCGTTCAGGGCGCGTACGGCCTCGATCCGCTTGCGTGGGTGCGGCGTGCCGGGCTCGCTCGCGCGCCACGCGGCCTCGTCGAGCGTCCCGATCGAGAAGGCCGTGGAGACGTCGGCGACGCGGGCGGCCTCGACCAGCAGCTCGAGGTCCCGAAGGATCAGCGTGCCCTTGGTCAGGATCGAGAACGGGTTCCGGTAGTCGGTGAGCGCGCCGATGATCCCGGGCATCAGCCGGTAACGGCCCTCGGCCCGTTGGTACGGGTCGGTGTTGGTGCCCATCGCGATGCCCTCGCCCTTCCACCGCTTGGCCGCGAGTTGGCGCCGGAGTACCTCGGGGGCGTTGACCTTGACGACGATCTTCGTTTCGAAGTCGCGACCGGCATTCATGTCGAGGAAGGTGTGGGTCGGACGAGCGAAGCAGTAGGAACAGGAATGACTGCATCCCCGATACGGATTGATCGACCAGTTGAACGGCAGGTAGTTGCCGGGGACGTGGTTGATGATCGTCTTGCACTCGGCCTCGATGAACTCCATCCCGCGGAACTCGGGCGTGTCGAACCGGCGTCTCGCGATCTCGAACAGGGGCTCGGAGGCCATCCGAGGACGATAGAACATACGTTCGATTCGGGCAAGCCCCTCCCCCCTCGGCCCGGCTCCGGCCTAGGCTTCGGCCTCGATGGCGATCTGGCTGGTTCGGCACGGCGAGACCGAGTGGTCGATCTCGGGGCAGCACACCGGGAGCACGGACATCCCGCTCACGCCCGAGGGCCGTCTGCAGGCCACGGCGATCGGCAAGCTGCTCGCCGGCCGTCGCTTCGACCACGTGTTCTCGAGCCCGATGCTCCGCGCGCGGGAGACCGCTCGGCTCGCGGGGTTCGGCGATCGGATCCGCGTGCACGAGGGGCTCCTCGAGTACGACTACGGCGAGTTCGAGGGCCTCACCACCGAGCAGATCTGGACGACCGACCCCGGGTGGCAGCTCTTCCGTGACGGCTGCCCGGGCGGCGAGACGCCCGAGCAGATGGCCAAGCGTGTCGACGCGGTGCTCGAGGGCTGCGCGAGCTCGGGGGTCACAGCCTCCTGTTCGGGCACGGCCACTGCTTCCGTTCGCTCGCCGTCCGCTTCCTGGACCTGCCGATCCGATACGCGACGAACCTGCTGCTGGACGCGGGGACGATCTCGATCGTCTCGGACGGGCGCGACGGGCCGGCGCTCGTGCTGTGGAACCGCCGGGTCCAGCCTCGCGCGATGGTCACCGCCGACATCGCCGCTGCGATCGCCCGTACGGTCCCCTAGGCAACTCGGCTAGGATTCGCCGATGGGTTGCCTCTTCGCGATCGTCGCGCTCATCACGCCGCGGTTCATCCTGGTCCTCCTGTGGTTGTTCACGAACTACCTGAACACCGCCTTCTCGAGCGGCTGGTGGGGGCTGCTCGGGTTCTTCTTCCTCCCGACCACGACGATCGCCTACGCGATCGCCCAGAACGAGTTCATGACCGTGACCGGCGGGGTCGAGGCGATGGGCATCGTGCTGATCGTGCTCGGCATCGTGATCGACCTCGGGCTGCTCGGGGGCTCCGGGCGCGGCGTCGCCCGCAGAGACTGAGCGGCCGAGTCTCTACGCGAACCGCACGCGCGGGTCGACGTAGGCGTACACGATGTCGACGCACAGGTTCGCGATCGCGATGAAGAA
>DASXTX010000035.1:0-6017 GCA_036505195.1 Actinomycetota bacterium
CGCGGTGTTCCTCGAGCGCGGCGCTCGGACCCTGCTCACGTTCGCGGCGGGCGGGGACGGGGCGTGGATCGACGCCCTCGCCTCGCTGGTCAAGGACGGCCGGCTGCGGCGGATCGAGCTCTCGAAGATCGACGGCGAGCCAGTTGGCGGATCGGCGTTCGCCGAGGACCTACGCACGGCCGGGTTCGTCGACGGCTACCGGGGGCTCGTCCTCCGAGGCTCGTAGGCACCTTCGCCCCGGGCCGCGCTGAGATCATCCCGCCACCGGACTACGATCCCTTCGCGATGACGCCCACCGAGCCGGGACGCCTGCCTCCGGGCGACGACCCCGAGGCCGAGCTCGACCGCCTCCGGGCGTTGCTCCGCGACCTCCCCGGCATGGTCTACATCGAGGACGCGGACCCGCGGATCGAGGGTCCGGGGCCGTTCCTGTACGTCAGCCCCGGCGTGGAACGGATCCTTGGCTACACCGTCGAGGAGTGGCTGGCCGATCCCGCAGGGTGGGTGGAACGCCTGCACCCGGACGACGTACCGGCGATGCGGGCCGCGTACCAGGCCGTCGTCCCGACCGGCGCGCCGTACAGCGCCGACTATCGGATGTTCGCCAAGGACGGCCGGATCGTGTGGATCCACGACGAGGCCGTGTTGGTCCGCGACGACGACGGCGCCCCCCTCTACTGGCAGGGCGTGATGCACGAGACCGTGGAACGCCCGGCCGCGCTCGATCGGCTCCAGGAGGCGGAGCAGCGCTACCGAGCGCTCGTCGAACAGACGCCGGTCGTGACCTACATCGACCCGCACCGGCCCGACCACACGAGCGCGTACTTCAGCCCGCAGGTCGAGGCTCTGCTCGGCTATACCCCGGACGAACTGACACGCGACATCCCCTTGTGGCCCGAGCTGGTCCACCCGGACGATCGCGAACGGATCCTCGGGGCGTCCTTGCTTGCCGAGCAGACGAACGGCACGTACGACGTCGAGTACCGGATGATCGCGAAGGACGGCCGCGTCGTGTGGGTGCACGACCAGGCGGTGCTGATCCGAGACGAGCAGGGCACGCCGAAGTTCTGGCAGGGCGCATGGATCGACTTGACCGAGCAGAAGCGCGCGGCCGAGCTCGAACGCGCGCTCCAGGCCGAGCGCGAGGAGGCCGCCGAGCTCCGCGCGATCGACGAGCTCAAGACGACGTTCCTGCAGGCCGTCTCGCACGACCTGCGGACGCCGCTCGCCGCGATCCTCGGGCTCGCCGTGACGTTGGAGAGCCAGACGGACCTCGGGTCCGACGAGGCGCACGATCTCGCGTCGCGCATCTCGATGAACGCGCGCAAGCTCGACCGGATCGTATCGGACCTGTTGGACCTCGACCGGATCTCGCGTGGGATCCTCGAGCCGAACCTACGCGCCACCGATCTCGACGAGCTCGTTCGGCGCGTCGTGATCGAATCCGACCTCCTCGCCGAACACCCGACGCAGCTGGACCTCGACCCGGTGACGATCGAGGCGGACGCCGCGAAGATCGAGCGCATCTTCGAGAACCTGCTCTCGAACGCCGCCCGACACACCCCCGCGGGGTCGAAGGTCTGGATTCGCGTCGGCCCCGAGGGGGGCGGTGCGTTACTGGTCGTCGAGGACGACGGCCCTGGGGTGCCACCCGAACACCGCGAGGGCATCTTCCAGCCGTTCGGTCAGGGCGCCGGCGCGCCCGAGCACTCCCCCGGCGTCGGGATCGGCCTAGCCGTCGTCTCCCGCTTCGCCGAGCTGCACGGCGGAAGGGCGTGGGTGGAGGAGCGCGAGGGCGGGGGCGCCTCCTTCAAGGTGTTCCTGCCGGGCAAGCGTTCGCGCGGCGCGTGAGGACCGCGGCCCGCCGATCGGGATCAATCCGCCGCGGCCGGTCATGCTGATGTGCGCCAGCGGGCGGCTGCCAGCATCGGCCTCAGGCGCGCGTGAGCTTGGAGCCGACGTGCCACTGGAGCTCGACGCCCTCCATCGCCATCTGCAGCTCGAACGAGAGCTCGTCGCCTCGACCCCGGATGCGGCGGCGGAGCTCGGTGACCGGGCTGGCCGTCGGCGCGAGCGAGACCGCGGTCGACGAGAGCTCGATCAAGCCCTCGTCCACGGTCCCGACCGCGACCTCGGTGATCCCGATCGGGTGGGCGAGCAGGAGCTCGACGATGCCGGGGCCCCCAGGTCGAAGGAAACCGCGTTCGAAATGGATCGGCGAGCCGTCGTCGAGCGACCAGGAACGCTGCGCATACAACAGGAACGGGTCGCCGACGAACTCGAACGTCACGTCCTCGGCGTAGTCGAACCGCTCGCCGGGCGGCCAGACCCCCTCCCCGGTGCCGCTCCAGTCGCCGAGCAGGAACGCCAGCTCGGCCAGGTCCTGGTGAAGTTGGGACGGCGTCGCCATCGGCCGGCGCGCCGAGCTCTCCGCGTTCGGTTGCCGGGCCTCCATCGGGCCCGACGCTACCACGCGCCCGCCGTCGGACCGGGTTGGTAGCGTGTCGCTCATGCCGACCGTCGCACGCTTCAACGTCACGCCCGTCAAGTCGACCGCGCTGCACCATCCCGAGCGCATCCGACTGGACGAACGCGGCGCGGCCGGCGACCGCCGCTTCTTCCTCGTGGACGCATCCGGCAGGCGGTTCTCCGGCGCGACGAAGGCTCCGATCCTGCCGATCCGGGCCACCTACGACGAGGCCGCGGACCGGCTCGAGCTCCGGCTCCCGAACGGGGTGGTCGTGGCGGGGACCGCGGAGCCCGACGGTGAGGCGCTCGAGGTCAACTTCTACGGTCGCCCGGTGGCCGCGCACGTCGTCGACGGCGACTTCAGCGAGGCGCTGAGCGCCTACGCCGGCCACGAGGTGCGGCTCGCGCGCCCCGACCGCCCGGGCGACGCGATCGACGTCCGGCCTGTCACGCTCGTCTCGCTCGAATCGGTGGCCGAGCTCGCGCGCAGGGGCAAGCACGAGGGCACGCTCGACCCGGGCCGGTTCCGGATGACGATCGAGATCGAGGGCGTCTCGGCGCCGCACGAGGAGGACACATGGGCGGCGCGGCGCGTCCGTGTCGGCGGCGCGGTGATCCGCGTCGACGAGCCGGTCCCGCGGTGCGTCGTGACGACGCTCGACCCGGCAACCGGCCTCCGCGACTTCCCGACGCTCAAGGTCATCCGTGACTACCGGGGCATCAACGCCGAGCAGCAGCTCGAGTTCGGCGTCTACGCGGACGTCGTCGAACCGGGTGAGGTCTCGGTGGGCGACCCCGTCGAACCCGTCCCGTGACGCGCGTCGGGTTCGAGGCGAGCTACACCCACGCGTGACAGACGATCGCTCCCTGCCACAGCCTCGTCGTGACGGGCGGGCCGGTCCCGGTCCGCGCACGTACCTGGGCCGATAACCGGTGCCGGAGCAGCGTCGGCCGGTCGACGATCTCGACGCGTTCGAAGCCAGCGGCCCGAAGCATCCCAACGACCGCCGCGGGGTTCGGTCCCCACCAGTTGGTGGGATCGCGGTTGGCCTCCGAGCCCTCGTAGAACGCCATCGCGGGCTTGGGCCACCAGGTCATGTCGACGAACGTGCTCATGATCAGGCGTTCCCGCGTCACGCTCCGCACCTTCTCGAGGGCGAGCATCGGATGCTTCATGTGGTACAGGATCCCGAGCATCAGGACCACGTCGAACGTCCCGACGGTCTGGGGCGACAGCTCGAGCACGTCGATCTCGCGGTCCTCGACCCTCGAGCCCAGCGCACGCCGTGCCAGCTCGAACCCGTCCTTGGTCCCCCACCCACCGCCTCCCCAACAGAAGGAATCGGTCGCGAGGACGCGCTCGGCGCCGCGGCGCTCGGCCTCGAAGGAGAAGAACCCATCCCAGGCGCCGACGTCGAGGACACTCTTCCCGCTGAGGTCCTCGGGCAGACGGATCTTCGGCAGGCGGAGCGAGCTGTTGTCGACCCCTGGCGTGACGATGCCGTCCCCGAGCGGGATCGAGTGATACCAGGTGACCTTGGCGATCTCGGTCTGCAGTTCCTCGGTCTCCACGGTCAGCTCCGATGCCTACGGTGGCCGGTGGCCCATCAACGCCACTGTATGACGGGAGGCGGAGGCCCGCGACGCGAAGCCCGGCAGCATGTTCTCGTGTCGAATCCGCCCAGGGGGGCATGGGGACCCGTCGTTCGAGCCGATCCGGTCGACGCGATCGATGTCGATTGACGTGGCGCAGCTCAGCCTGGCTCAGTGGCCGGGTCGGTTACCTGCGACGTTGGTTCGGCGAGAGGCAAGCCCGCGGCCTGACCGAGACTCTTCGACTTCTCCGTTCCCTCTTGACTCCTCGGTGGGGCAACCTACCCCACGGGCAGTCCCATCAAGAGGTTGAGCAGCAGGAACACGCCCACGACCAAGATGCCGATGAATCCGCGTTCGATCAAGGTTCTCGCTCTGTCCGGGACGTGCTGCCACCGGTCCAAGAGCCGCTCCCACCATTTGTCCTCGCCCAGTCCGAGTAGATCTTCCACGATGCCTCCCCGGTCGAATCCGATCCCCCTACTGCCTATCGGCGAGGATGCTCGACTACTTCAGTCCTCCGGAGGTCAACCCCCACTGGGCGCACGGAGAGCCTGCGCCGCACGTTGAAACGGTGGTCTCGCCGCGCCGCTGAGGGCTTCGTCGGTAGCGCAAGCGATGGCGGGCACGCGAGCTCAAAGGGAGGACTTCGCCCTCAAGTGACGCGGTGGAGCTGTCGAAGGCACAAAGGCGTGCCCGCTTCACGAGCGCATGTCTCGGGCCATCGGGAGGGCCGCGTAAGGAGCACACGTGGACGTGAGCACGGTCTCGGCCGACCGGCGGCGATTGTTCCTGGCCAGCTTCCTGATGCTGTTCGTGGAGCTGGTCCTGATCCGGTGGCTCGGGGCGCACATCGCGTACCTCTCATTCTTCTCGAACTTCGTGCTCCTCGGCTCGTTCCTCGGCATCGGTATCGGGTTCCTCGCGGTCGGCCGATCGGACTGGTTCCGGTGGGCTCCCCTGTGGCTCGGGGCCCTCGTCTTCGCGTCGGCCGTGTTCCCGGTCACGATCGACCGCACGGGAAGCAGCCTTATCTTCTTCGGCGGGTTCCAGACCCGTGGCCTGCCGATCTGGATCTCGTTGCCGGTCGTCTTCGCTGCGGTCGCGGCGACCATGGCGGCCATCGCGCAGGGCGTCGCGCGTCTGTTCCAGGGATTCCCGCCGCTCGAGGCCTATCGACTGGATGTACTCGGCAGCGTGACGGGCATCGCCGTGTTCGCCACGTTGTCGTTCGTCGGAGCCCCGCCGGTCGTCTGGGGGGCTGTGATCGTTGGGCTGTTCGTCTTTCTGCTCAGACCAGCTCTCAAGATCGAACACGCCGTTGCGATCGGCCTCCTCGTTGGCGCCTTCGGTAGCGAGGCGCTCGCCGACTCGGTGGTGTGGTCCCCCTACTACCGGATCAACTGGACGCAGACCGACGAGATTAAGCAAGTGGTCGTCAACGGGATACCCCATCAGGCCATCACGACGACCGATGAACGTCGGGCCGCGGAGCCCACGTATTTCCTGCCCTACGAGCGGGCGGTTGAACCTCCGGCGCGAGTGCTTGTTATCGGTGCCGGAACCGGCGCCGACGTCGCCATCGCGCTGGCCGAGGGCGCCGGGCAGGTCGATGCGGTCGAGATCGACCCGGAACTGTATGAGCTGGGACGGAGGATGAACCCGGAGCGGCCATACGAGGATCCCCGCGTGCGGGTGATCATCGACGACGGCCGTGCCTTCCTCGAGCGGTCGGACGATCGTTACGACCTGATCCTGTTTGCGCTGACCGACTCCCTCACGCTTGTCTCCGGGCAGTCATCGCTCCGGTTGGAGAGCTACCTCTTCACCCGGGAGGCCATGGAGGTTGCCCGCGATCACTTGACCCCCGATGGCGTCTTCGCCATGTACAACTACTACCGCTACCCGTGGCTCTCGGACCGCCTCGCAAACACACTCGATGAGGTGTATGGGCA
>DASXTX010000036.1:0-10192 GCA_036505195.1 Actinomycetota bacterium
AGGTGAAGACCCTCGTCGCTGGCCCAGGCGTTTTCATCTGCGAGGCGTGCGTATCCCGTGCAGACGCGGTGCTCGCCACCGGCAGCACGGCGAGCACACCCACGGCGACCATCCACCAAGTCGGTGATGAGGCCAGAACCCATCGGTGCAGCTTTTGCGGGAAGCGCCGTCACGACGTCGCGGGCATGGCATCGGCCGGCATCGTCCGGATCTGCGCTGAGTGCCTGCGCCTCTGCCACGAGATTGTCGACGAGCGGCTGACCTAAGCCCATGCTCAGCGGACAGGGCATCTATGGGCTCCGCGACGATTCCCCTCCCGAACGGCACGCCGTCGAGGAAGTGCTCGCCAGGGCAGTCGTGGCGGTCGGCTAGCCGCGCTGCGGCGTGTGTTTAACTGCTGGAACATATGTGCGAATATTGACGTGTGCCGGATAACGCGGCCATCCTGCACGCCGACCTCGACGCGTTCTACGCGTCGGTCGAGCAGCGCGACGACCCGCGGTTGCGGGGCCGTCCGGTGATCGTTGGGGCGGGGGTCGTGCTCGCGGCCAGCTACGAGGCCAAGGCATACGGCGTGCAGACGGCGATGGGCGGTCGTCAAGCTCGGCTGCTGTGCCCGGAGCTGGTCGTGGCCGAGCCCCGGATGTCGGCGTACGCCGCCGCGAGCCGGGCGGTGTTCGAGTTGTTCAACCAGACCACGCCGGTTGTCGAGGGCCTGTCGATTGACGAGGCCTTCCTCGACGTCGGCGGGCTGCGCCGGATCTCGGGAACGCCCACCGAGATCGCCGTCCGGCTCCGGCGGGAGGTCCTGGAGAAGGTGGGGCTGCCCGTCACGGTGGGCGTGGCCCGGACGAAGTTCCTCGCCAAGGTCGCGAGCGGCGTCGCGAAGCCCGACGGACTGCTGGTGGTCCCCACCGACAGCGAGCTGGCCTTCCTGCACCCCCTCCCGGTCGAGCGCCTCTGGGGCGTCGGACCGGTCACCGCGACCAAGCTCCGCGAACGCTCCATCGAGACCGTGGCGCAGGTCGCGGCGCTCGGCGAATCGACGCTCGTTCGCATGCTCGGCCGGGCGACGGGCCGCCATCTGCACGCGCTCGCCCACAACCGGGATCCCCGGCCGGTCCAGGTCGGACGTCGCCGCAGATCGATCGGCACGCAGCGGGCGCTCGGCCACGGAGCGAGATCGCCCGACCGGCTCGACACGGACCTCGTCGCCCTGGTCGACCGGCTCGCGCGCAGGCTGCGGAAGGCTCACCGCGTGTGCCGCACGATCACGCTCCGGCTGCGGTTCGACGATTTCTCGCGGGCGACGCGTTCGCACACGCTGTCGGAGGCGACCGCGCACACCCCGACGGTCCTCGCCGTGGCGAGAGGGCTGCTCGCCTCGGCCCTGCCGATGATCGAGCGTCAGGGGATCACGCTGATCGGACTCACGTTCGCCAACCTGAGCGACGACCGAGCGATCCAGCTCGCCCTGCCGTTCGAGCGCGCAGGGACGTCCGCCGTTGACGAGACGCTCGACCACGTTCGGGACCGATTCGGCTCGGCGGCGATCACCCGGGCGGTGCTGCTGGGTCGCGACCGGGGGCTGTCGGTTCCCCTGCTCCCGGACTGAGACCGGTGCTCTCCAGGAGGATCGTGGTCCGCTCGTGGTGTGAAACGAGACGACCTGCGGGAGGAGCCCGCCGACGGCGGGCTCCTCCCGTGAAGCGGTCCGGAGCTCAGACCGCTCGCTCTAGCTCGATGCCACCGCGTACTCCGGGGTGCCGACCCGGTGCTCCACGGACGTGGCCTTCGCCGCCTTGCCGGCGTGCCAGAACCCGAGGATCGAGAAGATCGCGAGGATCAGTCCGGCGATCACCATCGCGAACCCGGCCCACATGGCGATCGTCGCCAGGGTCCACCAGCCGTACGCGTTCAGCAGCATCGCCCGCAGCGACTCGCCCTTGAACAAGGTGTCCGCCTTCGCCTGCAACTCCGCCGCCACGTCCGGGTCGAGTCCCTCGGCACGTGCGGCGGCGCTCGTCTCCGAGTACGTCGCTCCGCCGTTGACGCCCTCGAGATGCCCGCCGATGTAGCGCGCGAACGCCTCGGCCTCGACGCCGGTGTCGACCTTCTGGCCGGCGAACTCGCCGATCGCGGCCCGCTCCTCGGGGGTCATCGCGTCGGCCGGCGGGAACGAGATGTGCTGCGGCACCAACCGGTCCCGCACGTTGTCCCGCCCGAAGTCGCCCCCGTAGATCGCCATCGTGCCGAGCACGATGAGCACGGCCGCGACCACGGCACCGGCGCCGCTCACGATCCTGTCCCAGCTGCTCCTGTCCATCTCCCGCTCCTTCGCTCCTGGGGCCGCCGCTCCGTCTGGCCCGTTGAGGACATGGTCGTCTCGGACCGCGGGCGCTTCTCGGGCCGAAGGACCCGAGTTCAGCTGGGACCCGCCGGGACCCATGCCGGTCACGACCGGTGGAGACCGGCGCCCCGAGCCACTTCGGCTACGCTCGGCCCATGTCCGGGAGGGACGCCCCCGGCGATGGGGATCGCCGCCTGATCGAGGCCGGGATGGTCCTCGCCTCGGAGCTCTCGCTCGACGCGGTGCTCCAGCGGATCATCGAGCTCGCGGTGGACCTCACGGGCGCGCGCTACGGAGCGCTCGGCGTGCTGACGCCGGACGGCGGGTCGATCGAGGACTTCATCACCGTCGGGATCACGCCCGAGCAGCGAGCCGCGCTCGGTGACCCACCCACCGGCCACGGATTGCTCGGAGCCCTCACCCGCGAGGAGCGCCCTCTGCGGATCGCGGACATCGGCTCGGACCCGCGATCGGTCGGGTTCCCGCCGAACCACCCGTCGATGACCTCGCTCCTGGGCGCTCGGATCATCGGGCGAGGGACCGTCTTCGGGAACATCTACCTCACGGACAAGCAGGGCGCCGAGATGTTCGATGAGGAGGACGAACGCGTCCTCGTCGTCCTCGCGACCCAGGCCGCGATCGCGGTGGAGAACGCGCGCCTCTACGACGAGACCGAACGCAAAGGCAGGGAGCTCCACAGGCTGCAGGTGCTCGAGGAGCGGGAGCGGATCGGGAAGGAGCTCCACGACGGCGTCATCCAGTCGCTCTTCGCGGTCGGGATGAGCCTCCAGGGGCTCGCGTCGTCGTCGAGCGACGCCGGGGTCGCACGTCGCCTCGAGGCGGCCGTCGAGGATGTCGATCAGGCGATCCGGGACCTTCGCAACTACATCTTCGGTCTCCGCCCCGGGATCCTGGCCGACCGACAGCTCGACCAGGCGTTCAAGGAGTTGGCCACCGAGTTCGGAGCACGTTCGGGCGTCGTGACGGTCGTCGACGTGGGCGGCGAGGCCGCGTCCGCACTCGCCTCCCGCGCCGGCGAGGTGATCCAGCTCGCGCGCGAGGCGCTCTCGAACGTGAGCCGGCACAGCGAGGCGACCACGTGCCGGGTCTCGCTCCGGCGAGGAACTGCGGGTATCGTCCTCGAGATCGACGACGACGGACGCGGGTTCGACGTCGACACGACCACCCCGGGGATGGGCCTCCGCAACCTCCGGGACCGAGCCGAGTCCCTCGGAGGAAAGCTCGAGATCCTGAGCACGTCGGGTGGGGGGACGACCGTTCGGGCGACGATCCCGTCTTGAGCCCCAGCCGACCGTCGACGGCGACGTTCGAGCTAGCATCGTCGGATGGCTGAGCCGAAGCGTCCTCCGCTCCGGGTCATGCTCGTCGACGATCACGAGGTCGTGCGGGACGGTATCCGGGCGATGCTCGCATCGGAGGACGACATCCACGTGACGGCGGAGGCCGGGACCGTCCGGGAGGCGATCGATGAGGCCGACCGGACGAGACCGGATCTCGTCGTGATGGACGTCCGCCTCGCCGATGGAAGCGGCATCGAGGCGACGCGGGAGATCCGCGCGAGGCATCCGGCTACCCGCGTGCTGATGCTCACCTCGTTCGCCGACGACGAAGCGCTGTTCGCCTCGATCATGGCCGGCGCCTCCGGGTACGTCCTCAAGCAGGTTCGCTCCGGCGAGCTCGTCCGCGCGATCCGCGCCGTGGGCGCCGGCGACAGCCTCCTCGATCCCGCCGTGACGACGGCCGTCCTCGACCGGCTCCGCAAGGGGAAGCACCTGTTGCGGGACGAAAGGCTCGCCCGGTTGTCGCCGCAGGAGGAACGGGTCCTGACGCTCATCGCCGATGGGCGGACCAACAAGGAGGTCGGCGACGAGCTCAAGCTCGCCGAGAAGACCGTCAAGAACTACGTCTCGTCGATCCTGTCCAAGCTCGAGGTGGCACGGCGAGCCGAGGCTGCCGCGTACCTCGCCCGCCACACCACGATGCCGGGCTCGATCCATTGATCCGGTCCCTCCTTCGGGGGTTGACCTATGCGGCGAGCGAGTCCAAACGCATGCTCCGGCCGCGATACGCACCGAGCCGCGGGTGATGACCAGCGCCCCTCATCTCGTCGAATGGAGAGGCGCCTTTCGACCGAACGACGTTTGGTCATTCGCCCGATGGCGGGTTCCCCCAGATGGCTTACGCTCGTTGCATGAATGCGTCCAACGAGCAGGTTGATCGGAGCGGCTCGACTCGGGTCTTCTGCCGAACCTGTGAGCACTCGGAGTTCGTGCACGGAGATCACGACGATCGGCGGTGTCTCTATTCCGATTGCGGCTGCCGCGGGTTCGCGGTTCGTGCCATATAGACCGAACTCGGCGCGGTTCGATCCCCCCATCGGCATCCGCGCCCGACAAGCCGGGGGGTTGCAGGAGCAGAAGCTCGGCGCATAGTGGCTCCCACAACCCCCCGGCTCACCCTTCGCGAGCTGCGGACCAAGCACCAGCGGCCCGACCCTTCCTCGAGCGCGGAGGCGACGTCCACGAGGCGCCTCGGTTGATGAGCAGCTTCGCGCGCGGTCGACCACGCGATCGGATCGCTTCGCTCGGACTGAGCAAGACTCGATCTTCATCGGGATCCACCGGATGCAGGCCCAGATCCCGAGCTCGGGTTTGCGGGTTGCAGTTCCCCTCCGGATGCCGGTGGTGGTAGCGGACTCCACGCCACGGACGCTGGACGGGGTGGCGAGAGGGTGCCAAGCGTTCGAACGTGGTACCTGGGGTGCCCAGGAGGCGCGTCACGACAGGGCAAGACGTCGCGCCCCACGATGAAAGGCGATAGCGTCGCCCACCATGGACAGGTGGTCGATCTGGTGGGAAGCACGGCCGCGTTACGTCCGCGTTTTCCTGATGGCCCTTGCGGGCATCGTGATAGCGCTGCTCTCAGTACGCCGCCTCCGGGAGGTTGCTGGCTTCCCTAGCGCGGCGAAGACGGCGTCCGATCCTGGCCCGACTGGCCCCTGGGACGCGGACAGGGGTAGGGATAACTACAACGCGCCGGGGTAGGTTCACGACTGAGCCGCGACAGTCAGCGTCGAACCGTCTGGACGGGCCTGATCAGGACTTTGACCGATGAACGGTCGAGACTCCTATTCTAAGGTTCTCGCCTCGTTCGCCGAGCGCGACGAAACAGGGGGCCTTCGCGACCGGACACGACCTACTCATCAGAGCCTCGTTGGATCTGCTCGAGGATGCGTCGTGCCTGCCTCTCGGAACTCGCCGGGACGAGGAGCTCTGCGGGACCAACCGGGTAGGGGCCCTCGCCGCCTTCACCTCGGAGATCGACGGTGATGCCCTCGGCTTCGAGTCGGCCCTTGGCGATCTCTGCCTCGACCCATGACAGCGTCGAGAACACCAGCACGAACTCGTTCCCCATGGGCTCATCATGTCACGGGCGGATCACGATCGAGCTCGTCGGCCGCTTGACGAGCCACGCGGCCTCGCCAACGCTAACGGGTCCGTAACGCCTGCCCTGCTTGAGGGGTTCATGGTCCGAGATGCGCGACGTGACACTGCCGATCGAGGCTCGGACGTTGGCTGCGGACTTCGAGTCGTTCTTCCGAGCCGAGTACCGCTCGCTCTGTCAGGCCCTGGTTCTGCTGGTCGGTGACGCGCTCGAGGCAGAGGACATCGCCCAGGAGACGATGACGAGGGTGCTCGAGCGGTGGGACCGCGTCGGCGTTATGGAGTCGCCGGCGGGATACGCCTACCGGACGGCCCTGAACCTCCAACGCAAACGGATCCGACGATTGGCCGTCCGCAGGAAGCGACGGTTCGCCTCGGTCCCCGTCCCCGATATCGCAACGGCCGCGAGCGACCAGCACGACGTTCGTCGAGCGCTCCACCAGCTCCCCGACGGCATGCGAGCGGCGCTGATCCTCGTGGACTGGCTCGACATGGACACCGAAGAGGCAGGTCGCGTGCTCGAGATCAAGCCGGCGAGCGTCCGGGTGCGGCTGCACCGGGCTCGCTCCGCGCTCCGCGACGCGCTGGGAGAGACATCGTGAGCGAGACGAAGGAACTGCTGCGGCGAGGTGTCGGCGACTTCGAGCCGATGCCGGACGCCTTCGAACGCGTGCTCGCGCGACGCGACCGCAAGCGACGGAACCAGCGGATCGCGGCCGGCGCCCTCGGCATCGCGGTGTTCGCCTTCGCGGCGATCGGGTTCATCCGGCTCCTCGGATCAGATCGGGAATCGGTGATCGGTCCCGCGACCTCTCCGTCGCCGATGGCATCGCCGTCGCCCGTCATGCAGCCGCCGTCCCCGTTCAGCGAGAGGTTCGACTCGCCGCTCAACGGTCTCTCGATCGGCTACCCGTCCGGCTGGCGGACGCGGGCGGCGACCGAGCCCTGGGGTCACGGCGAAGTCGCCTTCGACGCGCCCGACGTTGACGTCATCTTCGACCCGATGCTCCGGGATGACCTCTACCTCGCCCTGGTCTCCGAGTCCCTCGACGGCAAGTCGGCAATCGAGTGGGTCACGGCGCACTGGACCCGGCTCCCGTCTGTGGGGATCTGTAAGGGGTCTGGCGGAGGCGGGGGGGGCGACGACACGTTCGACGGCAACTATGCCTGGTTCGGGTACTGCGATGAACGGCACGGCGCCGCGCGCGGGAACTTCGTGATCGTCGCGACGGCCACGCGCGGCTACATCATCTACCTCCACGAGGCGTACGAGCGGCGCCTCCAAGCGACCTACGACACGCACTGGTTCGAGCGGGTACTACTCAAGACGGTGGACCTGCGCCCGGAGGATGCGCTCGACGCGTCTTAACGCTTCGGAGTGTTCGTAGGCCGGGCGGAGGACCACCGAAGTCGCGTTTCGAGGGCGTGGTGGGTGCCGCCTTTCGGGTTGACGAGCCGGGATCGGCTTCCTGAACGCCGGCGCCGGCCACGAGTTCGCGTTCGAGCGCGGGCGATCTTCTCGCCGCGAGGTTTGGCCTGCGGATCTCGTGGTGCGCGCTAGAGGAATTGAACCTCTGCGGTCTACTCTCGGATGAGCTGATCAACATCGAAGACGTCCGGCAAGAGGAAGTACCCGACGATCACGAGCGCGATCAGACAGAGGGCAACGACCACACGAGTGAATCGGTCACCGGGCCAGACTCTCGCTCCCACGACCGCCGCCGCGGCCAGGCCGACCGGAAGCCAGACTGTCGGATACTGCACGTCGCCAAGCACGAGGTCACTCTGGCACCTGGGTCCACTCTGAATACAGCCGTCGCCCGGATCGCCACGAGTACTTCATGGGAGTTGATCGACTCATGCTCCGGGACTTCGACCGAGCGGACCTTCGCCGAGCTGCTGATCGACTGCGAGGAGGACCGGACGCTCCGGGCGGTACTCGTGGGGATGCTGCGGGAGGACGAGAGGCGATAGCCGGGCGATGGCGTACGGTGGGCTTCACCCTGGCGAAGTACGTGCACCTGGACGAAGACGCCGCAGCGACCGCCGCGGCCGAAAGCGGAACGGCTGCTGGGCGGTTGATCGTGTGTCGTTGCTGACCAAGCTGCTAAAGGCGGCGCGAGTGTCGGCGGTGCTCGGAGGGTGGGAGGGAAGGCTCTAGCGACCGATCAACGTCTAGGTTGAGCGTCTTCTCTCGGGAACCGGTCCGGAGCAGCACCGCGACCCAGGCGGCGTCCCCATGACCACCACAGAGCCGATCGTGAACTCCTTGCCGGGATCCAACGCGATCGGGAACGAGTGGCCTTTCATTTCGGATCGGGAGCGTTGCCCTCGATCGGACCGACCAGCTCGACGGTCACTCCCTCCGCCCTGGCTTGTCCGGTGCTGAGGACGAGCTGATAGTTCCGGTGGGCGGGGATGGTGCTCGAGAGGTAGCTCTCGAACCTGCCCCGACGTCCGCCTGCGATCTTTAGGCGACCTCCTCCCGCCTTCGGTCCTCCTCGATCACGGCGAGGCGTTGCTGTAGCCCGTGCTGTCGGAAGAACGAGTAGGCCGTGAACCCAAGAGCGAGCACCGCCACGAAGAGCGCCCATCGGTCCACCTCTTGCCTCCTTTCGCGCGCACATCGCGCTTCAATCGTCTCCCCGACAACCGCGTCTGCCCGGGAACGAGGGGCTAATGTGCCCAACTTGTGCCCAACACCGGGCTGTCGATCGGTGGCGCGAGGTCAGAAGGCCTCTGACCTGCGGTTCCTCGGTGGGCGCTAGAGGATTTGAACCTCTGGCCTCTTCCGCGTCAAGGAAGCGCTCTACCCCTGAGCTAAGCGCCCGAAGTCCGGCATGGTACCGCCGGGCCGAGGCGGGGACCGGAATTGAACCGGTGTAGAGGGTTTTGCAGACCCTTGCCTAACCACTCGGCCACCCCGCCGGACCACCCGAGTTGCAGGAGCGAACGCTCAGTGTACCCGGGCATGAAACGAGGGCCCCAAACGGCCCTCGTGCGAGCGGACGACGGGATTGACCCGCGACCCCTGGCCAAGGTGACTGGGCCACTTCTTCCGACCTGCGGTGACATCCTGATCTGGCTCGCGAGGTGGGCGTTTTTCGATCGCGTGCAAAGGGATCGCTTCCCGTTGGTGCGCGGTCGCTCACAGGACCCCGACGGGACCCCTCATGAACCCGTGTTGCCGGTCGACTTGAGAGCCCAGAGGTAGGCGAACGCGGACCGCATCAGGCCCCGACCGGCGTCGACCAGAGGCCGGAGATGGGCCTCGAACCGCTCTGCCTCCTCCGGCGTGAGCGCCGCCGCGATCGCCTCTGCTGTGGTGCGTGCGTTCGGGTTCGGGGAGGTCCCCAGCAACCGGTCCCAGTCCTCGACCCACGTTCCCGGCTCGACGTCGATGACGAGTTCGACGTGCACCTCGGCAAAGCCCGCTGCCTCGGCGTGACGCAGCAGGTCTCGCTCGTCGAAGTTCATCATCGGGTCCTTCGGATGGTTCGCGACGTCCCAGCCCTCTGATACCCAGATCTTCTCCACGAGGTCCCGGACCGGATGGGCGTCGAACGCCGAGAAGGAGTCCGGGTCGTCGGGGAAGTAGTTGTTGATCGGCTCGAAGATCGACACGCGCCCACCAGGACGGAGCACTCGGTGGAACTCGCGGAACGCAGCGTCCTTGTGCTGGACGAAGATGAGCACCGAGCGCGTCGTCACCACGTCGACGGACCCGTCGGGGATGGGCGACAGATCCTCGGCGGCTGCCCTCACGAACTCGGCCCGCTCCGCCACTCCCAGCTCCTTCGCGGCGTTTCGGCAGTGATCGAGGAGGTTTTGCGAGACGTCGCAGAAGACGACGCGGCCCGAATCCTCGACAAGCGGCACCGCACCGAAGGCGATCAGCCCGTCGCCCGCGCCGACGTCGAGGACCACCTCCCCAGGGCGGACTCGAGCGTTCTCCAGCACGCGGTCCCGGATCGGTCCGAGGAACTCGAGCTTCCTTCGTTTCTGCTCGGCATCGTCGGCGTGGCCTCGCGCGAGCACCCACTCCGCCCACTTGTCCCTCGATGCCGGTTCGCTCACGACTCCACTATTCCGCAACTCGAGCGCACGGACTGTGTGGGCGCGAGGAGAGCATGGTCGGCGGCGAGATGTCGCTTGTGCGGACGGCGATCAGCCATATCCTCACCTCCGCTCGACGCCCTTGTAGTTGGCGATCGAACTCAGCTCGACCTCGATCTCGACGAGATCGGCCTGGTCCCGCATCACCACGTCGATCGGCTTATAGGCCTGTGGGGCTTCATCCAGAAGCGACTTGGCGTCCGAGGCCTGCCAGGACCTGCCCGCCATCTGCGACTCGAGGTCCTCGACGGACAGCGTCTTC
>DASXTX010000037.1:0-2314 GCA_036505195.1 Actinomycetota bacterium
GGCTCCGCACGACCGCCAGGTGCAGCATGCCGGGGAGCGTCAGGTTGTCGACGAAGCTGCCCTGCCCCGTGATGAGCGAGGCGTCTTCCTTGCGGAGGACCGACGTTCCGACGAACTTCTCGGTGATCGCCATCTCGCCCCCTCAGGCCTTCACGCCGGACATCGTCCCGGCTGCGTCGAGGATCGCCTTCACGATGTTCTGGTAGCCGGTGCAGCGGCAGAGGTTCCCCTCGAGGGACCCGCGCACCTGTTCGTCGGTCGGGTTCGGGTTCTCCTGCAGGAAGCTGGCGGCCGCCATGATCATGCCGGGCGTGCAGTAGCCGCACTGAAGACCGTGGTTGCGGTGGAACGCGTCCTGGATCGGATGCATCTGTCCGTCGTTGGCGATCCCCTCGATCGTGGTGACCTCGCGACCCTCCGCCTGGACGGCGAGGAGCGTGCACGACTTCACCGACTCGCCGTCGAGCAGGACGGTGCACGAGCCGCACGACGAGGTGTCGCAACCGACGTTGGTCCCGGTGAGCCCGAGGCTCTCCCGGAGGAAGTACACGAGGAGCGTGCGCGGTTCGACCTCGGCCTCGCGCGCGACCCCGTTGACGGTGACCGATACGCGTGCCACGGGTCCCCCTTTCCAACGGGTGGAACCTCCGATGCTAGCCCTGCGGCTCGGTTGGCGCGATACCGCCGTGGGGCAACTAGGGATCCGACCAGGCCCCCGGCGCGGCGGCGCTCGCCTCATCGGCCGAGCAGTCGGTCCCGGTGCCGTAGACCGTCCCGAACGAGCCGCCGGCACGTGCGGCGATGCGGATCCAGAAGCACTCCCCGGTCTCGGCCCGGGCCGAACCCGTCCACACTGCCCGGGTCGCGAGCACGCTGACGACCTCGGGATCGTTCGAGCTCTGGTCGGGGTCGATCAGCAGGAGGTCGTCGACCCCGCCCCGGGTCGCCAGGGTCTCCCGATCGGCGTCCGCGAGCGAGCCCTCGGTGGCCAGGTCCTCGGCGGCCTCGGCCGCCCTACGCAGGTTCGCCTGCGCGTATGCGACGGCGCCCGTCCGCGCGACCGGCCGGAACTCCAGCACGAGCACGACCAGCAGGATCCCGCCGACCAGGAGGGGCAGGACCACCTTCCAGAACCCGCGGTTCGAACCGGACACGGCGGGACGATACCCAGGCGCTCGAGCATTGACTTGACCGTTCACGGAGCCCGGAGGGATAGTCGCATCACCGGTGGTTGCGGCGCATTGGCCTCGCGCGCCGCCGGCTCCGAGCGAGGAGGTCTCCATGCTGCCTTCGAGGTTCGAGTACCACCGACCGGACTCGCTCGAGGAGGCCCTGCACCTGCTCGCGGAATACGGCGACGAGGCCAAGGTTCTGGCCGGCGGGCAGAGCCTGATCCCCGTGATGAAACTACGGCTGGCGGCGCCCGCCCACCTGGTCGACATCGGCCGGCTCGGGCTGGACACGATCGCCGAGGCCGACGGCAACCTCGCGATCGGCGCCCTCGCTCGTCACCGGGACCTCGAGCGCTCCGACCTGGTCGAGGCCAGCTACCCGGTGATGGCCGCCGCGGCGCCGCTGATCTCCGATCCGATCGTCCGCAACCTCGGCACGATCGGCGGTTCGCTGTGCCACGCCGACCCGGCGGGCGACTGGGGTTCGGTGATGCTCGCGTTGCAGGGCTCCGTGGTGCTGCGGAGCGAGCGCGGCGAACGGGAGTTGCCGATCTCAGAGTTCTTCCAGGACACCTTCACGACGGCACTCGAGCCCGACGAGATCCTGACGGAGGTCCGGGTCCCGCGGCCCGCCGGCCCGTCCGGCGGCACGTACCTGAAGCTCGAGCGCAAGGTGGGCGACTTCGCGACCGTTGCCTCGGCCATCCACCTCTCGCTCTCGGACGGCACGATCGAGCGCGCGGGCATCGGCCTCACCGCGGTCGGATCCAAGAACCTGCAGGCGACGGACGCCGAGGCGAGCCTCGCCGGCGCCGAGCCGACCGAGGCCGCGTTCGCCGAGGCCGGGCGTCTGGCGGCCGAGGCCTCCTCGCCGGTCACGGATGTTCGCGGCTCCGCGGAGTACAAGCGCCACGTGGTCGACGTGTACGTGCGACGGGGGCTCGCCCGGGCGTTCGAGATGGCCCGCGCGGCCTGAGATCGGCACCTGAGCTCGAAGGGGGAACGATGGAGATCACGGTCAAGGTCAACGGCGCCGACCGAAGCGCCGACGTCGAGCCCCGGATGCTCCTCGCGCACCTGATCCGGGAGGAGTTCGGGCTCACCGGCACGCACGTCGGCTGCGACACCACCAGCTGCGGCGC
>DASXTX010000038.1:0-6135 GCA_036505195.1 Actinomycetota bacterium
GCGCTGTCGGTCAACGTGAAGCGTTCGCTGTCGGCGATCTTCGAACTCGCCCGAACCCTGTCCACCGATCAGGAGAGCAAGGACGACGAGCGGTTGCTCTATCAACTGATGACGCAGGCCAAGCGGATGGAGCACGCGATCCGCGACATCTTCGACGCGGATCGGCTCACGCGCGGCGAACTCGTGCTCGAGCGCCGCAACACCGAGATCGATACGCTGGTGCGCCGCGTGGTCGACGAGTTTCCGTTCGCCGGCGACCGCGACCTCGACGTCGCGGTCGAGCCGGCGACGATCATGGTCGACCGCGTTCGCGTCGAGCGCCTGGTGGACGATCTGCTCACCTCGGCCGTCGGGCGTACCGAGACCGGCGATCGCATCGCCCTCGTGCTGGAACGAGCCCCCGACGGCGTGCTCATCTCGGTGGAGGGCGGGACCCCTCTGAACGGGGACGGCACCGCCGGGGCGGCCGCGGCGTTCCTCGCGGAGCTCCACGGGGGTTGGACCAAGGCCGAGCGGCTCCCGGACGGGACGTGCCTGGTCCGGGCGTTCCTGCCCGGCGGTCGGAACGCCGACACGGCGGATGGCGCCGATCCCGAGACCGCCGCGGCCCTCGGCTAGCGAACGCGGCCCTAGACCAGGACCGCGGTACTCCGTCGTCGCCCCACCTTCTGCACAGAGATCGTCGCGGGGAACTGATCCTTGATCTGCTCGGCGTGCGTGACTACGAACAGCTGGTGGAACCGCGACGAGAGCCGGCCGAGCGCCTGCACCATAAGGTCCTTGCGCTCCTCGTCCAGCGAGGCGAGCACCTCGTCCAGGACCATCATCCCAACGTCGGCCCCCGACAGGCGTGACAGCTGCGTCGAGATCGCGACCCGGAGCGCGAGGTTCGCGAGATCGGTCTCCGAACCGGAGAAGCGGTCGATCGCGAAGTACGAGTCACCGTCGGCGATCTGGATCGTGAGCTTCTCCTCGTCGACCTTGAGGTCGTCGTACTCGTGGTTCGTGAGCTCGCGGAACAGCGCCTCCGCCTCGCGGGAGAGCTCCGGCCCGATCCGCGCCACCAGATGGTTGCGGAAACCCTCGAGCAACAACGCCACCCGCTCGACGTACCGCGCGTCCGAACGCAGCTCGTCGACCCTCGCCTGCGTCTCCTTGGCCTGACGCACGGCGGCGGCGAGCCCCGCCTCCGCCTTCTCGGCGTCCTTCAGGGCGTCGCTCGCCTCCCGTTCGGTCTCCCGCGCCTCGTCGAGGACGCCGATCGCTTCCTCGAGCTCGTCGTGCAAGCGCTCGTGGGCCGCGTGGTCGAACGCGAGTCCCTCGGCCTCCCCCGCGAGCTTCGCGAGCTCGCCGTCGAGGAGTTCGATCCGCTGCCGAGCGGCGTCCAGGTCGCGTTCGGCCTGCGCGAGGTGCTGGCGTTCGGTCCGGAGCTCCGCCGCGCGGGTGCTGAGGGCTCGCGCGCGTTGGGCGCTCGCCCGAAGCTCGTCGAGCTCGGGGACGGCCCCATCGAACGGCTCCGCAAGGGTGGCCACCTCGGCCGAGAGCGACCCGATCCGCTCGGCGAGCTGCGACCGGCGCGCGTCCTGGTCACGCGCGCGTTCCCCCGCCGCCGCCGCGGCGACCTGATCCTTCTCCGCCCGCGCCCGGTCGGCGAGCGCCTTCTTGACCGCCGCCGCAGCGGTCGCCGCGGTCTTCTTCCCGCCCGCGACCTCCGCCTTGCAGTGCTTCAGGTACGACGCGAAGTCGTCGCCCAGCGGGCGGCCGCAGGTGGGGCAGGGCTGGGACGGATCGGCCTCCGCCGCGCGCTCGAGACGCTCGAGGGCCTGCTCCAAGAGCGTCGACCGGTGCGCCCGTTCGGCCTCGGCACCGGCGACGGCGGACCGAGCGCGTTCGACCGCGCCCGCCGCGGCCTCGAGCGCCGAGAGCACGGCCGCGCGGTCGGTCTCGGGCATGGCGTCCAACCGCGCCTGTGTCTGCGCGAGGTCGTCCCGCCGTTCGACCAGGGCGGTGCCGAGCCGCAGCCGATCGTCGATCCCGGCAAGCCCCGCGAGCTCGTCGTCGATCGCGGGCAGCTCCACCACCGCGGTCTTCATCCGCTCGACACGCTCGAGCAGCGCCTCGTGCTGCTCCACGGCGTGTTCGCTCTGTTCGGTCTTCGCGCGGAGCTCGACCGTCAGCTTCTCGATGCGTTGGCGGACGGCGTCCGATCCGGCAAACGCCTTCTTCGCGGCCTTCTCGACGGCGACCGCCTCCTTCAGCTCGGCGGCCGCGCCCTTCGCGAGACGCTTGGCCTCAGTGACCACGTCCTTCGCGGCCTTCAGGTCCGCCTCGAGCGCGGCGACATCGGGCACGGCGCCCGTGAGCTGGTCCGCGCTCTGCTTGGTTGCCCTCGCCTCGCGCCGCGACGCGTTGCGGGCTTCCTCCACCGGCCGGATCCCCAGCAGACGCAGCGCCATCTCCTTGCGCCTGCCCGGCGTCACGTCGGAGAACGCGTCGAGCTGCTTCTGCTCGGCGTAGACCGAGGCGCGGAACACCTGCAGATCCATGTGGAGCAGGCGGCGGATCTCGGCGTCGACCTCGGTGGTGCCCGAAGCGAGGGTCATGCCCCCCCCGAACAGCTCCGCCTCGGGGGTGTGGCCCTTGCCCCGGATCGTCCGCCGGACCTCGTAGGGCTGCCCCGCGTGCTCGAACACGAGCCGGACCTCGCAATCGGTGAGGACGCCGTGGGTCCGGATCTCCTGCTTCTTGGTCCGGGCGGCATCGACGCCGTAGCAGGCGAACGCGATGCTCTCCATCAGCGTGGACTTGCCGGCCCCGTTCGCGCCGAAGATCCCGATCACGCGCGCGGGCAGCTCGAGGTCGACCTCCTCGAAGATCCGGTAGTTGCGAAGGGAGAGCTCGAGCACCCTCATGCGCTCTCGCCTCGCGCGTCCTCGAGGAACCGCGCGCCGAGGGAGACGACGCGCTCGCGTTCGAGCCCGGCGAGATCCTGGAGCTCGACGTAGGAGACCCACTCCTGCTCGATCGAACCGATCGTCGGGCCGCCCTGCACGGCCATCGCGTCCGCCCCGAGCTCGGGCTCGACCTGGACCCAGAGCGCGCCCGGCACCGCCTCCTGGAACTGCTCGAGCCCAACCTGCCGGTACGACGCAGGGTCGACCTCGTTCAGGTACACGCGCACGACGGCGCCGTCGGGCGTCCCCTTCGCGGCGCGCTCCACGGCATCGACCAGCTCCCCCGCCGACAGGCTCGCGGCCGCGACCGAGACTGTCGCGAGCGGTCGCTCGTGCGGGTTCTCGACGTGGTCGACCGCTCCCGAGTCCGTGTCGATCACCACGAGGCCCTTCGCGGTCTCGGGCGAGTCGGCGAACGAGAACGTGTCGGTCGAGCCGGCGTACCAGGTGCGCTTGGAGATCTTCTGCACCGCGTGGTAGTGGCCGAGGACCACGAGGTCGAACGCGCGGTCGAACGCCGACTCCTCGACCTCGAGCTCGTTGATGTCGCGGTACGCGCGCGAGGGAAGCGACGTGAGTGCCACGTGGGCGATCAGCAGGTTCGTCGCGTCCGCCCGGACCGCCCTCGAGGCGACCTTCAGCTGCTCTCGGAGGTCGTCCTCGGCGAGCGTCTGTGGGACCGCGTGGACGGCGACCCCCGCGACGTCGGCGCGGACCGCCTCCATGCGCCACGCGAACGCGACGCCCGGGAAGACCCGTTCCAGCGCGTCGTAGGGTGAGCCCGTCCCTCGGATCCGCGGGGTGTCGTGGTTGCCGCTGATCGCGACCCCGCGCAGGCCGGCGTCGTCGAGCCGCTGCAGGCCGGCCAGGACCTGCGCGAACGTCCGATAGGACGGACGAGCGTGGTCGAAGATGTCGCCGAGCCACAGGAACCCGTCGGGCTCCTGGCGGATCGTCTCGTCGACCCCCCACGTGAACGAGCGGAGGAAATCCTCCTCACGGACGTTGCGGCCCTGCTCGTCCCGCAGGTGCGCGAGATGCGAACGCCCGAGGTGCGAGTCCCCGAGCGCGACGAGCCTCGCCATCTACTCGGCGAACCCCTTCGACGCGTCCGAAGGCCGGGGCGGCAGCGGCGACGGCCCGGCCACCGACTTCAGGTAGTCCTCGTACAGGTAGATCTGCGCGGGCAGCGCGAAGGGCGCCTCGAGGTTGGTCACGATCGCCTCGCCCGGCATCAGCGTCTGGATCTCGGGCCCGAGGTCGGAGATGTCCTGCTTGGAGCTGCCGCGCAGGATGTTCCGGTCCTTCTCGTCGGCGAGGCCGAGGATGAAGAACGTGTTGAACTGCGAGAGCAGCTCGTCGTCGATCAGCTTGGGCTGCTGCGACACGGCGCACAGCCCGACCTTGAACTTCCGTCCCTCCCGGGCGAGCCGCGGGAACACGTTCTCGTCGGAGCGAGCGACACGCGACAGCACGCGCTGGGCCTCCTCGAGCGCGACCAGCGTGGGCGGCAGCGCCGCGAACCGGTCTCGGTCCTCCAGGTACAGGTTCGCGTAGGCATCGAGCACGGTCCGCGTGATGACCGACGCGACGAGGATCTCCTCCATCGACGAGAGCCCGCTGGTGTCCACGAGCACGCTGAACCCGTCCATGAGCTCGTCGACGATGCGCGCCGACAGCGAGGGCTGCGACGGGTCGCGCGAGATGCACGGCATGTCGAGGATCCGTTGCGCGCGCCGCTGGATCACCTGCATCGTGCTGGTCGCGACGCCGAGATCCTCGGCGAGCGACGCGACGTCCTGCTGCTCGCCCACCCGGACGATCCACTCCTCGTGGAAGTACCGGATCAGCCGGTAGATCGCGTCCTCCTGGGCGTGGCTCCACTCGTACGCGGTCTGCAGGTCGCCCTGGGTGAGCTCGGCGAGCGAAAGCCGCAGCGACGTTGCGCCCGCCCCCGCCGCCCGCGTCGCATAGACCTTCAGCCGGTCGGACGCCCAGGGGTGTGAGCGCAGCCCCTTGCGCGTCCCGCTCCCGCCCTCGAGGTACTCGCCGTGCGGATCGAACAGCAGGCAGGCGTACCGGCCCCGCGAAGCGAGGATCTGCCCCGCGAGCACCTTCATCAGGTTCGATTTGCCCATGCCCGTGGTCGCGAAGACGCCCACGTGCGACGTGAGCGTGTCGCCCTGGACGCCGATCTCGAGATCGATCGTGTCCTCGCCGGAGCGGAGCAGGCCGACCCGCACGTCGCCCATGCGCTCGCGCAGGAAGTCGAAGTCCTCGGCGGTCGGCGCCGTCACCCTCGCGAACTGCGCCGGGAGCGACTTCGGCTTGCGGAACGCGCCCGCCGCGTCGATGTACCCGAGCGGCTGGCACGTCGCGACCTTGTACAGCCGCTGTTCGGGGTCTCGAAGGGTGTACTCGGTCCCGGCGACGTCGCCCGACATGTACGAGCCGGCGGTGCGCTCGGACCAGGAGGGATCCGAGGAATCCGAGCCGTACGTCACCTGGATCACGCGGAACAGGAACCGGCGGCCGCGCTCGGGATCCTCGGCCGCGAGCAGCTCGCCGAGGAACAGGTCCGTCCCGTAGAAGGAGCGGAACGTCGACTCGAGGACGTTCCTCCCGAAGATCCGGCCCTTGTAGCCTCCAGAACGGGGGCTACTGCTCGCGCGTTCGCGCTCGCTCCTTGAGCTCCCCGCGCCCTCCGCGCCCCCCGTCACCGGCTGGCTACCGCTCGCGCGTTCGCGCTCGCTCCTTGAGCCCCCCGTCACCGGTTCAACACCTCGTGAAAATCCTGGAACAGCAGCTCGACGTCGTTCTCGGCCATCCCGCGGCGCGAGAGCGCCTCCCGGAACGCTCGCCGGACGTCCACCACGTCGTAGCCCGTGACGCGGGCCGCCTGGTGCGCCCGCGCGAGCGGGTAGGGGTACCCGACGAACGCGGGGTCGTCCGCGAGCCCGGCCAGCCGTCCGATCACCTCGAGCGCCGGGGCGGGCCCGCGAGCGACGTCCACCCGGAACGCGTGCGCCGCGGTCGGCGCGAGGTGGGCGACGAAGATGTCGCCCACGTACAGGCGGCCGAACACCGGATCCGTCGAGATCCGCGCCGCCCACCGCGACGGCCCGACCTCCCGGTCGCCGCGGCGCTTCAGCAGCGTGACGAGTGGCGCGTTCCGGCCCCA
>DASXTX010000039.1:0-6916 GCA_036505195.1 Actinomycetota bacterium
CCGCTCGGACCGCCGACGATGGCGAGCACGACGTCGCGCGTCCCGGCCGGGTCACGGGCGATCGCCTCGGCGACCGCCCGGATGGCGACGTCGGGGCCCTTGTGCGCCTGCAGGCGTCCCACGAACAGCAGCAGTCGCAGATCCGCGAGGTGGAGCCGCGCCTTGGCCCGGCTCCGATCTCGGGGGAAGAACAGGGCGTGATCGACGCCCGGGGGAACGATGCGGATGCGGTCGGGTTCGGCGCGGTACAGGCCGACGAGCTGCGCGGCCTCGACCGGCGTGGCCGCGACAAGCCGGTCCGCGTCCGCGATCACCAGCTCCTCGCCCGACAGACGGTCCGGAGGCTCCGGGCGCTCGCCGCGCGACAGGGAGTAGTTCTTCACCTTGCCGAGCGTGTGGAACGAAGCCACCAGCGGGACGCCCCAGATCTCGCGGGCGCTGCGCCCTACCCAGCCCGAGAGCCAGTAATGCGTGTGGACGAGGTCGTAGTCCGACCCCTCCGCCCGAGCCCGCCGGAGCACGCCCCCCAGGAACTCGGGGAGGAACCTCGGGAGCTCGTCCTTCGGCACCGGGGCGCTCGGTCCGGCCTGCACGTTGATCAGCCGGGAGCCGTTCCCAAGCTCCTCGACCTCGGGACGACGCTCGTCTCGTGTGCGCGTGAAGACGTCCACCTGGAGGCCGCCCGCGGACAGGCGCTCGGCCGCCGCCCGGATGAAGACGTTCATCCCGCCGGAGTCGCCCGAACCCGGCTGATCGAGCGGGGACGTGTGCAGACTGACCACGGCGATCCTCGGCGCGTCGTCGCCGGGCGGCGGGCGCCCGTTCCACGCGCGCTCGATGGTGCCTCGACCGTTGCCCATGCAGGAATCGTACGGGAGGGCGCCGCGAACGCAGCCGAAGGCGCTCAGCCGGATCGGCCGCGCAGCCGGAACCCGACCTCGAACCGGCCGACGGGCCGGCCGCCACCGAGCACGGGAGGCGCCGCCACGGCCGCCAGCCCGGCCCGTTGTCCCTCGTCCAGGACGCCGAGCAGGTCGAGCGTCCGGACCAACGTTGGTGCGGCGGCGCGGTCGCTCCCGTCATCGATCCGCACCGCGACCCCGATGCCGGCGTCGAGGATGGCCGCGCAGTGCAGGCCCTCGGCCCCCACCTTGCAAACGAGGCCGGGGATCGCCTCCATCAACCGTGTGTCCGAACGGCCGCGCCCCGCGACGAGGTACGGGGCCGATCGCATCGCCGCGACGGCCCGGGCGGCGCGCTCGCCGAGTCGGCCGAGCCGCTCGGGCCTGGCGAGCCGTGCGAACAGCGTCGCCATGCCGCGCAGGGGCAGCCCGTGGACCGGGGCGCCGCACCCGTCGACCCCGATCGCCGGTCGTTGGACGTCCGTGGCCGAACGCACCGCGCGCACGATCTCGCGCTGGAGCGGGTGGGACGGTTCGAGATAGGCGGCGAGCTCGGCGCCCGAGCGCTCGCACGCGAGGAGCATGCCGGCGTGCTTGCCCGAGCAGTTGTGGGTGATCCGGCGGGGACCGGCGGCCGCCCGACGCGCCTCGGGTTCCATCGGCAGGTCCGGGGGGCACCCCAGGTCGCGTTCGGACAACCCGCCGCTTCGCAGGAGTCGCCGCACGAGCCGAACGTGGACGGGCTCCCCGTTGTGCGATGCGCACATGACGGCGACCAGGTCGTCGGGGAGCGGCTCGGCGATCCGGCGCAGGGACACGGCCGCCTGCAGGGGTTTCATGGACGACCGTGAGAAGACGAGGCGGTCAGGGTCGCCGATGGCGGCGAGCACGCGGCCTCGCGGATCGCACACGACCACGTGGCCGAGGTGGACGCTCTCGACGAGACCCGAACGCACGACCCGGACGAGCGGCGCGGCGGTCGGCACACGCGAAGCCTAGCGAGCGCAGCGGGGTTCGGCGGATTCGGTGCGTCAGCTGGCGTGCTTGAGGGCGTGCTCGAAGTCCACGTCGTCGTCGGGCGGATCGCGCTCCACCATGTCGACGAACACGCGAACGATCTCGGGATCGAACTGGGTCCCGGCGCCGCTCTGGAGTTCGGCGAGGGCGCGTTCGGCACCGATCGAGCCGCGGTACGGACGGTCGCTGGTCATCGCGTCGAACGAGTCGGCCACCGCGAACACGCGCGCCCCGAGCGGGATCGCTTCGGACGCCAGCCCGTCGGGGTACCCGGTCCCGTCGAACCATTCGTGGTGGTGACGGATCAGCTCGACGGTGTCGGACAGGAACGCGATCGGCGCGACGATCTGGGCACCGATGATCGGGTGGTTGCGCATCACCGTCCACTCGTCGACCGAGAGCGGACCCGCCTTGCACAGGATGTGTTCGGGGATCCCGACCTTGCCGATGTCGTGGAGGAAGAACCCGTACCCGAGGGTCGGCGAGCGCGCCAGCTCGGGGTCGACCCGCCGGGCGAGCGCGAGCCCGAACACCTGGGTTCGATCCAGGTGGCCGCGGGTCGTCTGGTCCTTGGCCTCGATGACGGTCGCGAGGCTCTTCATCGTGGCGAGGTAGGTGTCCCGCAGGCTCGCAAGGACCATCTCGAGCTCGGCGTTACGGGAGCGTTCGAGGCGGTAGAGCTCCCCGAGCTCCCGGGCGAAGACGATGAGCTGCTCCTGGACGCTCGGCAGCTCGGGGTCCGTCTGGACCCCGGGGCCGTGCCCGGAAAGGTCTCGTTCGCTCATCGGTCGGGGCCGCACGTTAGCGCACGATGGTGCGCGATTCGGGGAAGAGCGTGCGGGTTCGGCCGAAGCAGGTCCATAGGTCTCGTGGCCCAAATCGCCTGGTCCGCCGCGCTCCCCCCAGGCGGGATGGCCTGTCGGACACGAGGGACCCACCGGCGCCCCACCCGGCCGACTGGCCTCCGACGCAACCGTTCGGGCCGATCCGCGACCGACGCCTCGGGTACGAGGGGGCGCGTAGGTCACACGGGTGGGTGGGTCAGGACGGATGGAGGGTCAGGACGGGTCGGTGGGTCAGGACGGACGGGTGGGTGGGTCAGGAGAGGACGAGCGAGGGGTCATCCCGGTACCGGCGCTTGAGCTCTTCCTGCAGGGCGTCCATCACCTGGAGCACGTCGTTGCGAGCCTGGGACACCTCGTACTCCTCGCCGACCAGCAGGTCCACGGCGGCGGCCAGGCGCTCGTCGTCGAGCGCACCCGGGTCGGAGATCTCGGCATCGGCGACCAACCGCTCGACCCGCCGGCGAGCCAGGAGCATCTCCTCCTCCGGCAGACCCACCTTGACGGCCTCGCCCCGGGACGGTCCCTGGCCCTCCGAGGACAGGATCGTCGAGAGCTGGTCGACGAGGCTGCCTCCCTCGCCGCTGTTTCCGCGACGCTCGACCTCCGCCTTGAGGATCTCGGCGCGCCCCTGGACGAGCCGGCGGAGGAGCGACAGGTATTCGCGCTCGGCGTAACACTCGTCGCGGCGGGCCCGAAGGTCCTCCAGCGACAGTCCGGCCAGGCCCTCGACGAACTCGGGCCTGCGGATCCGGTCGATCCGTCGGTTCCCGCCTTGCTCGCTCATGAGGACGCATCGTAGCGCGCCGGACGCTCCGGTACCGGTGGCGGATCCGAGGACGAGCCGTACTCAGCAGACCGCGAGCAGCATCTGGTATGGGTCCACGGCCGCACCGCCGCCCGGATGCCACTCGAAATGCAGGTGGTTCGTAGAGCCTGCGTTCCCTGTGCTCCCCACGTAGCCGATGACGGTGCCGGCGCCGACGCTGCCGCTCGCGCTGCTGTAGCCGGACAGGTGCGCATAGAACGAGTAGCCGCCCGAGCCGTAGACGTAGGCCGAGATCCCCCCCGAGGAGCTCGAGGAATGGGTGACGCTGCCAGGGTGAGCGGCCACGACCGGCGTCCCGTACGGCGAGATCAGGTCGATCCCCTGGTGCGTGTGGCCGTCCCTCGGCCAGCCGAACGAGTCGACGAAGGAGTTCAGCCCGGCGACCGGGCACACCTGCAGCGAGCCGTCGGGGTTGGGCGTCTGACCCAGGATCGCGAGCTCCTTGGTGGCCGCGATCTCCTCGCGGTACTTCGCCGTCAGCTCCGCCACGCGATCGGAGATCCGTCCGAGCTGCGCGTCGATGCTCTCCTTGATCGCGCCGAGCTCCTCCGCCACGCTCGCCTGACGCTCCTCGAGGATGAACAGGCTGTCGCGCTCGCGCCGGAGCTCCTCCCGCGTGACCTCCTGCTCGAGGATCAAGTCGCCGTCCTCCTGCGCCATCGACCCGAGGAACTCGAGCCGATCGGTGAAGTCCGTGAATGAACCCGAGGAGAGTAGGAGGTCGATCGTACTCGCAGGACCGTTCGTGAACGCGATCACGGCCCGGCGGTTGAGGCGGGTCTCGATCGCGGCCACCCGCCCCTCGAGCCGGCCGATCCGCATCCGTGTGTCGACGATCTCGCCGCGCGTGACGTCCAGGCGGGACGCGGCCTCGTTCCACCTTGCCGTCGCCCGGTCGAGCTCGGTCTGGACCCTCGCGAGCTCGGCCTTTGCCGCGTCGAGCTCCTCTTTCGTGCCCGCGAGCGCGGGCAGCACGCCGAGCGTAGCAGCGATGAGGCTGAGGGCGAGGAAGGTTCGGAGCGCGGTCCTTCGAGCGGTCCTTCGAGCGGTCGTGGGGCCCTCCCCTCACCGGTCTCGGCCGCCGCCAAGGCGGACGCGAGGCTACCAAGGCGCTGGTGAGCGGGCAAACGAGGCGGCTCGCCGGGCTACCGCTCGCGCATGGCGTCGATCAAGATGTCGGCCACCTCGGGGCGGCTGAACTCGGCCGGGGGTCGTTCGCCGGCGCGCAGCATCTCGCGCACCTTGGTGCCGGACAGCGACACCCGCGACCCCTGGCCGTGCGGGCACGTCTTGGGCGATGCCATCCCCTCGCACGCGTTGCACCAGAACGAGTGCTCGAACATCAACGGCGTGATGCCCAGCTCGCCGGGCTCGAACTCCTCGAAGATCCGCTGCGCGTCGTAGGTCCCGTAGTAGGAGCCGACCCCCGCGTGGTCGCGGCCGACGATGAAGTGCGTACAGCCGTAGTTCTTGCGGCAGATCGCGTGCCAGATCGCCTCGCGGGGCCCGGCGTACCGCATCGCGGCGGGGAACACCGACACCATCGCACGATCCTTCGGGTAGTAGCCCTCGAAGAGCGCTTCGTAGCAACGCATCCGCACGTCTGCCGGAACGTCATCGTCCTTCGTCGCCCCCACCAATGGGTGCACCAGCAGCCCGTCGACGATCTCGAGCGCGCACTTCTGCAGGTACTCGTGGGCGCGGTGGATCGGGTTCCGGGTCTGGAAGCCGACGACGGTCCTCCAGCCTCGCTCGGCGAACGCGGCCCGCGTCTGCGCGGGCGTGAGCCGGTACGGCAGGAAGTCGTCGTGCTCGGGCAGAGCGAGCGCGCGAACCGTGCCGGCGAGGCAGAAGTCACCCGCGTCATGGAGCGCCTGCACGCCCGGGTGCTCGAGGTCCTCGGTCCCGAAGACGCCGACCGACTCCTTCTGGCGGTCGCGCTTGAAGACCTCGGCGACCTCGACGACGGCGATCGGGTCGCCCGCCTCCCACGGCAGCAGGGCGACCGAGCCCCCGGCGCCGATCCGCTTCACGTCGTCGTCGGTGAGGGACAACGTGACCGGGATCGACCAGGCCAGGCCGTTCGTCAGGTGCATCGTTTCCAGTACGGACACGTAGTCGGCCTCGCCCACGAACCCCGTCAGCGGGGACAGGGCCCCGACCGTGAGCATCTCCAGGTCGGAGAGTTCGCGCGCGTTGACCACGAGCTTGGGCAGGTGTTCGGCCTCGGCTCGGGTGGCTTCTCGCCGACCTTCGGGGACGAGCAGGTCGACCAGGTCGCCGCCGTGGGGGGCGATCGTGGTGTCGTGGGGCATGGCGCATCAACCTTTCGTCGCGGTGAGCGGCCCACAGGATAGCCGCGGGCCGAGCGACCCCGACCCGGACCTATACTCCGTGCGCCCCCACACCGAGGCTCCTCATGCCCGACTCCTTGCTCTCCGACGAAGCGCTCCGTGCGCTGAACGCCCGCCTCGAACCCTCGCACCCGCGCGAGATCGTGCGCTGGGCGCTCGAGGAGTCGGGGTTGCGCGAGATCGCGCTCGCCTCGGCGTTCCAGGCCGAGGGGACCTGCGTCATGCACATGGCGACACGGATCCGGTCCGACGTGCCCGTGCTGTTCCTCGAGACCGGGTTCCACTTCGAGGAGACGCTCGCGTTCAAGCGGCGGTTGACCCAGCTCCTGGACCTGAACGTGGTCGAGCTCACCGGCGCGTACACCCCCGCGACGCAGCGCGAGGCCTTCGGTCCCCGCTTGTACGAGCGCGAACCCGAGCGGTGCTGCGACATCAACAAGGTGCGGCCGATGCTCGCGGCACTTCGCGGCCGCGAGGCCTGGATCACCGCGTTCCGACGCGACTCGTCCCCGACCCGGGCCACGGCCCCGATCATCGATCGGTACGAGCTCGAACCGGGCAGCTGGATCGTCAAGGTGAACCCGGTCGCCACGTGGACGCGCCGGGACACCTGGTCGTACCTGAGGGAGCACGAGCTCCCCCACAACCCGCTGTACGACCTCGGGTACGCCTCGATCGGTTGCGCGCCCTGCACCCGGCTGTCGCTCGCCGGCGAGCACGAGCGCGAGGGCCGGTGGGCCGGCCTGTCGAAATGGGAGTGCGGGATCCAGGTGCGAGATGGCGGATCCGAACAGGGCGCGAGCGCGGACCGGGCGAGGTAGGCCGCGAAGGGCTAGGCCACGACCCAGAGCGCCTCGGGTGCGAGGTCGACCTCGAGGCGCCGGTGGTCGCCGAGCGAGTCCCCGTCGACCTGGACCGGGAACGGGGTCTGCGAGGTGACCAGCACGTGGCGCGCGTCGTGCACGTAGTCGA
>DASXTX010000040.1:0-13115 GCA_036505195.1 Actinomycetota bacterium
GGCGCTGGACGTCGAGTCCCTCGCGGAGCGCGGCAAGAGCGACTGGCGCCAGCTGGTTCCGTGACCGCTCAGGCGGGGGCCGCCCCGCGAAGCTGGTCCAGCGTCGGCGAACCGGCGAGACCCCCGGGCGTCTGGTAGACGCGGCAGGTCAGGCCGAAGGCTGCTTCGGCTGCCGCCAACGGGTCCCGACCGTCCACGAGGATTGTCGGCGAACCGATGAACCGAAGGCGCTCGGCCTCCTCGGCAGTCTCGACCCGCTCGAGAAGGGGCTCGACGTCCGCCATGCCCTCCGCGCGGAGCGCTTCGCGGAGCCGGTCGTCCGCCGTCTGCCAGTGGGGGCACCCCTCGTAGTCGCGGAGCGTGACGTTCGCCACCGGAGGCGGCGTCAGGACGATCCCGGGGCTTCGAGCGGCACTCCATCGTTCACTGGGAAGTGGTGGAACCGCGCGAACACCCAGCGGAACAGGCTCAGGCCGGGCTTCTTGCACCAGCAGTCCTCGTAGCACTCGCACGGATAGACCCCCGCCGCCTCCCCCGCCCGGCCGACCAGAGCGAGGACCAAGTAGCCGATCGCGAGGACAAGAGCCACGCGCTTCATAACAATCAACCTAGCACGAGGCACCTCAGATACCCTGCGCTACCACTGAAGGGGAAGCGGACCTCCCTGATGGGCGCGGTCGGTCGCATGATCTCCCGATAGAGGGCGTTCTGAGCGGGCGAGTGGTACGGTCCTCGATGTGCTGAGGGTGACCGTAATCGTCCTGCTCGTAGTGCTGGTCGTGCTGCTCGGCATCCCGCTCGGGATGCCGATGTCGGGAGGTTCGATGTGCCCAGAGTGCAGCCTGGCTGGGACGTGGAGTGCGATGTGTGTAGCGCTGCTGGCCTCGGTCGTTCTCCTCGTACAACGTCGCGCATCGCGCATCCTTGTGGATCGCTCCCGCCGACCCAGCCTCGTGCCGGCGGACGTGCTCGAACGGCCGCCGCGCCTCTCTTCCTAGGTCTTCCTCGCGCCGTCCTGGCGCTTCGCTTCTTGACTTAGGAGGTTCCCTTGAGATTCCTGCTGGCCGTGTTGCCATCTGCCGCCTGCGCAGCGGCGATGTTCCTCTGCTTCCGGATGATGCGGCATTCAGACATGCCAGCCGATGGGCATGCTGAGAGCGACGATGTCGACACCCTTCGCAAGGAGGTGGCCGATCTGCCTGAGGAGCTGACTCGGGCAGGGTCTGTCCCGACCGACGCGGTGGCGGCCGATGCCATGCGACAGATGGTCCGTCGCGGGACGTCTGAGACGACGTCCGACTCCCGGCCCTTGAGCCCGCCGACGCAGGCGCGCGCAACAAGCGCGACAAGAGAGATCGACTGCGCGCTCCGGAGGGAGGGTGGCGTGTGACCCGCCATCCTCCTCGTCGTCGAGGCTCACCGCGGAACGGACAACGCTCCGGAACGGAGTGCCCATGAGCGGGCAAAGGACCACGGCGGTCACTCTGTGGGTCGGCGCCCTTGCGGTTGCTGCGGTCGTCGCCGTCCTGGCTGTCATGGAACTGCGCTCCCGGGGCACGTCCTCGGTCGGTGGGTTCACCGTCGCGAACTACAAGGCCAGGGCGGAGGTCGAGAACACACCCGCTCCGGACTTCGAGCTGCCGTCGCTCGACGGCGGCACGCCCATCGCCCTCTTGTCGTTCCGCGGTCAGGTAGTCGTGCTGAACTTCTGGGCGTCGTGGTGCGCACCATGCCGGCTGGAGGCACCCGGCCTCCGGCGCGTCTCGGAAGCGTACCGCCATCAGGGCGTGCGCTTCCTCGGTGTGGATCATCGAGACGACGACGCGGCCGGGCGGGCGTTCGTCGACGAGTTCCGCCTGAGGTACCCGAGCGTCACCGACCCCTCGGGGTCGCTCGCGTACGACTATGAGCTGATCGGCTTCCCCACGACGTTCATCATCGATCCCGCCGGAACGATCCGGTACCGCTTCGTTGGCTACCTGGACGAAGACGTCTTGGAGAAAGCCCTGAACGACGTCTTGTCGAGGGCTCCGTCGTGAGCGTCCTCGGCCCCTTCGCCCTCGCCTTCGTCGCCGGTCTCATCTCCTTCACCTCGCCGTGCTGCCTCCCGCTGATGCCCGGCTACGTGTCCTACGTGAGCGGCGTCGCGAGCGGTGCTCCGTCGAACTCCTCCGGGACGGTTGCGATCCGGAGCAGGACGATGCTCGCCGCGGGCCTGTTCGTGGCCGGCTTCGCCGTGACGTTCACGTTGATGGGCGCAGCGGCGTCCGAGCTGGGGGCGCTGATCCTTCGGAACCGGTTCGTCCTCGGCAGGGTCGCGGGCGTGTTCGTGATCGTGATGGGCCTGGCGACGACCGGCCTGCTGCGGGTGCCGTTCCTGTACCGCGAGCGGCGGTTCGATCTGGCGCGGATCCGCCCGGGCCCTGCCGGCGCCCTCCCCTTGGGGATGGCCTTCGCCATCGGATGGATGCCGTGCATCGGACCGGTCCTCGCCGGGATCCTGACCGCCGCCGCGACGGTAGGAGGAGCGTTGCGGGGAGCGGCCCTGTTGTTCGTGTACTCCCTCGGTCTCGGCGTCCCGTTCCTCCTCCTCGCTCTCGGCGTGGCGAAGACGGGACGACTGTTCCGATGGCTTCGGCGCCACGGGCGAGCGATCGAGGTACTCGGCGGCTCGGTCCTGGTTCTCATGGGCGTGCTGATGATCACCGGACGGTGGGTCCAGCTCTTCGCTCCCCTGCTTCGGCTCTTCTCCCGAAGCGGATGGCCGCCCGTATGAAAGGCGAGGAGGACTGATCGCCGACATGGCTCCTGGGCACAGCGGCCGCATGACCAAGCGCCTCGTGGCGGCGACCGTGGTGACTGCGATCGCGGTCGTGGCCCTCCCGGCCACGGCCCTCGCGCATGCCGGGTTCGTGTCGGCCTCGCCGGAGCCCGGATCGACCCTCGGCACCGCGCCCGGGCAGGTGATCCTCACGTTCTCCGAGCCGCTGAACGTCAGGCTCTCCCGGGCAGCCGTCCTCGAGCCCGACGCGCGCACGGCAGCGGGTCGGGTGATCGCCGACGACCGGGTGATCATCGACCTCACGACGAACCAGACCGGCGTCTACGAGGTCTCCTGGACCACGGTGAGCGTGGTCGACGGCCACACCCTGTCCGGTTCGTTCCGGTTCGGTGTGGGCGTCTCGCCCGGCCCCGGGGCCGAAGGCGGGACGACCGACGAGCCCACCGCACGTGACCTCCTGGTCTCGGTGGGTCGTCTCGTAGAGGACGTGGGCCTCCTGTTGCTGCTCGGCCTCCAGCTGCTCGGCCGGCTGGCACGCAGGAGGCCCTCGCTGGAGTGGGTCCGGACGGCAGTCCTGCCCGTCTTCGCTGCCGCACTCGTCGGCGGCGTCGTGGTCGTGCTGGGCGAGGCACTGGTGGCGGCGCCGTCTCCATCCGGGAGCGCCATCCTTACCTACCTCACGACCGGCCTGCCGGGATGGGCGCGGCTGGGCAGGGTCCTCCTCGAGGCCGTGGGGGTCCTCGTCGCGTGGAGATGGCCTCGCCGCGCGGCGCCGTTCGCCGTCGGTGCCATCGTTGCCCTCGCTGCTGCCGGCCACGCGGCGGCGATCCAGCCTCGGGCGTGGGGCATCGGGGTGGAGGCGGTCCATCTCGTGTCGGCCGGCCTCTGGGCCGGAGGCGTGATGGCCCTCGCGCTCCAGCGCCCTCCCGACGGATGGCGCGGCGGAGCCGGCCGAACGCTCCTCGACCGATTCACCCCACCGGCGTTGGCCTCGTTCGCCGTGACTGCCGGAACCGGAGTGATACGCGGGATCCAGGAGGTGGGCGGGCTGGCGGCGCTGTTCGGGTCCTCCTACGGACTCGTGCTGGTGGCGAAGGTCCTCATCGTGTTGGCGATGGTGCAGCTATCGGTGCTCGCCTGGCGGCGGATCGCCTTCCTCCCGAGAGCGGAGACCGCCGCGGCCGTCCTCGCGATCGGGGCGGCGGCGCTGTTGTCCGCGTTCCCCCTGCCCCCCGGACGGCTGGCGGAGGCCGCGGAGGGACCTTCCGGCCCGACGGAGGTCTCCCCGATCCCTACGGGAGAGGGACTGACGCTCGGATCCCACGCCGGGCCGGTGCTCGTCGGCCTCACCCTCCAACCCGGACGGCCCGGGCAGAACGAGGTCACGATCTACGTCCTCGGCCTGGACGGGCCCGAAGCCACCGCAAGGTTCCCGGTTCGAGCAACCGTGGACAGCGCACCCGTGGCGCTGTCGCAGTGCGCCGACACCTGTCGGAAGGGGGAGGTCGACCTCCGAGGGGGTGAGGTCGTCGCCGTCGATGTCGGCGCCTCGGCGGATGTCCGGGCAACCTTCCGCCTGCCGGCGCTGCCCGCCGCCTCGGGGAAGGAACTGCTTCGGCGGACGATCGGGGCGATGGGTGCGCTCGCCAGCTACCGTCTTCAGGAGGACCTCACCTCGGGTCTCGGGACGACGGTTCATGCGACCTATGCCTTCACGGCACCGAACTCCTTCGAGAGTGACGTCGAACAGCAGGGAAGTACGTTTCGGACCGTATGGATCGACGACACGAGGTACACCCGCGAGGGGAATGGCGTTTGGAAGATCGAACGCGGCGCGCCCGCAGTGCCAGTACCCACGTACATCTGGGACTCGTTCCGCCCGTATCAGGACGTTCGGATCCTCGGCCGGACCACCTTGGGCGGTGTCCGAACCACTGAGATCGCCTTCGCCGGAGGCACCTCGGACCTCCCAGTGTGGTTCAGGCTCTGGGTCGACACAAAGGGGCTGGTGCACCGAGCCGAGATGCGGGCCCCGGGACACTTCATGGATCATCGGTACTACGACTACGACGCACCGATCACAATCGAGCCCCCGAAAGGAGCGAGCGGATGAGATCTCGAAGATGGATCTCGACGACGATCGGATTCGCCATCCTGGCCGCGGCCTGCACCCGCAACGCTGGGACATCGAGCCGGCAGCAGGAGGGCCCGATCGCGGTGGGCGATACGGCACCGGCGTTCACGCTCGAGTCGGCGAGCGGCGGACCCGTCTCGCTGTCGGACTACGCCGGCAAGCCCGTGCTCCTGTATTTCAGCATGGGCCCTGGGTGAATCGGGTGCATGCAGCAGGTGGTCGACCTGCAACGTGATCGGGGCTTCGCGAACCTCGGCGTGCAACTGCTTGCCATCTCGCCCGACCCGGTGACCGCGTGGCGGGAGGACGGCGGCACGCTTGGGATCACCGCTCCGATGTTGTCGGATCAGGGAAACACCGTGTGGATGAAGTACGGGATTCCGAGCTGGATGATGGCCACGGGCGAGCCTGGGCACACGTTCTTCCTCGTTGGCGGCGACGGGAAGATCGCGTGGCTGCGTGACTACGGCGCCCCTGAGCACGGCGGAGCCATGTACGTCCCGCCGGACGACATCGCATCGCAGCTGGAGGAGCATCTGATGGGATGACGAGCGCAGAACGGCCCGCCACCTCGGATGACGCGCAGGGTCTCCGTGCAGGCCCCCAACACCAATCTCCAGCCGCGAGCTCGGAGTACGCGCACGAGGGGCAGTAGACTCGAGGAGCACGATGGCACACATGGACGGGACCGGGATGGACCAGATGATGTGGGCGATGTGGATCCCCTCGATCCTTCTCCTCGTGGCGCTGGGGATCTGGGCGGTGCGGCGGTTCTCGGAGCCGCGGGGCGACGCGAGCGCGCGGCGGATCCTCGAAGAGCGGTTCGCCCGAGGCGAGATCGACGCCGAGGAGTTTCGCAGCCGTCTCGCCGCCCTGGGAGGCCACCCGTAGCTGGGCGATGCCAGAGGGCGGGGCGGGCGGAAGAGCTAGTTGCCGCAGAGGCGAGGAGAGATGATGGAGTCTGCCGCGAGCTCATCTCGGCACCAACCTCTCGGTCGACGGACAGATATCTCCGGCGATCAGAACGCGTACTTCTCGGGCTCGGCCATGAAGCTGTCGTGACAGGTCTGCGAGCAGAAGTAGTACGTCTGGCCCTCGTGCTCCTCGCTGCTGGCCGCCGAAGCCGGGTCGATCTCCATTCCGCAGACGGGGTCCCTAACGGTTGCCATGGTCTCCTCCTTCTTGGTCAATTCGCGCTCGCCGACCTCCACTCGAACAGGCCCAGCAACCGGTCGCGCCCCACCCGCAACCGCGGGCCCCTTGAACCCACGCAGCCGGTTCGCGTTCGTCACGACCGAGAGCGAGCTGGCAGCCATCGCCGCGGCCGCGATCATCGGGTTCAGCGTGATCCCAAAGAACGGGTACAGGATCCCGGCCGCGATTGGGATCCCGATCGAGTTGTAGATGTACGCGAAGAACAGGTTCTGCCGGATGTTCCGCATCGTGGCCCGGCTGAGCGCAAGTGCTGAGACGACCCCGCGCAGGTCGCCGGAGATGAGCGTGATGTCCGCCGCCTCGATCGCGACGTCCGTCCCGGTCCCGATCGCGACGCCGACGTCGGACTGCGCGAGCGCCGGCGCGTCGTTGATGCCGTCCCCGACCATCGCTACGAGCTTCCCCTCGTCCTGTAACCGCCGAACCTCGACGGCCTTGTCCTGCGGAAGGACCTCGGCGAGCACGCGCTCGATCCCGACCTGGCGTGCGACCGCTTCGGCGGTGCGGGCGTTGTCGCCGGTGATCATGACGACTTCCAGGCCGAGGTCGCGGAGCGCACGGACGGCGGAGGGCGAGTCCTCTTTGATCGTGTCGGCGACCGCGACGACGCCGGCGGGACGACCGTCGACGGCGGCGTAGATCGCAGTCTTTCCGTCCTCGGCCAGACGCGCAGCGACGTCCTCGAGCGTCGACGGGTCTGTACCCGCTTCGAGGAGCAGCCCCCTCCGACCGACCAGCACGTGGTGGCCTTCAACCGCTGCCCGGACGCCCTGGCCCGTGATCGAGTCGAACTCGCTTGGTTCGGTGAGGGCGATGCCGCGGGCCTCGGCTCCCGACACGATCGCCGATGCGAGCGGATGCTCCGATGAGCGCTCCGCTGATGCCACGAGGCGAAGCAGCGTCTTCTCATCGAAGCCGTCGGCGACGACGACATCGGTGAGGGCAGGGGCGCCCTTCGTGATCGTTCCCGTCTTGTCCAGGACGATCGTGTTCAGTTTGTATGCGGTCTCCAGGGCCTCGGCGGAGCGGATCAGGACGCCGTTCTCGGCGCCCTTACCCGTCCCCACCATGATCGACAGCGGTGTCGCGAGGCCAAGCGCGCACGGGCACGCGATGATCAAGACCGAGACGGCGCTCACGAGCGCGAACGTGACCGCTGGCGCGGGCCCAAGGTCGAACCAGATGACGAACGTGCCGATGGCGATGCACGCGGCCGCGGGGACGAAGTAGCTGGCAATGAGATCTGCGAGACGCTGGATCGGCGCCTTGGAGGCCTGGGCCTGTTCGACGAGCCCGATGATCTGGGCGAGCATCGTGTCTCGCCCGACCTTCGTCGCGCGGAACCGGAACGCGCCCGTCTGATTGATCGTTGCTCCGATCACGGTGTCACCCGGGTCCTTCGAGACCGGGATCGGCTCGCCGGTCACCATCGACTCGTCGACCGCGGAGCGCCCGTCAATGACCTCTCCGTCGACCGGGATCTTCTCGCCGGGCCGGACGACGATGATGTCCCCGACCTCGACGTCCTCGATCGGGATCTCCCGCTCCTCTCCATCGCGAACGATGCGAGCGGTCTTGGCTTGGAGCCCGATGAGCTTGCGGATTGCCTCGCCGGTCCCGGCCTTGGCTCTCGCCTCGAGCAGCCGGCCCAGCAGGATCAGCGTAAGGATCACGCCGACGGCCTCGTAGTAGACCTCTCGGAGCTCCTGCGGGACCACTCCTGGAAAGACCGTCACGAACAGGCTGTACCCGAACGCCGCGCACGTGCCGAGCGTGATGAGCGAGTTCATGTCGGCCGTGCGGTGGCTGAGGATGAGCCAGCCGCTGCGGTGGATCGGCCACCCCGTGTAGAGCGTCACGGGCGCGATGAACGCGAGCTGCAACCACCGGTTCAACAGGAAGTCCGGTACCCAGGTCGCCTCAAAGAACTGATCCGCCATGACGGCGATGAGCACCGGCGCCGTCAGGATCGCGCCGACGATCACGCGACGCGTGAGATCGCGGATCTCCTCCCGCCGCGCGATCGCTTCTGCGTCCTCGGTCTCCGCGGAGCCGGATTCGCGCCGTTCCTCGACCCGGTAGCCGGCCTTGCCGATGGCGCGGCGCATCTCGTCGGTCCGGATCTGTGAGGGGTCGAAGTCGACGATCACGCGCTCTGCGCCGTAGTTGGTCTCGACTCGGTCGATGCCGGGGAGTTGGTCGAGCAGAGACTCGATGTTCGTCACGCACGTTGGGCAGGCGACACCGTCGGCCCGAAGGGCGAACTCAACCCGAGCCGTGCCGCTGACCTCTCGAGTCGGTCCCACGCCGACGGCCCTGGGGGTCTCATGGGTGTGGGTCCCAGCGGATGCGGTCGACGCGACCGGGATCGCCATCTCCGACGTTTCTGCCCGAACCTCACCGTTCCCGTCTCCGGGCTCGACGAGGAGCGTGCCATGAAGCATGTTCATCCCACAGGCGAAGCCGAACTCCCCAGCCCGCGCGGGCATGAGCTCCACAGTGGTCCGGCCGAAGGCCGCGAGCGACTTGCTCACCCCGAAGTCCGGGAACACCACCCGGGCAGAGCAATCGCTGTTCTCCTGCCGGTCGAAGACGAGCCGGAGGGGCACCCCCTCCTGCACCCGGATGAGGTTCGGGGAGTAACCGCCCTTGACGGTGATCTCCACCTCTTGGAACCCCCCGCGAACCTCGGCGCGTCGGGCCTGCTTCGGTCCGAAGAAGAACCAGGCGAGCGCGACGATCAACCCCGCCCCGCCGACCGTCACCACGATCTCCGTTCCCGTCATGCCTGCCTCCAACACAGATTCGCGGATACACGGCGACCAAGGATCAGCTGATCGACCGCCTGGCCAAGATCGAGGGCCAGGTTCGGGGCGTGGCCAAGATGGTCGACGAGGATCGCTACTGTATCGACGTCGTGACCCAGATCAATGCCGTCAGGGCAGCCTTGGACAAGGTGGCGCTGGGTTTGTTGGACGGCCACGTCCGTCACTGCCTGATCGACGGTCATGGCGGCCCGAGCGACCCAGATGAACAGGCTCAAGAGCTGATGGGAGCCGTGGGACGGATGGTCTCGCGCTAGAACCCTCGCGCCTCCCGCTGTGGCGAGAGCAGAGCGACTCAACGCGGAGGGTGCAAGCCAGCCATCGTGACCGTCACGAGCCGGCGGACCGCGGCCTTCGAACGGCGACTGCCGGCTCCCCTCAGGGCGTGCAGGCAGTAGTCGGCGAGCTCGTCGGGAGTGACATCGTCCCGCACGTCCCCTGTCTGCGCGGCCTCGGACAACAGGTCTCGGATGAGGTCGTGGACCTGGTGCTGTGCTCGGGCGAACTGCTCGTCTCGATGGAGGAGCGCCGCGAGCTCGGTGTCATCGTGCTCGCGGGACCCGCGGGAAAGGAAGGCGTAGGCCTCAAGCACCGCTTCAAGTCGCTCGCCGGCGTCGCCGGCTTGGTCCCGGACCTCGCCGAGATATTCGATGTGGCCAGTGATCTGACGTTGATGCCAGGCGCGCAGGATCGCCTCGACGTCTGGGAAGTACTTGTACAGGGTGGCCCGTCCAATGCCGGTCTCCTCGGCGATCTGCGACATCGTCACCGCCAGCAGTCCGCGCTCGGCCACGAGCGCCGCGGTGGTGTCCAGGACAGCGTCGCGCACCTCGCGGCGATGCGCCTCGATCGTCTCAGTCCACAGTTTCGGCACACCCGAAGTATACGCCCCGACGGTAGACGAGACGCCGTGACTTGACAGAGACACTGTGTCTCGCTAATGTGCCGGGCGTCCACACGAAGGCCGTTCGCGCGACAGAGGAGATCCTGATGGCAGCCCCGTCCCACTCCCCAGAGAGCGGCGATGACGCCGGCCGGGGGCCCGACCACGGAGCGACCGGCGGCACGCCACGATGGGTGGTCGTCGTCGGGATCGTCATCGCGGTCGCCTTGCTCGGGCTGATCGTCTTCCTCCATCTCAGCGGCGCGATCGGTCCCGGCGCTCATTAGGCGAGGCTGAGCGGTGAAGAGGCATAACGACGACGGGGTAGGTCCGATCCTTCCGGCCGCGGACGACGTGGCGGTGATCACGGTCAGGTCGCTGACCAAGCGCTTCGGCGACGTCGTCGCCCTGGACGACCTCACGTTCTCGCTCCGCAGGGGGACGGTCACGGGCTTCCTCGGCCCCAACGGCGCCGGAAAGACGACCACGCTCCGACTATTGCTCGGGCTCGCCGAGCCGACCGCGGGCGAGGCGCTCGTGTTCGGGCGCCGCTACCGCGACCTCGACCGGCCGGCCCGCCAGGTCGGCGCAGTCTTGGAGTCGAGCGACTTCCATCCCGGCCGCTCCGGGCGCGACCACCTGCGCGCGCTCGCGCTCGCGGCGGAGATCCCGCCCACCCGCGTGCAGGAGGTGCTCAAGCTCGTCGAGCTGAGAACCGCCGCTGGGCGTCGGGTGAGGACGTACTCGCTCGGGATGCGGCAGCGCCTCGGCCTAGCGACGGCCCTTCTGGGCGACCCCGAGATGCTCATCCTCGACGAGCCGGCCAACGGGCTCGACCCGGCGGGCGTCCACTGGCTTCGCCGATTCCTGCGGCGCTTCGCCGAGCAGGGCCGGACCGTGCTCGTGTCGAGCCATATGCTCGCCGAGGCGGCGCAGACCGTCGATGACGTCGTGATCATCGACCACGGTCACTTGGTGGCGACCGGGCGGCTCGATGAGCTCACCGAGGACGGCCGAACGCTGGAGGACGTCTTCCTCGCGCTCACGGGAGCGGCGTCGTGATGGCCCTGTTGCGATCCGAGCTGCTGAAGCAGCGCTCGACCCGGACCCTCCCCGGTCTGTTCGCCGCGATGGTCGGGCTCGTCCTGTTGGCCATCCTCCTGCATAGCCTGCTCCCCGCCGAGGAGCTCACCAACCGCCGCACGCAACTGATGGTGCTCGGCAGAGGCGAGTTCCTGGGCGCGCTCTTCGCAGCCTTGCTGGGAGCGATGTCGATCACCAGCGAGATCCGCCATGGGACGATCCGGCCGACCTTCCTGTTCAGCCCGCGGCGCGACCGAGTCGTGGAGGCGAAGGTCTCGGTGAGCGTCGTGATCGGAGCGGGATTCGGGCTCGTCGCGGGAGCCGCCGCGGTTGCCGCTGGCACGGCGGCGCTCCGGGCGCGTGGGATCGAGCTGCAGCTCGACGGGCGCGACTACGTGCTCCTCGTCGCCGGCAGCGCGGCCGCGGCGGCGCTCTGGGCGGCAATCGGCGTCGGCGTGGGAGCGCTCGTTCGCCACCAGGTGCCCGCGCTGGTCGGCATCTGCGCATGGCTGCTGTTCGTCGAGGGCCTTCTAGCCGGTGATCTCGTCGGCCTCGGCGACGTCGGACGCTTCCTGCCAGGCTCTGCAGCGTTGGCGATCAGCGGCCAGGATCCCGGCGCACTGTTGGCGCCGGCGACGGGCCTCGCGCTCCTCGCCGCGTATGCCGTCGTCGCGGCCCTGGCCGGCGCGCTCGCCACGTCCCGCCGTGACGTCGGATAGGTCCATGTCGTCGTCATCCCTCCACCCAGGCTCGCACGAGAGGGCAGATGTACCCGAGGCGCGTGGCGCGGTGCGTGAGAACACACCGTCGAGGGTCCGCATCACCGTGATCGTGCAGAACCGCTTCACGCTCGACGCCGGGCTGATGGCAGGAAAGCAAATCAAGGAGGCGGCCGATGTCCCTGCGGGCTTCGTCCTCTACCGCCGCGCGAAGGGCGGGAACGAGCCGATCCCCGACGACGCGCTCGTCGAACCGCACAACGGCGATCACTTCTTCGCGCGGCCGCCATCGAACGTCGCGATCGACGAGGAGCAGTGATCGCCCCGCCTCGAACGTTCGTCTCGCTCGGAGCGGTCGCCGCTGCCGCCGCGGGGGTCGTCTTGCGGCACGGCCGCCGTGCCATGGGGCGAGGGGCGCGGGGTGGAATCCTCATCCGCGATGCCGCCCTCTACGACACTCTGAGCCACCGGCTCCTGCTGGGCTCGCTGTTCGGGCGGATCGCCGCCGACATCGCCGCGGTCGCCCCGGATGGCGGGCATGTGCTCGAGGTTGGGTGCGGGCCTGGCCGACTGTCGATCCTGCTGGCTCGCAGGCACGCCCTCGGCGTGACCGGTCTCGACCTCGATCCGGCCATGATCGAGCGAGCCATAACAAACGCTGACCGTATAGAGGATGGCGACGGGCGCCGGCCGTCGTTCCTCGTCGGCGACGTCGCCTCACTGGCGTTCCCCGACGGATCGTTCGACCTGGTGGTCAGTACGTTATCGATGCACTACTGGGCCGACCCGACGGCGGGTTTGGCCGAGATCGGCCGCGTGCTGCGCCCGGGTGGCCGTGCACTCGTTTGGGACTTCCGGGCCGCCCCGTGCCGCTGCACGGGCATCTACCCGACCCGGTCGAGCATGCGCCCGGCTCTCCGCTTCACGTGGTCGACGCAACGCCATGGCGGTGGCCGTGGCGGTTCAACCTAATCCGGCGGATCGAGCTCGTGCGCGCCGTCGACGTGCCCCCCGCCATACGGCAACGTAGATCCAGGGCCGACTCGCCGACTGCGTCGAGCGATGAGCCCCCGATATCGGGAGGTGAGGTGCTCGACACCGTCATCCTCGCGATTGCGACTGCCCTAGCGGCCGTGGGCGTCGGAGGGCTGATCGACGATGGGGTAAGAGCGGCGAGAGCCGACGGAGGACGACGGTTCAGCGCGGATCTCGGATGGACTCTTCTTTGGGCGGCTGGCCTGAGCGCGCTCTTCGTGGCCGCCTGGGCATCACGTGGCTTATAGCCCACATGCGCCGGGCGGCTCATTCGTCCCGCATTCGTCCCGCGAACGACCGGGACGCGTCAAGAAACGATGGGAACCATCGAGCACAGAACCCGCAGGTCAGAAGCCCGAGTTCGGTCATCGTCGCAGGTAGCGAAACCGGCCCCGAGAACACTCTCAAGGTGGAGACACGGGTTCAAATCCCGTTGGGA